>NZ_CP053069.1:3042096-3346306 GCF_013003965.1 Usitatibacter rugosus | reverse complement strand
TTGGTCCAGCCATCGCCCGGCGGCACGACGTCACCATGCGCATTCAGCGCGATCACGGGGCCGGGGCCGAAGCGATGGCGCACCACGAGGTTGGTCACGGACTTCATGCCGCGCTTGGCGACGAGATCGGCCGGGACGACGTGGCGCTCGACCGCGAAGCCCATCTTCTCCAGCAGCTTCGCGGTGCCCTCCGCGTGGCCCGCGTTGTCGCCGGGCGGCGTATCGCTGGGCATGCGCACCAGCTCGCGCAGGAAGGCGACGGATTCTTCGAAGCGCGCGTCGACGAGCGCGTCCAGTTGAGTCATGGCCGGAAGTTCTCCAGGAAATGCAGCAGCACCGAGGTCGCGATCTCCGCATCCTCGGCGGTCATGGTTTCGAGCGGGTTGTGGCTGATGCCGCCGGCGCCGCAGCGCACGAAGAGCATCGCCATCGGTGCGATGTGCGCGAGCTCCATCGCGTCGTGGCCCGCCCCGCTGGGCAGGTGGCGCACCTTCACGCCGTGCGCCGCGATGCTCGAGGCCAACGCGGATTGCAGGCCCGCATCGCACGGCATCGCCTTCATCTCGAAGAACGGCTCCCACGCGAGCGTCACGCCGCGGCGCCGCGCGATCTCGTGCAGGTGGCTCTCGAGATCCGCCATCGCCCGCCGGCGCACGGTGTCCTCCCCCGAGCGCAGGTCCACGGTGAACTCCACCGAGCCGGGGATCACGTTCACCGCGCCGCCGCCCGCGACGGCGAACTTGCCGACCGTACCCACGAGCTCCTGCGGCCGCGAGCCGCACAGGGATTCAACGGCGAGCGCCATCTCGGACGCCGCGGTGAGCGCATCGCGCCGCCCGGGCATCGGAACCGTGCCCGCATGTCCCGCCATGCCCGTCACGCGCGCCCGCGCCCGGCCCGCCCCCGCGATCGATGTCACCACGCCGACGGGCAGCCCTTCATCCAGCAATACGGGCCCCTGCTCGATGTGCGACTCGACGAAGGCGGCGAGGCCCTTCCTCTGCAGCGACGGAATTACATCGGGATCGCCCCCGAAAGCGATGAGCGCATCGCGAAGCGTCACCCCATCGCGATCGCGCGCCTCCAGCATGGAAGGCTCGAATCGCCCCGCCAGCGCACGGCTGCCGATCAACGTCACGCCGAACCGCACGCCTTCCTCGTCGCAAAACGCGACCACCTCGAAAGCAAACGGCAGCCGCCTCCCACGGGCATGGAGGTCTCGCACGCAAGCAATGGCCGTGAGGATTCCGAAGATCCCGTCATACCGTCCGGCATCGACGACCGTATCCATGTGCGAGCCGGTAGCGACCGCGGGCGCATCGGGACGATCCCCGGCATAGCGGCCGACCACGTTGCCCAGCGCATCGAAGCCTGCCTCCATTCCCGCCTCGCGCATCCACACCGCGATCTGTTCGCCTGCTTCCCGATGGCGCGGCGTGAGGTAGGTGCGCGTGAGGCGGCCTTCGTCTTCGCTGAAGGACGCGAGCCGGTCGGCCTGCGCGAGGATCCGCGTGCCGAACTTCAATTCAGCTGGCCGAGGAACTGCTGGAGCTCGGGCGTCTTCGGGTTGGCGAACACATCCTCCGGCGGCCCGATCTCGTGGACTTTTCCGAGGTGCATGAAGATGACCCGATCACAGACATCGCGCGCAAATCGCATCTCGTGCGTGACCATCGCGAGCGTCATGCCGTCGGCGGCGAGGCTCTTCACCACTTGCAGCACTTCGTTCACGAGCTCCGGATCGAGCGCCGAGGTGATCTCGTCGCACAGCAGCGCCCGCGGCTCCATCGCCAATGCCCGTGCGATCGCCACCCGTTGCTGCTGGCCACCCGACAACTGGTCCGGGAAGGCATCGAACTTGTGCCCCAGCCCGACGCGGTCCAGCACCTTCTGCGCCGTGGTCTTCGCTTCAGCCTCCGACGTCCCCTTCACGATCATCGGCGCCAGCATGACGTTGCGCCCGGCGGAAAGATGCGGAAAGAGATTGAACTGCTGGAAGATCATGCCGACCCGCAGCCGAAGCGTGCGGAGGTCCGTCTCGTCTTGCGTGACGGGCGTGTTCTCCACCGTGATCTTCCCCGACTGGTAGGCCTCGAGCCCGTTCAGGCAGCGCAGCAGCGTGCTCTTGCCCGAGCCGCTCTTGCCGATGATGGCCACGACCTCGCCCGCTTCGATGGAGAGGTCGATGCCCTTCAGCACTTCGTTGGTGCCGAAGCGCTTGTGCAACCCTTCAATGGAGATGAGAGCCACCGAGCTTCCTTTCGAGGCGCCGGCTCCAGGCCGACAGCGGCCAGCAGAGCGCGAAATAGAGGAGGGCCGTCACCGCATACACGGTGAACGGCTTGAAGGTCGCGTTGGTGATCATCGTGCTCGCCTTCGAGAGCTCGACGAAGCCGATGATCGAGGCGAGCGCCGTGCCCTTCACGACCTGCACGGAGAACCCGATCGTCGGCGCGATGGTCACGCGCAACGCCTGCGGCAGGATCACGTAGCGCATCTGCTGCAGGTAGCCCATCGCGAGGCTCGCCGACGCTTCCCATTGCCCGCGCGGGATCGACTCCACGCAGCCGCGCCAGATCTCGGCGAGGAACGCCGCGGTCCAGAACGTGAGGGCGAGCGCCGCGGCCACCCACGGCGAGGTCTGCAGCCCCAGCAGCGAGAGGCCGAAGAACGCGAGGAAGAGCTGCATCAGCAACGGCGTGCCCTGGAAGAGCTCGATGAAGCCGATCGCCCCCACGCGCAGGCCCTTCGACTTCGACACGCGCGCGAAGAGCACCAGCAGCCCGACGATGCCGCCCAGCACGAACGCCGTGAGCGAGAGCGCGATCGTCCAGCGTGCGGCGAGCAGGAGGTTCCTCACCACGTCCCAGAGGGTGAACTCCATCATGGCGAGCGCCTCCCGAAGACGAGCCACGCACCCAGCCCGCGCATCGCCTGCCGCAGCACGATCGCGAGGACGAGATACACGCCGGTCGCCACGAAGTACACCTCGAAGGCGCGGAAGTTGCGCGACTGGATGAAGTTCGCCGCGAACGTGAGCTCCTCCACGGCGATCTGCGAGCACACCGCCGAGCCGAACATCACGATCACGAGCTGGCTCGTGAGCGCGGGCCAGATCTTCTGCAGCGCGGGCCCAAGCACCACGTGCTTGAAGACCTGCAGCCGCGACATCGCGAGGCTCGCGCCCGCCTCGAGCTGGCCGCGCGTGATCGACTCGATACCCGCGCGGATGATCTCGGTAGAGTAGGCGCCGAGGTTGAACACCATCGCGATCAGCGCCGCCTGCAGCTCGGTCAGCTTCACGCCCAGGCTCGGCAATCCGAAGAAGATGAAGAAGAGCTGGATCAGGAAGGGCGTGTTTCGCACCAGCTCGACATACGCCCCGACGATCCAATCCAGCCACGGCAGCCGGCTATAGCCGCGCGCCCAAGCCCCGAAGATTCCCACCGCGATGCCGAGCGTCCCGCCCACGCCGATCAGCGTGACCGTGAGCACGACCCCTTTCGCGAGGACGTCGGTGTACTTGAAGACGTCGACGAAATCGAACGTGTAGGCCATGGGAGTGGCCTTACAAGTCTGCCGGCAACCCCGTCCCCAGCCACTTCTGGGAGATCTTCGCGAGGCGCCCGTCGGCCTTGGCCTTGGCGATGGCGGCATCCACGGCGGCGAGCAGCTTCGGCTCGCCCTTGTTCAAGCCCACGTAGCACGGCGAGTTCTTGATGAGGAACTTCACTTCGGGGCGCTTCGGCGGGTTCCTCGCGAGGATCGCTGCGGCCACGACGTTGCCCGTCGCGATGACGTCGACCTGCCCCGAGAGGAAGGCGGAGATCGTGCCGTTGTTGTCCTCGTAGCGCTTCACCGTGGCCGAGGCCGGGATGATCTTCGTGAGCTCGAGGTCTTCCACCGAGCCGCGCGTCACGCCGACCGACTTGCCCGCGAGCTCCTCGACCTTGGTGACCTTCTGGTCCGCCGCGCCGAAGACGCCGTTGTAGAAGGGCGCGTAGGCCGTCGAGAAATCGATGACCTTCTCGCGGTCCGGATTCTTGCCGAGGCTCGAGATGACGAGGTCGACCTTCTTCGTCGTGAGGTACGGGATGCGGTTGGCGCTCGTGACCGGCACCAGCTCCACCTTCACGCCGAGGTCCTTGGCGAGCATCTCGGCGACGTCGATGTCGTAGCCGAGCGGCTTGAGATCGGGGCCGACGGTGCCGAAGGGCGGGAAGTCCTGCGGGACGGCGACCTTGAGGACGCCGGCTTTCTTGACGTCGTCCAACTCGGCGCGGGCGGGGAGTGTGGCGAGCGTGGCCGCGGCCACCAATGCGACGGCGATGTGTGCGAGCTTCATGAGCGAGTCTCCTGGGCTGGGGATTTCGGGAGTCTCTTCCTGCCGAGGGGCTGCTCGTGAGCGGCGACGGGCTTCAGGGCCTCGCGCAGCTTCTCTAATGGGTCGGGTGCCGCGGATACGTCGATGCCGGCTTCCACCGCGCCGATATGGGCGCGCATCAGGCGCTCGGCGCGGGCCATCTCGCCCTTGGCGAGCGCCGCGACGATCTCCTCGTGCTCGCGGCACGATTGCTCCGCCTGGTGCGTGGACTGGTACAGCATCGAGATCAAAGTGGTTCGTGCCGTGAGGTCGCGCAGCGTGTCGGCGAGCAGCGAGTTGCCGAGCGTCTCGGCCAGGCACACGTGGAAATCGCCGAGGAGGTAGCTGCGCGTGCCGACGTCGCCGGACTTGATCGCCTGCTTCTCCTTGAAGATGTGGCCGCGCAGGCGCTTGAGGCTTGCCGGCGGGAGGGATTTCAACTGGCGCAGCAGCCCCGTCTCGATCACCTGTCGGGCTTCGAAGGCTTCGCGCGCTTCCGCCTCCGAGGGCTGCAGCACGAACCAGCCGCGCCGGGCGTTGACGGTGACGATGCCGCGGGCGGCGAGGCGCATCAGCGCCTCCCGCACCAGCGTGCGGCTCACCTTGAAGAGGTCTGCGAGGGGTTGTTCGCCCAGCCGCGAGCCGGGCGCGAGCTTCTCCGAGAGGATCGCTTCGACGATGCGCTGCGCGATTTCGGGAGAGGTAGGCATGGGAGTCTCGAACCCATGCTACCGCACACTTCCGTTGTATACAAGAAATTAGGGTCAGACCCTATTTTTCGCGGAAAGAGGGTCTGACCCTTATTCGGTCAGTCGGACTTGTCTCGGCGGACTGGGACCTTCTTGCCGCGAAGGGTGCTCTTGCCGAGGGCCTTGATCACCTGGTCGGCCGTGTCCGCCGGCACTTCCACCAGCGAGAAGCGGTCGGTGATCTGGATCGCGCCGATGAGGCTCCCCGCGACACCGGCCTCGTTGGCGATGGCGCCGACGAGATCCTGCGGACGCACGCCCGACTCGCGGCCCGCGCCGATGAAGATGCGGGTCATGTCGAGATTGGGGCCGCCCTTGCCGCGGCGCAGCGGCGAAGAGCCGTCGCTCGAGGCCTTGTCGTGCGCGCGGTACGGATGCTTGGAGGGCTTGTCGCCGCTCCACGGATTGCGCGGCGGAGGCGTCGGAACATCGACCACGTCCGGCTCGTTCTCGCTTTCACCCACCGTGGCCTGGTGATAGAGCTTCACCGCGGCCATCGCGATCTGGACGGGATCGTAGTCGCCCGAGAGCGAATCGACGGCGACGCGATAGTGCTCGTTATCGTCGGTCACCAGCGCTTCGCGCAAGGCCACCAGCGTGAGCTCGAGCTTGCGGGCCTTGAGGTCCGCCGCGGTCGGAACCTTGGCGATGTCGATCTTGTGCTTGGTGAGGCGCTCGATGTTGCGAAGCCCGTGATGCTCGCGCGGCTCGACGAACGTGATCGCGACACCTTCACGTCCCGCACGTCCGACGCGGCCGATGCGGTGCACATAAGCCTCGGGCTCCGCGGGCAGGTCGTAGTTGATGACGTGCGTGAGGCGGTCGATGTCGAGGCCGCGAGCCGCGACGTCGGTGGCGATCAGCAGCTCGGAGTCACCCGAACGCACGCGGCGCATCACTTTGTCCCGCGCCTCCTGCGTCATGCCGCCGTGCAGCGCTTCGGCCTTGTAGCCGCGCGCCGAGAGCGTCTCGGAGAGCTCGTCCACCTCGGTGCGCGTGCGGCAGAAGACGATCGCGGCGGCCGGCGACTCGAGGTCGAGCACGCGGCCGAGCGTGGTCATCTTCGACGAGCGCGGAATGAGATAAGCCTGCTGCCGGACCTTCGGCGCCTCGCCGGCCTTCACCGGCGCCTTCGCGATGCGGATCCTCACCACCGGCTCGCGCTGGTTGCGCTTGGCGATGGCTTCGATGCGCGGCGGCATCGTCGCGGAGAAGAGCACCGTCTGGCGCGTGGCCGGCGATTCCTTCAGCACCGCCTCGATGTCCTCGGCGAAGCCCATGTCGAGCATCTCGTCGGCTTCGTCGAGCACCACGATGCGCACGCCCCCCATCTGCAGGCTGCCCCGGCGCAGGTGGTCCAACGCACGGCCCGGCGTTGCGATCACGACATCCACGCCGGCTCGCATGGCGTGAAGCTGCCGGCCGATCGGCTGGCCGCCGTAAACAGGAAGCACGCGAACGCCGAGGGACTTGCCGTAGCGATGCACGGCCTCGGCCACTTGCATGGCGAGCTCGCGCGTGGGCACGAGCACGACGGCCGTCGGGCTGCCGTCGACGCGGCCCTCGTTCACGATGCGCTGCAGGATCGGCAGCGCGAACGCGGCGGTCTTTCCGGTGCCAGTGGCCGCCTGGCCGAGAAGATCCTTCCCTTCGATGAGGGGCGGGATCGTCTGCTGCTGGATGGGGGTGGGCTCTTCGTAGCCCAGCGCGGTCAGCGCGGCGACGATGCGCGGATCCAGGCCGAGGGCCTGGAAGGCGTTGTCGGGTACGGGGGGATTCGTGTCGGGTGCGGGGGATTTAGGCATCCCCCAGTTTACGCCGGGTCCCTAGAGGCCGACCTCTAAAGCCTCACTTGTGCGCGATGGAACCGTTCACGAAGACACTCACCTTCGGACGCTCGTTGCCCTGGCGATCCGGCGGCGTGCAGCTTTCCTCGCCCTCGCCGTCCGGCTTGCACGGCTTGCCGTCGCTGTGGTTCGTGTCGTGCTGGCGATCGGTGTTGGGACGCGGCTCGGTGTGGCTCTGGGGATTCGTTTCCATGGTCTTCCTCCTGCGGTGACTGATTGTTGCTGCGTTCACTGACAGTACTCCGCGCCGACGGTACCGTTCGCAGGACGAGTCCGACTCTCGTGTCGGTGAAGGTGAAGTAGACTTTGGACGTCATTCCCCGGGAGCACGCCATGGACACGATCAAGCCCCTCTACACCGCGACCGCCAGCGCCACCGGCGGCCGCAACGGCCACACGCAGTCGAGCGACGGGATGGTGAGCGTCGATCTCTCCGTGCCGAAGGAGATGGGCGGCCCCGGCAAGCCCGACACCGCCACGCCCGAGCACCTGTTCGCCGCGGGCTACGCAGCGTGTTTCGGCGGCGCGCTCGACTTCGTGGCGAAGAAGCAGAAGAAGAACGCGAGCGGCGCCACGATCACCTGCGCCGTGTCCATCGGCCCGCGTGACGGCGGCGGCTTCGGCCTTTCGGTAAAGCTTGCCGTCGAGGACAAGACGATTCCCACGGCGGAGCTCCGGGCGCTGGCGCTCGAGGCGCACGAGCAGATCTGCCCGTACTCGCACGCCACGCGCAACAACGTGCCGGTGGAAGTTACGGTGACGGGCGCGTGATGGAAGCGGGCTTGCGCGACGGCAGCGTCATCGCCACCACGCCCGCGACCACGAGACAGAGGCCGATCCACATGCTGGTCGTCGGCCGCTCGCCGAGGAAGGCGATGCCGAGCCCCACGCCGACCACGATCCGGAGGTAGGCCTGGCTCGACATCGCGATCGAGCCCACGGTCGCGAGCAGCTTGAAGTAGACGACCATCGCGAGTCCCGTCGAGAGGATCGCGCTCGCCAGCACCGCGAGCAGCGAGCGCATCGAAGGCGTCGCGTTCCACGGATGCTCCAGCAGCAACGCGAGCGGGATCATCACCGCCGCTGCGAGGAGCGTTGTCCCGGCCGCGGGCACGAGCGGTGTGACCTTCGCGAAGCGCACGCCGATCACGCCGGCGATCGCGTAGGACAGCGATCCCGCCACGCACGCCAGCTCCGCCACCGTCTTCGTGCCGACGTTCTCGAGCGCATCGAGCCCCACGATCGCGAGCACGCCGCTCAACCCGAGCACCACGCCCACGCCCTTTCGCGCCGTCACCGCTTCATGCCGCGTGATGAGCGCCGTGATGAGGAAGATGAAGATCGGCGAGAGGGAATTCAGGATCGACGCCAGCCCCGCGTCGATCTCGCGCATCGCATGCGCGACGAGGATCCACGGAATGATGCAGTTGAACGCGGACTGGATCGAAAGGGCCCGCAGCGACGCGCCCGAGCTCACGTCGGCGAAGAGGCGAATGCGCGGCCCGAGTAACGCCAGGAGAAAAAGCCCGCCCACGAGCGAGCGGATAGCGACCACCGTCATCGGCGGGATCGTCTCGACGGCGAGCTTGAGCAGCGGGTAGGAGCCGCCCCAGAGCAGGGCGAGGAGGGCGACGAGCGCGAAGGATCTCACCCGCGGGACTCTAACATCGGCCCCGCGCGCGGCTTCGGGAAGGAATTACTGCGTTTTCTTGTTCACTTCGCCCGGCGTGGCGTGCTCGGGGTTGATCGCGCCATCCGGCATGGGGTCGGGGGCTTTGTCGGCGCTTTCGAAGCTCTGCGCGGGACCGTAGGGGTTCTCGCGCGGGAAGCCGGGCGGCGGGGCTCCATTCCGGCGGTCCTTGATTCGTTTTCTGCGATAGAGGGCCATATCTTGCAGACCTGTACGGCCAAGAGATGGTTCCCGGATTCATTTGTTACAACTCGTACGGGCCTTACGCCGCGATCGCGGGCGCGCGCTTTCGTCCTACGACGACACCGAAGCGCCCCGGGCGCCGCGCGATCACCCCGTTGGGCGTGCGCGCATCGAGCTCGACGATGCGTTGCGCCAGCCGCTCGCGCAACAGCTCCACCAGGTTCATGACGGCGGGCGAACGCGCGCCCTTCGCGAGATAGAGCGAGACGTCGACGCTGCCGAGGTTCGGAAGGCCGAACTTGCGGTCGACCACTTCCAGCTCGGGCAGCAGGCCTTCCGGGGTTCGCACCGTGACACCGAGGCCGGCATTCACCGCGGCCCACACGCCGTAGAGGCTGGGCGAGGTGAGGCCGATGTTCCAGCGCACGCCCGCGGCATCGAGCTCCGCGATGGCCTTGGTGCGGAAACGGCACGGTGAGGTGAAGAGCGCGAGCGGCAGCGGCTCGCGCTTGTTCCACCCGAAGTCGCGGTGCGCGATCCACACCAGCGGCAGGTGGCCGATGCAGATCGCGTTCGCGCGCTCACCCAGGCCGAGGGCGAGCGCGAGGTCGATCTCGCCCGCATCCACTGCGTTGACGAGCTTGGTGCCGCCGTCGACGCGGATCTCGACGCCCACCTCGGGATGCGCCTTGCGGAATTGCGCGAGCACCGTGGGCATCCACGACTCGCCGAAATCCTGTGACGAGCCGAACTTCACGTCGCCGGAAACACGGGAGCGCGTGAGGGCCTGCACCGCGTCGTCATTGAGGGCGAGGATGCGCCGCGCGTAAGAGAGCAGTACATCGCCGCCTTCGGTGAGGACGAGCTTGCGCGAGTCCTTGCGAAAGAGCGCTTCGCCGGCCTGCGATTCGAGCTTGCGCATCTGCAGCGAGAGTGCGGCCTGGGTGCGGCCGACGCGCTCGGCGGCGCCCTTCAGCGTGCCGTGGTCCGCGAGGGCCACCAGCGAGCGGAGCAGGTCCATGTCCAGGTTGCGCATAAGCAGGCCTTGAGTCGATGTTGAGAAAGATTAGCTATCCTTGATTACGGCCGCAGTCTACCATCGTTGAAAACATCGTCCACTCCGGAGAAACGCATGGCCACCGTCGATACCCGCCTCGTCAGCCAGTTCCTCAACGTCTCCACCTGCAACATCTCGGACGCGCTCGACCGCCTCGGCATCGAGGGCGCTCCGCAGGGCGTGCTGCCTATCTATCCCACGATCAAGATCGCCGGTCCCGCCGCCACGCTGAAGTTGGTGCCCGCGGGCCAGGCGCAGGAATCGACCGTGCTCGGGACGCTGCGCGCCATCGTGAAGGGTGGAGCCGGCTCGGTGCTCGTGATCGACGCGTCGGAGAACCCGAAGGTGAATGCGTACGGCGGTGTGGCCGGCGCCACTTCGAAGCACAACGGCCTCGTGGGCTGCGTCACGGACGGCGTGGTGCGCGATGTCGACGAATACAAGCAGTACCACATGCCCGTCTACGCACGCGGCATCGCGCAGCAGTCGGTGCGCGGGCGCTCGTCGTGCGCAGGCTACGGCATTCCGGTGAAGCTGGGCGGCGTCACCGTGCGCCCCGGCGACTTCATCGTGGCCGACGACAACGGCACGGTGGTCGTTCCGCAGGAGCGGCTCGCCGAAGTGCTCGCCTTCGCGCAGAAGGTGAAAGCCACGGAGGACGCCGTCATCGCCGCCATCCGCGCCGGAGCCGACCCGATGGAAGCCCACGAGAAGGTGAACTACGACAACATGTTGAAGGCGCAGGCCGCCTGATGCCGCAGCGACAGAGGCGCGCCACGCTCTTCGTCGGCGCGCTGGCCCTCGAGGCGCTGCCGGCCGCGTTGGCGAGCGGCGCCGACCTCGTCTGCATCGATCTCGAGGATGCGGTGCCGCCCGGCCGCAAGGACGAGGCGCGCGAGAAGATGCTCGTCCATCTCGGTGGCGTGACGGTCCCGCCCGCGGTGCAGCTCATCGTCCGCGTGAATGCGGTTGGAACGCCCGAGGGCGATGCGGACGTCCGCGACGTTCTCGCTCGGGCTCCCACGGTCGGTGCGCTGCTGATTCCTAAAGTCGAGAGTGCGGACGAGGTGAGGTCCGTGGCGCGCTCGGCGGACGCGACGCGTTCCACGGTCGAGCTCTACGCGATCATCGAGACGGCGCTGGGGCTCGAGGGTGCCGCGTCGATCGCGCGCGCCGATCCGCGGCTGAAGGCGCTCTTCTTCGGCGGCTTCGATCTCTCGACGGCGCTGGGATGCGAAATGGCGTGGGAGCCGTTGCTCTATGCCCGCTCGCGCGTCGTCCATGCGGCGGCGATTCGCGGGCTGGAGGTGCTGGACTCGCCCTTCCCCGACGTGGACGACCTGGCGGCCCTGCTCGAGAACTGCTCGCGCGTGCGCGCGCTCGGCATGACCGGCAAGGCGGCCAAGCACGCGAGCCAGGTGAAGACGATCCTCAATGCCTTCACGCCGACGCCCGGCGAGATCGCGAAGGCGCGCAAGATCGTCGCGATGTTCCGCGAGGATCCCACGCGCCCGCTCGTCTACGAAGGCAAGCTGGTGGAGCTGCCCACCATCAAGCGCATGGAGCGGCTCGCCGCCCTCGACTGATGGCCACGATCAACTACCTCACCGCGATCGAGTTCGACTTCGGCGCGAGCGCCCGCCTGAAGGACATCGCCGCGTCCGTGGGCATCCGCCGCCCCATGCTGGTGACGGATCCGGGATTGTCTGCCGGCGATGTCATGGCCCGCATTCGATCGGTGCTGCCGGATGCCGTCGTGTTCGACAAGACGCCGCAGAATCCGACGGAGGACGCGGTGATGGCCGCCGCGGCGCTCTTCCGGGATTCGGGTTGCGACGGACTCGTGGCGCTCGGCGGCGGCTCACCCATCGATCTGGCGAAGGGCGTGGCGCTGATGGCCACGCACGACGGAGCACTCGAGCCCTACGCGATGATCCGCGGCGGCCTCGCGAAGATCACCGCGAAGATCGCGCCCGTGATCGCCGTGCCCACGACCGCCGGTACCGGCAGCGAGGTCGGCCGCGCCGCGCTCATCACGCTGCGCGACGGCAGCAAGCTGGGCTTCATCAGCCCGCACATGATCCCGAAGGTTGCGGTGTGCGATCCGGAATTGACGCTGGGGCTGCCGCCCAGGCTCACCGCCGCCACCGGCATGGATGCGCTCACGCATTGCATCGAGACGTATCTCTCGCCGCGCGTGAACCCGCCGGCCGATGCGATCGCGCTCGACGGGGCTTCGCGGGCCGCGCGCTGGATCCGCACCGCGTTCATCGAGGGCGGCAATCGCGACGCGCGATGGAACATGATGATGGCGTCGCTGCAGGGCGGGCTCACGTTCCAGAAGGGACTGGGCGCCGTGCATTCGATGTCGCATCCGTTGGGTGGCTTGAAAGCGCCGGTGCTGCACCACGGGACGCTGAACGCCGTTATCCTGCCTGCGGTGCTTCGGTTCAACCGGTCGCACGCCGCGGAGAAGATCGCGGCGCTCGAACGAGCCGTCGGGGTCATCGGCACCGATCTCGCGAGCTGGATCGAGCGCCTGAACGCGGACCTGGGCCTCCCGCCGTCGCTGCGCGCGATGGGCGTGACCGACGACATGATCCCGCGCATGGTCGAGGGCGCGATGCAGGACCACTCGACCGCTACCAACCCGCGATCGCTCGCGCGCGCGGATTTCGAGAGCCTGTTCAAGCAGGCCATGCACTGAACCCTTCGAGGAGCGCACGCATGCTGAAGCCGTTGACCGCCCTGTTCGCCGCCGCTGGCCTGGCCTTGTCGTCGCTCGCCTCGGCGCAGGCGTATCCCAGCAAGACCATCAAGATCATCGTGCCCTTCGCCGTGGGCGGCATCGCCGACACGTTCGGACGCGTGATCGCGCAGAAGCTCACAGAGACCTGGGGCCAGCCCGTCGTGGTCGAGAACAAGGGCGGGGCAGGCGGCAACATCGGCGCGGATCTCGTCGCGAAGTCGCCGCCCGATGGCTACACGCTCGTGATCGGCAACATCGGCACGCACGCGGTGAACCCGTTCCTCATGAAGAACATGCCCTACGATCCGCTGAAGGATTTCGTGCCGATCGCGCACGTGCTCGACGCGGAGGGCCTGCTGGTCGTGAATCCCGCGCTGCCGGTGAAGACGGTGGCCGAGCTGATCGCCTACGGCAAGGCGAATCCCGGCAAGCTGAGCTACGCCTCCGGCGGCCTCGGCACCACGAGCCACCTCGCGGGCGAGCTCTTCAAGTCGATGTCGGGTATCGACATGGTCCACGTTCCCTACAAGGGCAACTCGCCGGCGATCACCGACGTGATGGGCGGCCAGGCGCAGATGATCTTCGCGACGATGCCCACCGTGATCCAGCAGGCGAAGTCGGGGCGCCTGCGCGCCATCGCCACGCTCGGCAAGACGCGTGCGAAGGCCGTGCCGGACGTGCCCACCATCGGCGAAACACTCCCGGGCTTCGACGTCGCGAACTGGATCGGGATGTTCGCGCCCGCCGGAACGCCCAGGGAGATCGTCGATCGCCTCAACGCCGAGGTGCAGAGGATCATGCGGGCGCCGGACGTCGAAGCGCGGCTGGAGACCGAGGGCGCGAAGTTCGTCCCCACGACGCCGGAGACCTTCGCCGCGTTCCAGAAAGCCGAGTCCGCCAAATGGGCCGCGGCCATCAAAGCCGCCGGCATCAAGCAGGAATAAGTAATTGGGTCAGTAATTTGAATAAAGGGGTCAGACCACTTTATTGCCGTGAGCAATAAAGTGGTCTGACCCCTTTATTCATTTGTCTTTGACGATCGCGTCGTAGCGCGCCCGCATCGCGGCGGCTTCGTCCTTCTTGCCAAGACCTTCGAGCGCCTTGGCGGTGCCGAGCAGCGAGAGCGGGAACTGCACCTGGTTGCGGATGAGGTGCGGCCGCGAGGTGATCTTCTCGAACTCGCGGATCGCGGCGGTCCACTGCTCGCCCATGAGGTACGCCTTGGCGCGCAGGTAGGGCGGATACAGGCCCGGATTAATGAAGGGCTGCGGGATGCCCATCTCGACGGGGATCGCGGGCTCGAGCGCCTGGATCGCCGCGGCCCAATCGCCACGCGCCATCGCGATCGAGCCGCGGATGCAGGGCAACCAGTACCGCTGCACATGCGTGGCTTGCGGCGTGGCCTTCTCCATCTCGGCCGCCAGGCTCTCCGCGCGGACCGGATCGCCAGTGGCGGCGAGCACCATGCCGGCGAGGCCATCGACGTTGCGCGAGCGGCTGATCGTGAGCGCCTCCTCGGCCTGCTTGCGGGCGAGCTCGGGAGAGCCGGCGTCGAGATCGCGCAGCGCCGAATGCGCGCGCCAGCATGCTGCCATTTCGAGCGACGTGGAGCGCAGCGCCGATTCGACCGCGCGCCGCCCCAGGTCCCGTGCGCGATCGAAGCGGCCGTAGTACGCCTCGGTGCCGGCCTCGAGATCGGCCATGTAGTCTTCCTCGCCCTCGCGCCCCGCCACGGCATCGAGGTGGCGCTGCATCTCGGCGCGGTCGCCACGAAGGAACGCGACGAGGTAGGCATCCGCGTGATGGTAGAAGGCGTCGAAGCCGCGCTCGAACCCTTGTTGGATCACCTCCGCGGCCTCATCCACGCGCCCGAGGCCCAGCAGCGCCTGTGTCTGGTTGCCGTACTCCACGCTGGTGTGTTCGTACTGCAGCGCGATCTTGATGTCGCGCAGCGCGTTGTCGTATTGCCCGAGGACGATATAAAGGTTGGCGGTGTTGTTCGCCATGTTCGCGTCGCGGGGATAGGAGCGCAGCGCCGCGCGGTACGCATCGAGCGAACGGTGGAGGTCCCCGGTCATCACGTCGTGGTACATCGCCTCGATGCGCAGCCGCTCGCGCTCGGTTGCGCGCTCCCGCAGGTCGTAGGCCCGCTGGATGTGCTGGGCGCCGCGCGCGGTCTGGCCCATGTTGTTCAGCATGACCGCGAGCCCGGAATGCGCGGAGACGAAGTGCTCGTCGAGCTCGATCGCGCGCTGCATGTGCGGGATGGCCGCCATCTCGCTGTGCGAGAGCCAGATCTCGCGGCCCGTCGTGTATGCCTTGAGGGCCTCGAGCGACGAGGTGACCACCTCGTCGAAGTGCGCGCCGTACTTGCGCACTGACTGGATGGACTCGCCCAGCTTCGAGCGCAGGCTGAGCGCCGCCTGGTCCAGCGCCTGGAGGATGCCGCCCTTGCCGCGGGCCCGCGCCTGCTCGGAGACGAGCGTATCCCCGGTATCCGCGCGGATCGCGTAGAGCCCGATCACGTATTCGTCGCCCAGCGCGAAGATCGAGCCCGTGACGGCGGCGCGCGTGCCGGTGCGCTGGCAGATCTCCAGGGCCACCTCGCCGACCACCGCCGCGCCCGGCTTGTTCATGAGGCCGAGCACCGAGTGCACCTTCCGGTCGCTCATGATCTCCAGCACCGGCGACTGCGCCAGGTTCAGCGCCAGGGCCTGCCGGATGGTGCCGTCGAAGAGCGGATCGCCCGTCTTGTTCTCGATGTCGGCGACGAGGATGGTGTTTCGCTCGCCCGATGTTTGCGCTTGCTTAACGATCGCCATCTCGTCGGCAGCCCCCGCCGGCGCCGCGGCCTTGCGTCCGTCCCCGCGCGTCACTTCGACGGTGAAGCGGTAGCCGCGCCGGGCGATCGTGGAGATCGGGCCGTCCTCGCCGAACTCCGCGTTAAAGATCTTGCGCAGGGCCGAAATGTTGTTGGCGATCCCGCCTTCTTCCACGACGACGCCGGGCCACACGCGCTCCAGCATCTGTTCCTTCGTGACCACCCGGCCGGCTTCCTCCACCAATAGAAGGAGTGTCTCGGCGACCTTGGGGGTGAGCGGGACGAACTCGCCCTGCCGGAAAAGGGACCGCGAAGCGATCTCCAGGCGGTAAGGGCCGAACTCGTACGAATCGGCGTGCGCGGGGGCGGTGGAAGCCATTTCTCCGAGACTAGCACAGCCGAAATTCCCTCACGAAACTCTCATGGAGTTCTCACGGACCCTTGCAGGCCGTTGAGAATGCAGGGAATTTTCCCAGCCACCGGCCGCGCTCTCTTTCGTGAGCCTTCCGCGAGATTGACGCGATGAGTCGGCGGGAAATAGCCCGGACTTCTTGCAGGACCGCGCAGGGGTGCGCGCCGGACGATGCGTCCAGTCACTCACCCAACGCGAAAGGAAACACCATGAACGCACGTTCCGAAGCCCACCTCGATTTCACCCGCACCACCGTCATCCGTCCGGGCAGCACGCAACGCCGCGCCGATGTGTCGCGCCCCGTGAAGAGCGTGAAGGTCACGATGAAGGAAGACGCGGGCGTGAACATCGACGCCGACCGTCCGTACAACATCGTCGAGCGGATGTTCCTTCGCGTACTGGGCGCGCTCACCGCGCGCCAGATGATCTAGGAGCGCGCCGTGTTCTTCTGAACAGCCGGCCGAGCGTGAGCGCGTTTCACAAGCGTTGCTAAATCTTGTCGTTGGCGCGCTCCGCGACCCCGCCCGTATGATGGGCGCATGTACACCCTCTACATCGGCAACAAGAACTACTCGTCCTGGTCGCTGCGCCCGTGGATCCTCATGCGCGAGCTGGGGATCCCGTTCAACGAGATCCTCATCCCGTTCAACGAACCGGGCTTCCCCGCCTTCTCGAGCATCTCCCCCACCGCCAAGGTTCCCTGCCTGCACGACGGCAGCGAGCGCGTGTGGGAATCGCTCGCGATCTGCGAGTACCTGGCCGAGCGGCATGAGGGCGTGTGGCCGAAGGATGCGAAGGCGCGCGCCTGGGCGCGCAGCGCCGCCTCTGAAATGCACGCGGGCTTCGGCAACCTGCGAAACGTCTGCTCCATGTCGGTGGGCCTGCGCGTCGAGCTGCACAAGGTGACGCCCGAGCTGCAGAAGGACGTGGATCGTATCGGAGCACTTTGGAGCGAGGGCCTGCAGCGTTTCGGCGGCCCGTTCCTCGCCGGTCCCACGTTCACGGCCGTGGATGCGTTCTTCGCGCCGGTCGCCTTCCGCTTCCAGACCTACGGCCTGCCGTTGCCGAAGCCCGCGGCGGACTACGTGAAGCGCGTCCTGGAGCTCAAGGGCATGAAGGAGTGGTACGCCGCCGGCCTCGCCGAGAAATGGCGCGACCTTCCGCACGAAGCCGAGACGCCCACCTTCGGCAAGATCACCGCCGACCTCCGCAAGTAATTAGGGTCAGACCCTAATTGTTGTAGGCTGGCCGGATGCTTCGTGTCCTGGCCTTCGTGTTCCTCTGCTTTGCCGTGCCCGCGATGGCGCAGGACGCACAGGAACCGCCGGGCGCGCTCAGCTCGATCTTCCTCGTCGCGCAGAAAGGCTCGCGCGATCCCTTCTTCCGCGACGCCGTCGTCCTCGTCACGCACCGCATCGGGCCGACGCCGATCGGCGTGATCATCAACCGGCCCACGGGCATCACGGTGGAGAAGGCGATCCCGGATTCGGGCGTGGCGTCGCTGAAGAGTGAGCTCGTCTACTTCGGCGGGCCGGTGTCGGCCGAGCAGGTGATCGTGGTGTTCCGCGCCAAGAACCCGCCGCCGCTCTCCGTCGAGGTGATGGAGGGCGTCTACATGACGATGGATCGCGATGCGATCCGCTCGCTCCTCGCTCGCAAGCTCTCGCCGAAGGACATCCGTTTCTTCGCGGGCTACGCGGGTTGGGGATTCGGCCAGCTCGAGGCCGAAGTCGCCCGCGGAGGGTGGGTACTTGTACGCGCCGACGCCGCGACGCTCTTCGAGAGGAAGGGCGACGGCCTGTGGCAGGACCTGCACCGCAAGGGCTCGGCCAAGCAGGCGCGCGCGGGAGCCGCCGAAACCCTCGCCGCGCGATGAGGGACCTCACGCAGGGTCCGATCCCCAAGCATGTGGTGGCGATGTCGGTGCCGATCGCGGCCGGCATGCTGCTGCAGACGCTCTACTTCTTCATCGACCTCTATTTCGTCGCGCGCCTGGGCAATGCCGCGCTGGCCGGGGTCGGCACCGCGGGCAACGTGATGTTCGTCGTCTTCGCGCTCACGCAGGCGCTCGGGGTCGGCACCGGCGCACTGGTTTCGCAGGCCGTCGGTCGCAAGGATCAACCCGAAGCCAACCTGGTCTTCAATCAGTCGGTGGGCATGGGCGCGTGGATGGCCGCGGCGACAATCCTCGGCGGCTACGCGCTGTCCGGCCCTTACATGACGATGCTCGGTGCGGATGCGGCCACCGCGCAGGCCGGGACGACATTCCTGTATTGGTTCCTGCCGGGACTCGCGCTGCAGTTCCCGATGGTGGTGATGGGCTCCGCGTTGCGCGGCACGGGCATCGTGAAGCCGACGATGGTCGTGCAGATGCTCACCGTCCTGCTGAACGCCGCTCTCGCGCCGGTCCTCATCGCGGGCTGGGGGACGGGCCACGCGCTCGGTGTCGCGGGCGCGGGCCTCGCCACGTCGATCGCCACGCTCGCCGGCAATGTCGTCCTGGCGGTCTACTTCGTGCGCCTCGAGAAGTACGTGCGCTTCGACCCCTCGCAGTGGGCGCCGCGGCTTGCAACGTGGAAGCGCCTGCTCTCCATCGGCGTGCCCGCGGGCGGAGAGTTCGCGGCGATGGCCGTCTTCACGGGCACCGTCTACGGCATCGCGGGGACCTTCGGCCCCGAGGCGCAGGCGGGCTTCGGCATCGGCTCGCGCATCAACCAGATGATCTTCCTGCCGGCGATGGCCGTGGCGTTCGCGGCGGCGCCGATCGTCGGGCAGAACTACGGAGCGAAGCACGCCGGGCGCGTGCGCGAGACCTTCCGCGTCTCGGCGATCGCGAGCGCCCTGATCATGCTGGCGATCACGCTCGCGTGCCAGTTCGAGGCCGAGTCGATGGCGCACATCTTCACGAGCGACCCCGCGGTCGTGGAGGTCACCGCCACGTTCCTGCGCGTGATCTCCTGGAACTTCATCGCGATGGGCATCGTCTTCACGTGCTCGAGCACGTTCCAGGGGCTCGGCAACACGTGGCCCTCGCTGCTCAGCATGGGCGGCCGCGTTTCGGTCTTCGTGGTGCTCGCGTTCTGGCTCTCCCACCAGCCGGGCTTCCAGTTGCGCCAACTCTGGCTGCTCTCGGTCGCCACGGCCACGCTCCAGGCGCTCTTCAGCCTGTGGCTGGTGCGCGGCCAGTTCCGCTCGCGCCTGGGCGCATCCGCCGCTGCCGATCCCGCGCGCGCGTAGGTTCCCTCCGACAAGGACGGCGCCCCGAGTCCGATTGTGACGAGGCGGGCGGACACGGACCATGCGTCGATGAAGACACGCGCGTGGTTTCCCGCGTTTGCGCGCGGCCTCTCCGGATGGACGGGCCGTGCCTCCACGTTCGCGCTCGCCGTGGGCCTGGTGGTTGCGTGGGCGCTCACCGGCCCCATCTTCGGCTATAGCGACACGTGGCAGCTCGTGATCAACACGGCCACCACCGTCGTCACCTTCCTGATGGTCTTCCTCATCCAGAACACGCAGAACCGCGACACGCAGGCGATGCACATCAAGCTGGACGAGATCATTCGCGCCACGCAGGGCTCGCACAACGCGATCCTAGACCTGGAGGAGATGGACGAGGAAGAGCTTGCCGCCCAGCACGCGCGCTACCTGGCCCTTGCGGAGCAAGCGCGCGAGGCTCTCAAACGGGGCGGGCAGGACGTCGATTGCCCGGAGCTCGAAGCTGTCCGCGAAGGCTTGCGGAAAGCGGGCTAGGCGCCACCCGGTTGAATCCCTCCCGAATCGTCCCTATCTCAAGGGAAATGGAGGAATCCGATGTATCGAAAGCACGATCCCGTTGACGGGATGTGGGCCCACGCGCTGGACCTCATGGCCCAGGCGGAGCGAATGCACCAGCAGTTCTTCCGGCTGGGCACCGGGGCCCGAGCCCAGGCGAACTGGGAGCCGCCCGCGGACGTCTTCGTCGATGGCCGCGATGCGGTGATCGTCGTGGCGCTGCCCGGCGTTTCCGCCGACCGCGTGGAAATCGCGAGCGAGCCCGGCGCCCTGTGGGTGCGGGCCGAGCGCGAGCTGCCGCCGGCCGCGCGCCGCGGTGCGATCCGCCAGCTGGAGATTCCCTACGGCATCTTCGAGCGCCGCATACCGCTGCCCGAGGGCCTGTGGGAGCTGGGCCCGCAAGAGCTGTCCCATGGATGCCTCGTCCTGCGCCTTCGCAGGGCGGGTTAAGGAAAGAAGAGACATGACCCAGAACGAACCGATTCCGCTCCACGCCGACGCCGCCCGCGACGCGGGCTCGAACGAATCCTCACGCCCCTCGCACGGCAACGTGTCGTATCCGCCACTGCCCGAGGACGCGATGCTGATCCTCCCGGTGCGAAACATCGTGCTGTTCCCCGGCATCGTGGCGCCCGTCTCCATCGGCCGCGAGCGCTCGCTCGCCGCGGTGCAGGAAGCCGTGCGCCTGCAGCGCCCGATCGGCCTCCTGCTGCAGAAGAACGCCGAAGCCGACGAGCCGATGCCCGAGGACCTCTACACCGTCGGCACGCACGCGACCATCGTTCGCTACATCACGGGCCAGGACGGCTCGCACCATGCCATCGTGAAGGGCACGCAGCGCTTCCGCGTGCTGCAGTTCCTCGAGGGCTATCCGTTCACCGTCGCGCGCGTGCAGTTGGTCGACGAGCCCGATCGCCACGATCCCGAGGTGGAGGGGCGTGCCCGCGCGCTTCGCCAGCGCGCGCTCGAGGTGATCCAACTCCTGCCGAACGTGCCCGAGGAAGTGGGCACGGCGCTGCAGGGCCACGACAAGCCGGCGCAGCTCGCCGACTTCATCTCCGGCCTCATGGACGCGAGCCCCGAGGACAAGCAGGGCTTGCTGGAGACGTTCGACCTCACGCGCCGCCTCGATCGCTTGCTGGATCTTCTTTCGCACCGCATCGAGGTGCTGAAGGTCTCGCGCGACATCGAGGAGAAGACGCGCGAGTCGATCGGCGACGCGAACCGCAAGCACTTGCTGCGTGAACAGATGCGCAGCATCCAGAAGGAGCTGGGCGAGGGCGACGACGAGGACAGCGCCGAGCTGGAAGAGCTGGACAAGGCGATCACCGAGGCGAAGATGCCCGAGGACGTGGAGAAGCACGCCCGCAAGGAGCTGAAGCGCCTGCAGCGCATGCAGGGTGGCGGCGCCGAGTCCGGGATGATCCGCACGTACCTCGACTGGCTGGTGGAGCTGCCGTGGAAGGACGAGCCGCAGGCGTCCGTGGACCTCGTCACCGCCCGCAAGGTGCTGGACGACGACCACTACGGCCTCGAGAAGATCAAGCGCCGCATCATGGAATACCTCGCGGTTCGCAAGCTCAATCCCACGGGGAAGAGCCCGATCCTTTGCTTCGTCGGTCCTCCGGGCGTCGGCAAGACTTCGCTCGGCCAGAGCATCGCGAAAGCGACGGGCCGCCAGTTCCAGCGCGTGAGCCTGGGCGGCGTGCACGACGAAGCCGAGATCCGCGGCCACCGTCGCACGTACATCGGCTCGCTGCCGGGCAACATCATCCAGGCGCTGAAGAAGGCCGAGTCGAAGCACACGGTGATGATGCTGGACGAGGTGGACAAGCTCGGCGGTGGCGGCTTCCACGGAGATCCTTCGAGCGCGTTGCTCGAGGTGCTGGATCCCGAGCAGAACTCGACGTTCCGCGACAACTACCTCGCGGTGCCTTTCGACTTGTCGAAGGTGCTGTTCATTGCCACGGCGAACGTGCTCGACACGATTCCCGGTCCGTTGCGCGACCGCATGGAAGTGATCCAGCTTCCGGGCTACACGCAGGCGGAGAAGCTGCAGATCGCGCGGAAGTACCTCGTGGACCGGCAACTCTCCTCGTCGGGCATCAAGGCGGAGCAGGCCGAGATCACCGACGCGGCGCTGGAATCCATCATCGCGGACTACACGCGCGAGGCGGGCGTTCGCAACCTCGAGCGCGAGATCGGCAACGTCGTGCGCCATGTGGCGGTTCGCATCGCCGAAGGGCAGGCGGAGCACGTCAAGGTGGATGCTGCGGATCTCGCGTCGATCCTCGGGCCGTTGAAGTACGAGGCGGAGACCGCGATGCGCTCGGGCATTCCGGGCGTGGCGACGGGCCTCGCGTGGACGCCGGTGGGTGGCGACATCCTCTTCATCGAGGCGGCGCGCATGCCGGGTAGCGGGAAGCTGATTCTCACGGGTCAACTCGGCGACGTCATGAAGGAGAGCGCGCAGGCTGCGCTCTCGCTGGTGAAGGCGCGCTCCACGCAGATGGGCATCGAGGCGGGGCTGCTCGAGAAGTCGGACATCCACGTGCACGTGCCCGCGGGCGCGACGCCGAAGGATGGGCCTTCCGCAGGGGTGGCCATGTTCACGGCATTGTCTTCGCTGTTGACCGGTCGCCCGGTCCGTAGCGATGTCGCGATGACGGGCGAGATCTCGCTGCGGGGCCTGGTGCTGCCGATCGGCGGCGTGAAGGAGAAGGTGCTGGCCGCGCTGCGGGCTGGGATCACGACGGTGATGCTGCCGTCGCGCAACCGCCGCGACCTGGAGGAGATCCCGGCCGACGCGCGGGCCCAGCTCACCATCGTCTGGGTCGAGACCGTCGACGACGCCATCGCCACGGCGCTGGCGCCGTCCCCGATCGAAGCCGCCGCTTAAGTCCAATAAGGGCAATAAAGGGGTCAGACCACTTCATTCGCATGAAGCGCGAATGAAGTGGTCTGACCCCTTTATTGGTTTTCAGTCCTGCTTCATGGCCTCGACCTGGATGCGCAGCGTCACGCGTCCGGCATCGCCCTTCGCGTACTCGCTGTGCTTCATGCCGAACTGGCCCCAGTTCACCTCGCCGCTGGCATCCGCGCCGCATTGCTCCTTCTTGAGCATCGGATGCGGGACGCAGCCGAAGAGGTTGATGGTGAGCGGCACCTTGGTCGTCACGCCGCGGAAGACCAGCGTGCCGTCCACGCCCGTGGGCTTGTCGCCGGTGAAGGTGATCGCGCCCTTGTAAGTGGCGGTCGGGTACTTGGCGATGTCGAACCAGTCCTCGCCCGTGGCGTGCACGTACATCGATTTCAGGCCGAAGTTGATGCTCGCGGGATCGATCGCGAGGTCGACCGTGCCGGTCTTCTTCTCGCGGTCGAGCACGATGGTGCCGCTCGTGCGGTCGAACTTCCCGCGCCAGATGGAGATGCCCATGTGGTTGAACTCGAGGCTGGGGAAGGTATGGTCGGAATCCACCTTGTAGACGGTGGGTGCCGCGGCGACGGCGAACGGGAATGCCACGGCCACGAGGGCTGCGGCGAGGAGGCTATTTCTTCTTGCGGGTTGCACGGGCTTTCTCCTTGGGTTTCGCTTGCGATTGAATGCGGTCTAGGTAGGCGGCGAGGCGGTCGAGGCGCTTCTCCCACAGCTTTCGATACTCCTCGATCCACGCGTTGGCGTCCTTCAGCGGCGCAGGGTTCAGGTGACAGGGGCGCCACTGGGCTTCCCGCGCCCGCGTCACGAGGCCGGCGCTCTCCAGCACCTTCAGGTGCTTGGTGACGGCAGGCATGGTCATGTCGAAGGGCTCGGCCAGCTCGGTCACCGAGGCTTGGCCCTGGGCGAGCCGGGCGAGGATGGCCCTGCGCGTGGGGTCGGCCAGGGCGGCGAAGGTGGCGCTCAGGCGGTCGGGGTTCATGGCTTTACCATCGAGTTAATTAACCAAACAGTGAAATTAACTCCCGTCCCTGTCAAGAACTATTCAATGGGGTCAGACTCCATTGGAGACATTCCCCGCCAATGAATGGGGTCAGACTCCATTTAGAGTTGTCGGGCAGCATTGAATGGAGTCTGACCCCATTTAATCCATGGACTATTCACCGGAACAACCTTCCCGCGAGTCGATCGACCGGCTCCCCGGATCCACGCTGCTGCAGTTCGGCACGAACTGGTGCGGCCATTGCGCGCGTGCCGAGCGCCTGGTCGAGGAGGCGCTGGAGGACCACGCCGGGATCCGCCGCGTGAAGGTGGAAGACGGGAAGGGTGAGCCCCTCGGCCGCTCCTTCGGGGTGACGCTGTGGCCCACGCTCGTCTTCCTCAAGGACGGAAAGGAAATCGCCCGGCTGGTGAGACCGGGCGACGTCCGGGACATCGATTCGGCACTGCTCAAGATTGAATAAGACAAAACCCGGGTCAGAGTGGAGTTCTTGCACCGCCGAAAACTCCACTCTGACCCGGGTTTTGCTTCTCAGGCCGCCAGCCGAGTCTCGGCGACGCGAGAGGCGAGGCGGTGCGCGGCGAGAGTAGCTTTCTCGAGCGCGGGCTTCGCGACCGCATCTCCCATCGCCAGCCCCTCGGCGTAGATGAACTCGACGTCCGTGATGCCGAGGAACGCGAGGAAGTCGCGCACGTGCCCCGTTTGCGTATCGCGCGGGAAGCCGGCATGCACGCCGCCGCGCGTCGCGAAGAGGTACGCCTTCTTGCCTTTCAGCAGGCCCTCGGGGCCGGTCGCGGTGTAGCGGAAGGTGATGCCCGCGCGCGCCACGTGGTCGAAGTAGGCCTTGAGCGTGGACGGCACGCCGTAGTTGTAGAGCGGCAGGCCGATCACGAGGACGTCCGCGGCCTGCAGCTGGGCGACGAGCTCGTCAGAAACGGCGGCCTCGCGGTTCTGCGCTTCGGTGCGGTCCTCGGGCTTGGTGAGGAAGGCCTGGAAACGTTCGCCCGTCAGGTGCGGAACCGGGTTCGTGGCGAGATCGCGCACGACGACGTTGGAGTCCGGGTTCGCATCTTTCCAATCCGCCACGAAGGCGTTCGCGAGCTGGCTCGACTGTCCGCCGGTGGAGAAGAGGCTGGTGTTCAGTTGGAGGAGGGTCGTCATGGTCTTGTCCCGGGTGTGCGTGTTCGATGGGGACCACTTTATGATTTACCCAGCCGATAAAAAAGCGCAATAATTCGGCCTAATCCATCGATTGAGTCGATATATGGCCAGCCCTGTCCCCCGCATCACCCTCGAGCAATGGAGAGCGCTGCAGGCGGTCGTCGAAAGCGGCGGTTATGCGCAGGCGGCCGGGACGCTGCACAAGAGCCAATCGACCATCACGTATGCCGTGCAGCAGATCCAGCGCCTGCTCGACGTGAAGGTGTTCGAGATCCACGGGCGGAAGGCCGTGCTGACCGATGCCGGCCACGTCCTCTACCGGCGGGCGAAGACGCTGCTCGAGGAGGCGCAGGCCCTGGAGCGCGGCGCCGCCGAGATGGCCGAGGACTGGCAACCCGAGATCCGCATCGCCGTGGAGATCGTCTTCCCGACGTGGCTGCTGCTCGAGTGCCTGCAGGAGTTCGCGAAGACGCGTCCGGCCACGCGCATCGAGGTGTACGAGACGGTGATCACCGGCACCCGGGAAATGCTGGCCGACGGCCGCGTGGATATCGCCATCGGTCCGGAGGCGGGACCGGGAGCGACGGCGCTGACACCCATCCGCGGTGTCGCCGTCGCGAGCCCCGACCACCCCTTGCACAAGCTCGGCCGCAAGCTCACCGACCGGGACCTCAAGCGCCATCGCCGTATCTTCATCCGCGACACCGGGGCCAATCGCACGGTCGACGTAAGCGGCGTCGAGCTGCGCTGGACGGTGAGCACCAAGGCCACGCAGATCCGCGCGCTGGTGATGGGGCTCGGCTTCGCCTGGGTTCCCGACGACGTGATCCGCGACGAGCTCCGCGACGGCACGCTGAAGCGCCTGCCACTCCGATCGAACACGGAGTTGATGGGCCAGCTCTATCTCTCGCACGCCGATCCGGAATTCCCCGGCCGCGACGCTGCCTTCCTCGCCGACCTCATCGTCGAGCGCACCCGCACCGCCTGCCGAGCCGCTGCGAAGAAATAGGCCAAACCAATAAAGGGGTCAGACCACTTTATTCGACAGGGCAATGAATGAAGTGGTCTGACCCCTTTATTGGTCTGACCGTTACGCGGGGACTGCTCGAGGAGGGATCGGTGCTTCCTTGATCGGCAGGTTGATCACGGCTGCCATGGCGGCGAGCGCCATGTCCGCGTACCACATCCAGTTGTAGTCGCCGAACGCGGTGAACGCGAGGCCGCCGAGGTACGCACCCAGGAAGCCGCCGATCTGGTGCGAGAGCAGCGTGAGGCCGAAGAGGGTCGCGAGATAGCGGATGCCGAAGAGCTTCCCGACGATCGCGGCGGTGGGCGGAACGGTGGCGAGCCACGTGAGGCCGAGGCCGGCAGCGAAAAGATAGAAGGTCGTGGTCGTCTTGGGCGCGAGGAGATAAGCCCCGATCAGCAGCGCGCGCGACCCGTACATCGCCGCGAGCACGTACTTGCTGCGGAAGCGCGAGACCGACGCGCCCGCAAGCAGGCTGCCGACGATGTTCGAAAGGCCGATGATCGCGATCGACCACGATGCGACCGTCGGCGGCAGCCCGCAGAGGTTCACCTCGCCCGGAAGGTGCGTCACCAGGAACGCGATGTGGAAGCCGCAGGTGAAGAAGCCGAGGTGCAGCAGCAGATAACTGCGGTCGCTCATCGAGCCGCGCACCGCCTTCCACAGGCCGCCTTCTTCGGGCGCGGCCTTGGGCACCAACGTCTTCGTGGCGACCGCCCCCACGAGCGGCAGCGCGGCCAACGTGAGCAATGCGACTCCCCACATCGAGCCCATCCAGCCAAAGAGCTGGATCAGCTTCTGTACGATCGGCGCGAACACGAACTGGCCGAAGGATCCGCCGGCGTTGATCACGCCCGAGGCCGTGCCGCGCGCTTCCGGGGAAAGGCGTTGCGCCGCGGCGCTGATCAGCACCGAGAAGCTCCCGGCGCCCGAGCCGACCGCCGCGAGAATCCCCAACGAGACCATGAGCCCGAACCCCGTCCCGGCGAGGAACGGCGTCACCGCCATGCCGAATGCGAGCAGCAGGATGCCCCCGATGAGCACCGGGCCGGGACCATAGCGGTCCGACAGTGCGCCCGCGACCGGTTGCACCGCGCCCCATGCGAACTGGCCGATGGCGAGCGCGAAGCTGATGGTCGCAATGCCCAGGCCCGTGCTCGTGTTGAGCGGCGAGACAAACAGCCCCTGCGACTGCCGTGCGCCCATGGTGACCATGAGGATCGCGGCGGCGGAGAGGGTGATGATCCAGGCCCTGCGGTCGAGTGTCGATGCCATCGGTCGAGGCTAACAGGAAATCATCGAAGGCTGCCCGGACAAGTTCTCATCGTTCGCATGCACGCGCCGCATGAAACGAATATAGGGGGCAGACTGAATAAAGGGGTCAGGACAACTTATTCGTACGCTTCTTTTTTCGAATAAGTTGTCCTGACCCCTTTATTCGGACGCCCTTTATTCGTCACGCGAGGAGGAGGATGGCGAGCGCGACGATGGCGACGAGCATGCCGACCAGCGGGCCACTGTCGTCGTAGCGGTTCACGTGTTCACCTCCCAGCCGCCTCCGAGGGCGCGCACGAGTCCGACGGTGGCCTGGTACTGGGCCGAGCGCACCTGCAGCGCCTGGCGCCGATTGCGCAGCTCGGACCGCTGCGAATCGAGGAGGTCCAGCTGGCTCACGAAGCCGTTGCGATAGCGCGCATCGGAAAGCGCCGTGGCTCGAGCCGCGGACGAGACCGCGCGATCCTGCGCCTCGGCCTGCTCGGAGAGCAGCCGCAGCGCGGAGAGCTGGTCCTCCACATCGCGGAAAGCCACCAGCACCTGCTCGCGATACTTCGCCGCGTTTTCATCGAGGATCGCGTCCGCGTTCTTCACGCCCGCGTCGCGCCGCCCGCCGTCGAATACTGGCAGCGACAACAGCGCACCGATGCCCCACGCACGCGCCGACCACTTGAAGACGTCCGACAGCTCCGAAGACGCATAGCCCGCGTTCGCCGTGAGCGACACATCCGGGAACCACGCGGCGCGCGCAACACCGGCCCGCTGCTGGGCTGCGAGCATCCGGTCCTGGGCGGCCGCCACGTCGGGACGCCGGGCGAGCACGGTCGAGGGCACGCCGGCAGGAATGCGCGGCAGCGCGGTCTTCCACGCACCGGACGAGACATCGAAGTTCGAGGCGACTTCACCGACCAGCACGGCGAGGATGTGCTCCACCTCCGTGCGTCGACGTTCGATCGCCAGGAGATCCGCCTCGGTCGCAGCGACCTCCGTGCGGGCACGAGCGACGTCCAGTTCCGCGACATCCCCGGCGCGATAGCGGCGTTCCGTGAGATCGAGGGTTCCGCGATAGGCGGCAATCGTTTCGCGCACGATCGTGCGTTCGTCATCCAAAGCACGGAGCGCGAGATAAGCCTGGGCCACATCGGCCTGCACCAGCAGTTGCGTGCTCACGAGCAGGCTCGCCTGCGCACGGGCATCGAGGCGTGCAGCCTCGCTACCGCGCGAGAGCTTGCCGAACAGATCGAGCTCGTAACCCAGGTTGGCGCCCACGGTGCCGAAGGAGCGCGCGGGACCGTTCGTGCCTTCGAACACACCGCCCACGCGGCCGACACCAGCGCCGACGCCGAGCTGCGGATAACGATCCGCATCGGTGATGCGGGCAAGGGCGCGAGCCTGCGCGAGCCGTGCTGCGGAAGCCTGGATACTCGCGTTGTTGCGGTTCGCGCGTTCAATCAGCTCGTCCAGCACCGGATCGTCGAAGGCCTTCCACCAATCCGTACGGGCCGGCGTCGTCGACGGATTCACGACGGTCCACTTGCCTTGGTCCTTGTACGCGGCCTGTTCCTTGAACTGCGCGGGTGCCTGCGGGAATTGCGACGCGTCGATGTCGGGGACGGTCGCGCAGGCGGCCATCACCGCAGCGACGAGCGTCGCGACGGCGAAGCGGCTGACGGTTCTCGTGTTCATGCCTTGGCTCCATGGAACAGCACCGAGGGATCGCCGCGATGCCAGGCGTTCTCGATGCGAAGCTGCCAGATCTTCCACGTCGAGCCGCTGCGGATCAGCGCGGCGCGATAGAAATTCTTCAGCAGCAGGTTGCGGGCATGGTCTTCGCGCGGCAGGTGCTGCGCCTCGACGAGCGCGAAGAGCTCCGCGGAGTTCTCGTCGATGGCGATGCGCGTGTTGGAGACCGTGTGCGTGGTGTCGATGTCGGCGAGCGCGCGGTTCAACGCCACGACGATCTGGTCGCTGCCGCGCAGCACCGGCATCTCGACGCCGAACTTGCGCGCCGGCTGCGTGAAGTCGAGCGAGGCGTCCAGCGTGAAGGCCGAGGCGAGCAGGTCGCGCTCGCGAAGGTCCTGCCCCGCGGCGAAGCGGTGCAGAGCGTCGGCGATCTCGTAGCGGTCGTTGGCGACCTCGGCGATGTCGGGCACGGGGCGGCGGAACTTGCGGGAAAGGGCATGCATGTCGTTTCTCCTTAGTCGTTGGCGCCGGCGAACGCTTCCACGTCGTGCGGCACTTCGCCGTGCTGCTTGAGCGGGCGATTCTTCGTCGCGGCGCGCAGCAGCACGTAGAACAGCGGTGTGAGGAAGAGCCCGAGGATCGTGACGCCGATCATTCCGGAGAACACAGCCGTACCCATCGCCCTGCGCATCTCGGAGCCCGCGCCCGTCGCGAAGGCGAGAGGCACGACGCCCATCACGAACGCGGCAGACGTCATCAGGATCGGACGCAGCCGGAGGCGACTGGCCTCGAGCGCCGCGGCCACCGGCGACTTCCCGGCAAACTCCAGCTCTCGCGCGAACTCCACGATCAGGATCGCGTTCTTCGCCGAGAGCCCCACCAGCACCATCAGGCCGATCTGCGTGAAGATGTTGTTGTCGCCGTGCGTGAACCAGACGCCGAGCATCGCGCCCAGGATCGCGGCCGGCACGATCAGGATGATGGCCAGCGGCAGCGTGAGGCTCTCGTACAGGGCCGCGAGCACGAGGAACACGAGCAGGATCGACAACGGCAGCACCCACACCATCGTGTTGCCGGCGAGCTCCTCCTGGTACGCGGTCTCCGTCCACTCGAAGCTGATGCCCGGGGGCAGCGTCTCGGCGGCGATGCGCGCGATCGCGTCCTGGGCCTGGCCCGACGAATAGCCGGGAGCGGCGCGGCCACTCACGTCCGCCGCGAGGAAGCCGTTGTAGCGCATGGCACGCTCCGGCCCGTTGCTGGGCCGCACCTTCATCAGCGCCGACAGCGGCACCATTTCACCCGAGTTGGTGCGGACCTTGAGAGTCCCGACATCCTCGGCCTGCGCCCGGAACGGCGCGTCGGCCTGCACGCGCACGGAATACGTCCGGCCGAAGCGGTTGAAGTCGTTCACGTACAGGCTGCCGAGGTAGATCTGCATCGTGTCGAACACCTCGGTCAACGGCACGCCGAGCTGCCGCGCCTTGGTGCGGTCGATGTCGGCGAAGAGCTGGGGGGAGTTCACCTGGAAGCTCGAGAACACGCCGGCCAGCTCCTTCGTCTGCCACGCCTTCATCAGGAACGCCTTCGTGGCCTTGTCGAGTTCGTCATAACCGAGCGACGCGCGGTCCTCGATCTGCAGCTTGAACCCGCCCGTGGTCCCGAGCCCCTGGACCGGCGGCGGCGGGAAGATGGCGATGAAGGCTTCCGGGATGGCGGCGAACTTCTGGTTGAGCGCCCCGGCGATCGCGTTGCCCGAAAGCTCCGCGGACTTGCGCTCGTCGAAGGGCTTCAGCGCCGCGAAGACGATCCCGGAGTTGGAGCTGTTGGTGAAGCCGTTGATCGAGAGACCGGGGAAGGCGACCGCGTTCTCGACACCCGGCTGCTTCAGCATGATGTCGCCCATCTTGCGGATCACGTCCTCGGTGCGGTCGAGCGAGGCGCCGTCCGGAAGTTGCGCGAAGCCGATCAGGTATTGCTTGTCCTGGCTCGGCACGAACCCGTCCGGCACCGCCTTGAAGAGGCCGGCCGTGGCGACGACGATGACGCCATAAACGGCGAGCATCACGGTCTTGCGGCCGAGCGTCTTCGTGAGGCCACCGGAGTAGGCCGTCGAGCCGCGCTTGAACACCTTGTTGAAGCCGCGGAAGAGCCAGCCGAGGTAGCGCTCCATGAAGCGGGAGAGCGGATCCTTCGGCGCGTCGTGGCCGCGCAGCAGCAGCGCGGAGAGCGCGGGCGAGAGCGTGAGCGAGTTCACCGCCGAGATCACCGTGGAGATGGCGATGGTGAGCGCGAACTGCTTGTAGAACTGGCCCGAGAGTCCGCTGATGAAGGCCATCGGCACGAACACCGCCACGAGCACGAGGGCGATCGCGATGATCGGCCCGGTCACTTCCTTCATGGCTCGATAGGTGGCATCGCGCGGCGAGAGGCCGGCTTCGATGTTGCGCTCGACGTTTTCCACTACGACGATCGCGTCGTCCACCACGATGCCGATCGCCAGCACCAGGCCGAAGAGCGACAGCGCGTTGATCGAGAAGCCGAAGAGGTGCAGCACCGCGAACGTGCCGATCACCGACACCGGCACGGCGAGCAGCGGGATGATGGAGGCTCTCCACGTCTGCAGGAAGAGGATCACGACCAGGACTACGAGCAGGATCGCTTCCAGCAGCGTCTTCACCACCGCCTTGATCGAAGCGCGCACGAACTGCGTCGGGTCGTAGACGATCGAGTAGTCCACGCCTTCGGGCATGGCCTTCTTGATGTCGGCCATCGTGGCTCGGACGTTGTCGGAGATCTGGATCGCGTTGGAGTTGGGCGCCGCGAAGACCGGGATGGCGACCGCGGGCTTGTTGTTCAGCAGCGAGCGCAGCGCGTACTCGGACGCGCCGAGCTCGAGGCGGGCGATGTCGCGAAGTCGCGTGACGGCGCCGCCGGCGTCGGTCTTCACCACGATGTCGCCGAACTCTTCCTCGCTCTGCAGGCGGCCGAGGGCATTGATGTTGAGCTGCACGTCGACACCCGTGCCGCTGGGCGAGGCGCCGATCACGCCGGCCGCGGCTTGCACGTTCTGCTCGCGGATGGCGCGCACGACATCGCCGGCCGAAAGCCCGCGTTCGGCGGTCTTTCGCGGGTCCAGCCACACGCGCATCGAGTAGTCGCCCGAGCCGAAGAGCTGCACCTGGCCCACGCCGTCGATGCGCGCGATGCGGTCCTTCACGTTGAGGACCGCGTAGTTGCGCAGGTACGTCATGTCGTACCGCTCGTTGGGCGAGGTCAGGTGGACGACCATCGTGAGGTCGGTCGCGCCCTTGGCGGTGGTGACGCCGAGGCGCCGCACTTCTTCCGGCAGCCGGGGCTCGGCCTGCGAGATGCGGTTCTGCACGAGCTGCTGCGCCTTGTCCGGATCCGTGCCGAGCTTGAAGGTGACGGTGAGCGTGAGGCGACCGTCACTCGTGGCCTGGCTGCCCATGTAGAGCATGTTCTCGACGCCGTTGATCGATTCCTCGAGCGGGGTGGCCACCGTCTCGGCGATCACCTTCGGGTTGGCGCCCGGATAGTTGGCGCGCACCACGACCGACGGCGGCACGACCTCGGGATACTCCGCGATCGGCAGCACCCACATGGCGATGAAGCCGCCCAGCAGGATGAGGGTGGAGAGCACGCCCGCGAAAATGGGGCGGTCGATGAAGAATTTGGAGAAATTCATGTTCTGTGACTCCTTTTATTGCTGGACTCCCGCCTTCGCGGGAGTGACGACGTCATCCCCGCGAAGGCGGGGATCCAGTCAACGACTGGCGACGGTGGCCATCTGTGCAGGTTGGGGTGCCACGGTCGCACCGGGCCGCACGCGCTGCAGGCCGTTCACGACGATGCGTTCGTTGGGCTTCAGGCCCGCGGTGACGATGCGAAGCCCGTCCACGTTCGAGCCGAGCGACACCTCGCGGTAGGCGGCCTTGTTGTCGTCGCCCACCACCAGCACGAAGCGCTTGCTCTGGTCCGTGCCGACCGCGCGGTCGTTGATGAGGATCGCGGGCGTGGCCTTGGCGCGGCCCAGCTTCAGCTGCGCGAACTGGCCGGGGATGAGGCGGCCGTCCACGTTGTCGAAGATGGCGCGCACGCGGACGGTGCCGCTCTTCGCGTTCACCTGGTTGTCCACGAGCTGCAGCCGTCCTTTGATGGTGGCGTCGGCTCCGGCCGAGGTACCCATCATCACGGGGATGGTTTCGAGCTTGCCGCGGGCGGTGGTGCCGCCGATTTCGTCCAGCGCGCGCAGGACCGCTTGCTCGTCCGCGTCGAAGCTGGCGTAGATCGGGCTCACCGAGACGAGCGTGGTGAGGACCGGGGCGCTGGGACCTGCGGGGACGAGGTTGCCGACCGTCACTTCGAGCCGGCCGACGCGACCGGAAACCGGGGCGCGGACCTGGGTGTAGCCGAGGTTGAGGCGAGCGGATTGCAGCGCGGCTTCGGCGGCCCGCACGTTGGCTTCCGCTTCCTGGCGGGCGTTCACGCGCTCGTCCAGCTCGCGCTTGGCAATGGCGTTTTCGTCGGAGAGGCGCTGGGAGCGCTCCAGCTCGCTCTTCGCGTAGGCGAAGCGGGCCTTGGCCGCGACGACCTGCGCCTCGGCTCGGTCCATGTCCGCGGCGAAGGGGGCGGGGTCGATGGTGATCAATAGGTCGCCGGCCTTCACCAGCGCGCCTTCATGGAAGTGGACGGCCTGGACGGCGCCGGCGACACGCGAGCGGACATCCACGCGCTCGACCGCTTCGAGGCGGCCGGAGTACTCGTCCCACGTGTTGACGTCGGCCTGGACGACGGTGGCGACAGCGACCGGCGTGGCGGGCGGCGGGCCGTCGGCGTTGGCGGCGTGGGGAGTGCGGTATTGAATGACGCCGGCGGTGAGGGCCGTGACGGCGATGGCGGCGAGGGCTGCCGCGAGGGGGCGGCGCTTGAGGGTGGCGGGCATGTCTTGATCTCCTGTTCTGTATCGTCCGTTACACAATTGAACGGATTCTGAACGGTTCAAGACACCACTGTCAAGGATTTATTTAGCGATAGCTATGGAAATAGGACAGAACACGCCCGAGATGGGATGGACGGGGTTTAAAGGAGGGCCGGATCCGGTGCCGCAATTCGGTTTCACCTGCAAAACCCCGATTGCGGTAAGGTCTTGCAAGACGCGACAACCTTATTTAATATCGATCACTATGAAAAAGGCAAGCACAATCGGCGGTGGCTCGGAGGCCACACAGCCGAAGAAGGCCCGGGGCCGTCCCCGCTCGTTCGACCGCGAAGCCGCGCTGAACGCCGCGATGGAGGTTTTCTGGACGAAGGGCTACGAGGCCGCCTCCATCAGCGACCTCACCGAGGCCATGGGCATCAATCCGCCCAGCCTCTATGCCGCTTTTGGCGACAAGGAGAAGCTCTTCCTCGCGACCATCGAGCAGTACGCCTCCTCGCGCAGCGACCAGATGTGCCCCCAGCAGCCCACCGCCCGGGCCGCCGTCGAGACCTACCTGCGCTTCAAGGCCGATCTCCTCTCCGGCGCCGGCCACCCGCGCGGCTGCATGCTGATGGTCGCGTTCTTCACCGCGGCCAACGCGTCGCCGGGGCTGAACGCCGTCCTCACCAAGAAAAGGGCGGAGGCGCGCGAGCACATGCGCCAGCGCATCAAGCAGGGCATCACCGAGGGCGACGTGCCGGAAGGCACGGATGCCGGGGCGCTCGCCGACTTCTACGCCACCATCACCAACGGCATGGCGCAGATGGCTCGCGACGGGGCCGCGCGCAAGACCCTGATGTCCACGGTGGACCAGGCGATGACGGTATTCCCGGCCGCGCCCAAGGCAGCCAAGGTCCGGAAGGCCGCGTAAAGTCGCTCCCGTGAAGACGGGAGCCCAGCCGGTTCTGAGAATCGCCACGCGGGAGGACATCCCCGCGATGCACCGCATCCGCCTCGCGGTGCGCGAGAACATTCTCACCTCCAAAGTCGGCGAGTCCGACTACGTCGAAGTCATCGAGAAGCTCGGCCAGGGCTGGGTGATCGAGGCCGAGGGCGTCATGACCGGCTTCGCCTTCGGCACCCTCGACGGCAACATCTGGGCGCTCTTCGTCCACCCCGACCACGAGCGCCGCGGCTACGGCCGCATCCTCCATGCCGTGATGGTTTCCTGGCTCTTCGCCCAGGGATGCGATCGCTTGTGGCTCACGACCGGCGTGAATACTCGCGCGGAGCGGTTCTATCGAGCGGCGGGCTGGACGTATGTCCGTGACGAGGGCGGGGAGGCGAGGTACGAGATGGCGAACGGTAAAATGCCGCTTCTCGAGAAATACCCGTGACGGCAAGCCCGGATACCGAACCGCCCATTGATGTCTCGCTCAGCTATTACATGGAGGAGCGGGCGTTGGCCATCGCGCTCGAGAAGGCACCTGCCGGGCTTCAGCGGGGCAAGATCGAACGGTTGATCGAGTTGCGCTCCGCCCTCATGCGGCACCGCGACACTCACACGCAGGAAGCCGTTGCCAAGCGCCATGCCCGCGGAGAGATTTACTCGAAGTCGCGGGTGGCCGCCATCAACGCGATGATGCCGGACAAGGCCAGCCAGGATGAGAGCGTCGCGACCCTGTACCTGCGACAGCCGGATGCCGAAGGCGTGCTCAAGATGCACGCCCGCACGTCCTTCGCGTACGTGCTCGTTTCGCAGCGCCTGATGGTGAAGGACCATACGCCCGACATGGTGGAAGGCGCTCGCGTCATCCAAGAGCATGAAGAGCGCTTCGCACGGGCGTGGATCGCAGCCGTGGGTGACAAGAGCTTCGAATCCGAGATGCGCGAGCGGCAGCGAGAGGCCATCGCGACGCTGCGGACCTCGACCCGAGCCATGTTTTTCGTCAGCTATCCTGCCAATGAGCTGGACGACGAAGATGCGCGCGAGCTCGGCAAGGCCTGGACGAAGCTCGATAAGCTGGCCGAGTCACTCGGTCACAAGGCGCTCTCCAGCTTCATCGCGCTCGACGAGGAGGGTGAAAGCGCCAGCGTGCCCGCCGGTGAGCTCGTGCCTGTGATCGAGGCCCTGATTTCGGCCGTGGAGAATCCGGCCGAGCGACTGCCGTCGAAGCGTAAGGTCGTTGCGGTACTCGGCAAGCTCCGGGCGATGCTTGTGTCACTGGAAGAGAAGGGCGGACGCGCACACTTCGAGGTGGACCTATGAGCGTGGAGGGCTAGACATGGCCGAGTTTTCGATTCTCGTCGTACCGAAGGACCGCAACTTCGTTCCCGAGCCCGACGCCGTTGAAGCCGCCGCGGAGCTGATGGAGAGCTTCTATCCGGATCGCCAGCACGGCGTCGATGAAGAGGACTCCGAGACTCCCAAGCTGTTCACCGCCCGCGATGGGTGGGAGACGCTCAAGTGCCCGGAGTGCGGCGAGAGCGTCGAGCGCTGGGACCTCGACGAAGACGACGACGGGGAGACGTGGTGGACGCTCTTCGAGGTGCAGCTCGAGGATTCCGACGATCCCGTCGCGGAGGTCGTCGAGATGCCGTGCTGCGGCGCCGAGGTGAAGGCCGGCGACCTGGATCTTGGCGACGGGGCCGCGTTCGCGCGCTTCGTGCTGACGATCCGCGATCCGGGCGACAACCCTGCGCTCACGCCCGAGCAGGAAGACGAGTTGGGCCGCGTCCTCGGCTGCGAGGTCGTCGGGATCGTCGAGGTCCGGAGCTAGCTCGGTGAAGGGCCTGCCGATCACGCTGTCGCAACTGGAGGATCTCTTCGCTCGCATGGGCGAGGAGCTCGATGTCGAAGACGAGCTGCTGTGGGGCTACTTCTTCACAGACAAGGACAAGAAGAAGCTGGCTCCGGTACGCGACGAGTTGGTTCGCGCTGGTTATCGTGAAGTCGCGCTCTACCAGACGGACGACGAGACGACGTACTTCCTCCACGTGGAGAAGGTGGAGAAGCACACGCCGGCTTCCCTGCATGAGCGCAACCAGCATTTCTACGCGATCGCCGATCGCTTCGGCATCGAGTCGTACGACGGGATGGACGTGGGCGCCGTCGAAGACAACGAGGAGTAAAGGGGAAGCATGTTCATCTGGAAAGGCAACGGGCACTGGGCGGCGCTGCTGGTGGCGCTCATCATCGTGGGCGCAGGGAAGGCGCTGGGGCCCATCGGCACATCGGCGGGCCTGGCGGTTTCCGGCGTGCTGATGTTCCTGCTCCACGGGGCGTTCGGCGAGGATGCGTCGGCCTTCTACTTTCCGGTGAAGTACTGGCCGTGCCTGCTACTGCCGCTCGCCGTGCTGACCTTCTTCTCGCGGTAGACCTTCGTCGCGAGTCGAAGGCGTCACAGCTTCAGCGGCTCTCCGGATGTTGCGCGCTTCCCCAGCGCGCGTTCCACGGTGGCCCCGAAATCCACGCCGGTTTCCTTCTGCAGCGCGGCGCCCGCGGTCCGCAACTTGAGCATGCGCACCTCGATCGGCTCGCCGAGCGCCGCGACGAGAATGAGGTTCGCGTCGCCTTCGCGCTCGGTGGTGATCATCCGGTTTTCGAAAGCGTGGGCGATCCGCTCGCGCGCGGTCTTCTGCTTCAGGCGCGGGCCGACGAGGTTCACGGAGATCATGCCGTTCGCGGTGAGGTGGGCGCGGGCGTTGTGATAGAAGGGCGCGGAGTCGAGGGCTCCCGCGTGACCGTCGCCGTCGAAGCCGTCGACGATGATCCAGTCGAAGGGCTTTCTCTGCCTTGCGAGGTAGTCGAAGCCGTCGGCGATCTCGATGCGAAGCATCGGCGATTCGTCCGGCAGCTTGAAGTACTGGCGCGATACGGCGAGCACGTCCTCGCGCAGCTCGACCACGACGAGGCGCGTTTCGGGGCGATGCTTGTGCAGGAACTTCGTGATCGACGCCGAGCCCAGGCCGATCTGCAGCACGCTCGCGGGCCAGCGGGCGGAGCCGCGCAGCATCAGCGGCAGCATCATGTCGCGCGTGTACTCGAGCTCGAGGCCGTAGGGGCGGGCGATGCGCATCGCGCCCTGCACGAGCGCGGAGCCGAAGTGCAGGTAGCGGACGCCCTGCTGCTCGGAGACGCTGATCGCCGACACGCTAGCGGACCAGCTTGCGGTAGTGGGCCATGTGGCGGATCGCCTCGCGGTCCTTGCCCACGGCTTCGTAGAGGAGCGCGATGTTGTAGTGGCCGTCCGCGAGGTTCGGATCGATCTTCAACGCACCAAGGTACGCGGCGATCGCTTCGGGGCGGCGGCGGCGATCTTCCATCAACACGCCGAGGTTGTACTGGATCAGCGCCACGGCCGGGCAAGCCTTCACGCCGACGCGGTAGATCTTCTCGGCCTCGGGGAGATATCCGATCTCGTGCAGCAGGCGGCCGAGGTTGAGGTAGGCGTCGGCGTGGCGTTGGTTCGATGCGATCGCTCTTCCATAGGCACGGACCGCACCTTCCGTGTTGCCTTCGGCTTCCATGGAGACTGCGGTCGCATACCAGTCCTCGGCGGGATCGAGGTCGCCCTCGACGACTTCCGCCACGGCTCCGGCGAGCTCGGGCTTGCGCTCGACCACGCCCAGCGTTCCGGCTTCCGGGTCGCCTTCGAAGCCGAGGAGGTACTGCCCGGAATCCGCCTGCCAGCGCTTGCGGCCTTCGCGAACGACGACCTTGTCGCCTTCGGCTCCGATGCTGAGACCCGAGAGCGGCATCGATGCGGGGAGGCTCGCGCGTAGCCCCTTCAACGCTTTCACGATGCGGCGTTGCGGGACTTTGGAATCGACGAGGGACTGGGCGGTGCGCAGGACGATGAGGTCCTGGAACGAGAATCGCATCGCGTTACGCTCACCGCGCGTCGGCGTCACGAACCCCGCATCGATGAGCGCGCGGATCGTGGTGCGCGGAAGGCGGAGCAGCTTCTCCACCTCCGGCATCCCATACGTTTGCGTGAGCGGTCTCATGGAACCAAGAATAAAGGGGCCAGAACAAAACCCGGGTCAGAGTGGAGTTTTCCCTGTCGCGTTACGCGCCGAAAACTCCACTCTGACCCGGGTTTTGTTCTGGTCCCTTTATTCGTCAGGCTTTCTTGCGCTTCGCGGCGGGGGCTGCGGTGGCCGTTTCGGCTTCGGCCTTCTTCGGCGGCTTGCGAGCGCCGGCCTTGGCTTCCTTCACCTCGGCCACGGCGGCGGGCTTCGCCTTCGCGGGACCCGCGGCGCGCTTCTCGAGGCTTGCGCGAAGCGCCTCCATCAGGTCGATCACCTGGCCGCCGCCACCTTCGGGCGCCTCGGCCATCGTGATCTCCTGGCCCTCGACCTTCTGCTCCACCGCGGCACGGATGCGGGCCGCGACTTCATCGGTGTACGACGTCGGATCGAAGGTGTCGACGGACTGCGCGTCGATGAGCTGCTTGGCGAGCTTGAGCTCCGCGTCCTTCACCGGCGTGTCGGGGATCTCGATCTCCTTGATGGAGCGGACCTCCTCCGCGTAGAGGAGCTGCTGCATGACGAGGCCCTCGTCCACCGGGCGGATCATCACGATGTATTGCTTGCCGCGCGCGGCCCAGCGGCCGAGGGCGCAGCGGTTGGAATCTCGCAGCGCCTTGGCGAGCAGGGCGTACGGCTTGTTGCCGCCCTTGTCGGGCGCGATGTAGTAGGCCTTGTCGAAGTAGACCGGATCGATCTGCTCGATCGGCACGAACTCCGTGATGTCCGCCGTGCCCGTGCCGGCCTCTTCCATGGCCTTCAGCTCCTCGGGCGTGAACATCACGTACTGGTCCTTGGCGAATTCGAAGCCCTTGACCATGTCCTCGCGCGCGACGGGGATCTCCTCCTTGATGCAGAGGTACTGCTGCTTCAGGCGCGAGCCGCACGTCTTGTGCAGCATGTTGAACGAGATGGCCTTGCTCGCTTCCGTGGCGGAATAGAGCTTCACCGGGATGGAGACCAGCCCGAATGAAACGGTCAACGACGCGATCGATCGTGCAGCCATGGCAGGCCCCTTGGGCACCTCAGGACCGGTAAGCCTACTCGCCTCTAAAAGAACTTGCAAATCATAGGTCTACGAGCGTTACTTCGCGTAACTTTTGCCTACTTCTTGAGCGCCCGCTCCAGGCTCTGCTTGATCGTGAGCGCGTCGTGCCAGCGATCCCCGGTTTCGACCAGGCGATCCATCGCATTGGTGAGCCGGAAGTCGAGCGGGTGCGCATTGGCGAGCTCTTCCCACGTGAGCGGCATCGAAACCGGCGCACCCGGCTCGCCGCGCGGGGAATACGCGACGTTGAGCGTCTTGCCGCGGACGTTCATGTTGTAGTCCATGAAGATCTTCCCGGTGCGCTTCGGGATGCTCCACTCGAGCGTGATGTCCTTCGGGTGCTGCTTCATCAGGTGCCGGCCCACGAGCTCGGAGACGTGGCGCGCGGCATCGAAGTCGATCGTCCGCTTGATGGGCACGAAGATGTGGAGCCCCGTCTTGCCCGAAGTCTTCACGATGGGATTCAGCGACATCGTGTTCAGCAGCTCCTTCAGCCAGAACGCGACCTCCTTGCCCTTCTCGAACGCGACGGTGTTCAGCTCCGGCTCCGCGCCCTTCGATTCCTGGCCCGAGTAGATGTAGGGATCGAGGTCGAAGACGACGTAGTCGGGAAAGTTGAGGACGGAGCTCTCGAGCGCTTCGAGCGACGAATCGAAATCGGAGGCCTGCATCTTCGCGTCCAGGCCGGGATTGGAGCGCGAATGCCACACGTGGAATTCGAGCGTGCCCGACTGCGCGAGCCACAGCAGCGTGGGCAGGTTGTTGCACAGGAGGTAATCGTGCTGTTCGTCCTTGCTGCCCGAGAACACGCGGATCTTCTCCACGAACGCGGGCTTCTCCTGCTCCCAATGCTTCTGGAAGAACCGCTGGCCGCGGATGCCGTCGGGCATGCGGATCATCGTGAGCGGCCGGTCCCTCAGGTGCGGCAGGATGAACGGCGAGACGCGCGCGAAGTATCTCAGCAGATCCCGCTTCGTCAGCGCCGGCTGCTTCAACGCCTTGTCCTCGGGCCAGTACACGCGGTCGAGGTTCGTGACCTTGATGCGGTCCTTGCCGACCACGAGCACGAGGTCTTTCTTCTTCTCCTCCAGTTGTTTCACCACGTCCCCAATAAAGGGGTCAGACCACTTTATTGTTGGTTCAATAACGTGGTCTGACCCCTTTATTGGGGTGGACCTGAACTCGGGCTTCTTGACCTTCTTCGCGTCGAGGTCGTCGCGCAGGCGAAGGAAGATGGGCGCGCGCAGGTGGCCGTCGTCGGTCCAGCTCTGGAACTCCACTTCGGCGACGTTCGTGGGCTCCACCCAGATCGGAACGCCGCCATTCATCAATTCCGGCTTCTCGGCGAAGGGCATCGTCTTGCGCTCGAGGGGCTTGATGCGCGCGAGCACGGCGGCGAGCGTGCGGTCGTCGAAGCCGGAGCCGACGCCGGAAGCGAAATGCAGCTTCTTTCCTTCCCAGTAGCCGACGATGAGGGCGCCCAGCTCGCCCCGCGAGCCCTTCCCCTTGGTGTAGCCGCCGATCACGAAGTCGCCGGTCTGCGTGGGCTTCACCTTCAGCCACGACTGCGAGCGCTTGCCCGATTCGTAGCGGCTCTCCTTCCGCTTGCCGATCACGCCCTCGAAGCCCGCGGAGATCGCCGCCTCGTTCAGCGCGATGCCATCGTCCACCGCATGCACGAGCTGCACGCGCGGCGAGGGCAGGATGCACTGCGCGAGATAGCGGCGCCGCTCGCGATACGGCACGGCACGAAGGTCGATGCCGGCGAACCAGGGCATGTCGAATGCGAAGAACACGACCGGCATGTCGCGGTCCGCGGCGGCGATCTCGCTCGCGGTCTTCAGCTGCGCGCGTTCCTGCAGTGCGCCGAAGGAGGGGCGTGCGTTGGAATCGAAGGCCACGATCTCGCCGTCGAGCACCATGCCGTTGACCGCCTGTTGCTTGCCGAGCTCCGCGGCAAGCGCGGGAAAATTCGCGGCATAGTCGATCCCGCGGCGCGAGCGCAGTCTCACGCCATCCTCGCCGATGAACGCGAGCACGCGATAGCCGTCCAGCTTTGGCTCCCACATCCAGTCGGGCTTGTTGAAGGCCTTGTCGGCCGACTCCGCCAGCATGGGGGCCAGCTTCGCCACCGCAGGCATCGGCACCACCTCGCCATTGGGAACGAGCTGCACGGCGGGAAGCCTCTTGCCCGCGGGCACCGTCTTCATCTCGGATACCGCGATGCCGGAGAGCACCGAGCGGTCCTGCTGCGTCACGTCGTCCGCGGTCACGAAGCGGTCGCGATGCTTGATCAACAGCCACTGCTTCGCTTCCTTCGTCTTCACCAGTGCGAAGGAGCCTTTCAGCTTTTCGCCGCGCAGCGTGAAGGAGAGCTTCCCCTTCGCCAGGCCGTCGAGCACTTCGCGCTCGGCGCCCGCGCGGTCGTGGTACCAGGTGGCGCCCTCGTCGGGCGAGTACACGCCGCAGTCCCACACGATCACCTCGCCGGCCCCGTATTGCCCCGGGGGGATCACGCCCTCGAAGGAAGCGTAACCAAAGGGGTGATCCTCTGTTTGCACCGCGAGGCGCTTCTCGTTAGTGTCCAGAGACGGCCCCTTGGGGACCGCCCAGGACTTGAGGACGCCGTCGCATTCGAGGCGGAAGTCGTAGTGCAGCCGTGAGGCTCGGTGTTGCTGGACGACGAAGAGCAGCGGACCGCCGCGGCCCTCGGCGATGGCGGCGGGCGGCTCGGGCGTTGCGGTGAACGTGCGCTTCGCGGAGTATTCGCGCAGGCTGTCTTTCGCCATGAGCCCGATTCTAAGGGGCAACGACCAGGGAGCACCGATGAAACTTTGGGCCGGCGCGAGCGGGTACTCCTTCAAGGAGTGGAAAGGCCCGTTCTACCCCGAGAAGATGAAGGCCGAGGAGATGCTCGCGTTCTATTCGGAGCGGCTGCCCACGGTCGAGATCAACAACACCTTCTACCGCATGCCGAAGGTATCGGTGCTCGAGTCGTGGGCGGGCACGGTGCCGAAGGACTTCCGTTTCGCGATCAAGGCCCCCAAGCGCATCACGCACATCTCGCGGTTGAATGTCGCGTCGTGCGAGGAGTCGGTGGGGTTTCTTTATGCGAACCTCACGGCGCTGGAAGGCAAGCTGGGTGCGGTGCTGTTCCAGCTCCCTCCCAACCTGAAGAAAGACGTGCCGCGGCTCGAGGCTTTCCTCGCCTGCCTGCCCGCGAACCACCAGGCGGCCTTCGAGTTTCGCAATGACACGTGGTTCTCCGACGAGGTGTACGCGCTGCTGAAGGCGAAGGGCGCTTCCCTCTGCCACTCGGAGCGCGAGGACAATGCGCCGCCGCCCCTCGTGGAGACCGCGCCCTGGGGCTACGTACGGCTGCGGCTCGAGGAGTACACGGACGAGGATCTCGAGACCTGGGCCCAGCGCCTCGAGAAGACCGGCTGGCGCGAAGTGTTCGTGTACTTCATGCACGAGCCCACGGCGCCGGGATACGCACGGAAGCTCATGGACATCGCCGCGAAATGACGACGGCCGTCGCCGCCACCGGCGTCACGATCGTGGTGGACGACACGCGCACCGTCTCGGGCCTGCTGCAGGTTCCGGCGAAGGCGGGCATCTGCTACGTGCTGGCTCACGGCGCCGGCGCGGGGATGGCGCATCCCTTCATGGCCTCGGTGGCGAGCGGCCTCGCCGATCGCGGTGTCGCCACGTTGCGCTACCAGTTCCCGTACATGGAGCAGGGCTCGAAGCGGCCGGACACGCCGAAGGTCGCGCAGGCCACGGTACGCGCCGCCGTGATGGAGGCGGGCAAGCGTCTTCCCAAGGCCGCGCTCTTCGCGGGTGGAAAATCCTTCGGGGGGCGCATGACCTCGCAGGCCCAGGCCTCGGGGGCGCTGCGCGATGTCGAAGGCCTCGCCTTCATCGGCTTTCCGTTGCACGCACCCGGCAAGCCCTCCGACGAACGCGCGGCGCACCTCTTCGACGTCGACATCCCGATGCTCTTCCTCCAGGGCACTCGCGACGAGCTGGCCGAGCTCGAGCTCCTCACGCCGGTGGTGAAGCGCCTGGGCGAGCGGGCGTCGTTGAAGCTCTTCGCCGACGCCGATCACTCGTTCCATGTGCCGGCGAGAACAGGACGCAAGGATTCCGAGGTGCTGGCAGAACTGCTGGATGCTTTGATGGAGTGGATGAAGTAAATAGGGTCAGACCCTTTATTCGTCGAATAAAGGGTCTGACCCCATTTATTTCCTACATGTTCTTGAAGAGGGGCATGAAGGTGAGGGATACCGGCAACGTCTCGGGCCGGTTGCGAAGACGGAGCGTCCCGCGCCCCGATTCGTCGCGCGCGATCGAGGAGATCGCCTTCATGTTCACGATCGTGGAGCGATGGATCTGCTTGAAGACGTTCGGGTCGAGCGCATCCAGCAGCTCGCGGATCGGCGTTCGCACGAGCGCCTCGCCGTCCTTCGTCATCACCACGGTGTATTTGTTGTCGGCCTGGAAGTAGGCGATGTCGTCCACGAGGATCAGGCGCGTCTCCTTGCCCGCGGAGGCCGTGATCCACACCAGGGGCGGCGCCTTGCTGGTCGCGGGCAGGCGCGCGCGCAACTGGTCGAGGATCGCCGCGAGCTCGCCGCCATCCTTCATGCCCGAGGCGATGCGAGCCTGCACGCGCTGCACCGTGGCCGCGAGGCGATCGGGCGCGATGGGCTTCAGCAGGTAGTCGACGGCGCCGCGGTCGAAGGCATCGATCGCATATTGGTTGTACGCGGTCACGAATACGACCTGCGTACCCGGGCTGGCGCTTGCCGTTGCCGCGGCGACCTCGAGGCCCGTGAGGCCCGGCATGCGGATGTCGAGGAAGGCGACGTCGGGCTTGTGCGCTTCGATCGCTTCCAATGCCGTGCCGCCGTCCTCGCACGTGGCGACGATCTCGAGGTCGGGCCAGGCGCGTCCGAGGAGCGAGAGCAATTCGTCGCGCAGCAGCGCTTCGTCTTCGGCGACGATTCCCTTAGGCATTCGCGCCCCCGCTAGGCCCGCGCGCCGGCACGGTGATCGTCGCCGCCACGCCCTTCGGGAAGTTCGCCACGATCGCGAACGACGCCGCATCCCCGTAGGCGAGCTTCAGCCGCTCGCGGACGTTCTTGAGGCCGATGCCCGTTCCCGCGGACGCATCGTGGAACCCGCGCCCGTCGTCGGCCACCGTCACCGCGACCTTGCCATCGGTCTCGCGCGCGAGCACCCACACCGTGCCGCCGCCCGTGACGGGCTCGAGGCCGTGCTTGATCGCGTTCTCGACCAGGGTCTGCAGCATCATCGCCGGCATCGGGACGGTCTTCAGGTTGTCGGGGACCTGCACCTGCATGTCGAGGCGCTCGCCCATGCGGATCTTGAGGATCTCGAGGTAGGCCACGGCCCGCTCGAGCTCGTCGCCGATCGTCGAGAGCGCGTCCTCGGTGCGCGGCAGCGACCTGCGCAGGTACGTGATGAGGTGGCCCAGCATCTGGTCGGCGCGGGCGGGGTCGCTTCGCGTGAGGTACTGCGCCGAGGCGAGCGTGTTGTAGAGGAAGTGCGGCTCCACCTGCGCGTGCAGCAGCGAGAGCTTCGCGACCGTGAGCTCTTTTTCGGTGGCGGTCTGCTGCGCGCTTTCCTGCTCTGTCCTGCGAAGCTCGGAAGTGCGCCGCGTGATCGCGCGCGAGATCGCTTCCATGTTCTCGAGGTTGGTGCCGTCGTCGACGAGGAACCAGTCCACCCAGGCCCCGCCCTCGGGCTCACAGATCACCATCACGCTGCACGTGCCGCTGCCCGGCGTGACGGTCGCGAGAACCTGGTTCCGGATGGCGCCGGACGATCCCATCATTTCCTTCGCGCCCTTCTTGCTACTCATGTACGGGTCCATCCGTTTGACCCGCGCTCGCACGCGCAGGTTCGGCCGGCTGCTCTCGCACGATTCCACGTACGGCAGCTCGCGGATCGTCGCGTCCACGAGATCGAAGGCGGCGTCGGCCTCGAGCGGCAGCTCGAAGCGGCGGCGATGGCGGCTCGCGAACGAGGTGGAATCCGTGCGGTCCGTGATGAGCCGCACGCGCCGGACATGCGAGAACGCGCTCACCATCGCCCAGGCGATCGCGCCCAGGCCCGTGATCACGATGAACCAGGGCGGCGATTTGTGGGAGAACGCGCTCCACATGATGAGCGAGGTGGCGAAGACCACGCCCCACGCGGCCATGTTGCGGATGATGAAGAAGAAGGAAGACATGGCCCGCAGGATATCAAGGGTGAAGCGGGCACCGAATCCCTATCCGACGAAATGGAGCCCCGAAGCGTGAAATGGGGGGATCGGGCAACTAAAGGGGGTGAGGCGAGGGGGTTGTCGAAACCTTCTGGAACCCGCCGGTGTCCAGACATCGTTTCGCCAACCCCCTCGCCTCACCCCCTTTGTTGCCTTGCTTTCCGATTTTCCGGATGGCGAGCCACGCTGACCGAATAGAGGGTCTGACCCTAATTTCGGACTTCCTTCAGGTACTTGGCTACGCCGGGGTGCAAGACGGCCGGATCGGCCGCCACGGCTGTGTTGGCCGCGGTGCTCTCGATTGCCTGGGGCAACCGTTTGGCGATCCCGGCCTCGGCCTTGTGCAGCGCCCGCGCCAGCCGGTAGGCGGTGGCGTCGGGAAGGTCGGCGCGCGCGAAGACGAAGCTCCACGAGCCCACGGACTCGATCGGCTGCGCCTGGCCCGGGTAGCTGTCGGGCGGAACGGTGATCGCGCGCAGGAACTTGTGCTTCGCGAGGATCTTCGCGATCTCGTCCTTCGAGGGCGCGATGAAGCGGGCGCCGCCCGGCGAATTCCACATCGTCACGAAGCCTGGCCAGCCCACGCCGCCGCCCCAGAGCGCGGCCACGCGGCCATCGAGCACCATGGCCGGGCCGTCGCCCGCACGGTCGAGATACGTCGGCGTGAAGTCGCGGTCGCGCTGGAGACCGAGCGGATCGAGCGTGTAGCCCGCGAGCAGCACGAGCCCCGAGCCCTTGGCACCCCACGCGACGGGCTTGCCCTTCAGGTCCGCGATCGTCTTGTACGGGCTGTCGGCGCGCACCACGAACATCCCCGGCGACGAATACATCGCCCAGAGGATCCTGATGTTGGCGGGCTTGTCGCGCCCGATTCCGGCCAGCGCCTCGTACGCCGCCTCGCCCTGCACCAGCGCGAGATCGACCTCGCCCTTTTCCAGCAACGGCACGTTCTCCGCGCTGCCCTTCGTATTGCGCGTATTGATGGTGATGGAGGGATCGGCCTCCTGCACCGCGCCCTGGAACGCGGCGCCGTAGACCGGGAAGCCGCCGCCGGGCGTGGCGGTGGCGAGGCTGATCGTGAGCGGGGTCTTGTCCATGGTGAGGGAAGCACAGGACGCGAGTCCCGCGGCGAGGATCACGGTTGCGATTCGTTGGAAGGACGGCATGGGATCTCCGGAGCTCATTCGACCTTGACGTTGGCGTCCTTGACGACCTTGGTCCAGCGCGCGAGGTCCTCGGCGATGTAGGCGGTGAACTGCTCGGGCGTGCCGCCCGTGGTCACGGCGCCAACACCCGCGTACTTCTCGCGCACTGCAGCCTGCTGCAACACCTTGTTCACCGCGGCGTTGAGCAACGCGACGATCTCGCGCGGCGTGTTCGCGGGCGCGATGAGGCCGGTCACGTTGATCGGGCCGAAGGAAGGAAATCCCGCTTCGGCGGCGGTCGGCACCTCGGGCAGCATCGGTGTGCGTTCCTTCGAGGTCACGAGCAGCGCGCGCAGCTTGCCGGCGAGCACCTGGTTCCCGGCGGACGTCACCTGGTCGAAGTGCATGTCCACCTGCCCGCCCATCACGTCGGAGATCGCGGGATTGCTCCCCTTGTAGGGCACGTGCGTGAACTTCACGCCCGCGAGATCCTGGAAGAATTCGCCGACCAGGTGGTTCGAGCTGCCCGTGCCCGCGGAGGCCATGGTGAGTTTCCCCGGCGCTGCCTTGGCAGCGGCGACCAGGTCCTTCACCGTCTTCATCGGCGAGTCGCCCTTCACCACGAGCAGGAACGGCGTCGAGGCGATGGAGGCGACGGGTGCGAAGTCCTTCACCGGGTTGTACGGATTCTTCGGGTTGAGCGCGGGCGCCACGCTGAAGGTGCTGTTCGAGCCCATCAGCAGCGTGTAGCCGTCGGCGGGCGCGCGCACGACGAAGTCCGCGCCGATCGTGCCGGCGGCGCCGGGCTTGTTCTCGATGATGACCGGCTGCCCGAGCGCCTCCTGCAGTGCCGGGGCGATCACGCGAGCGGTCACGTCCACGTTTCCGCCGGGCGCGAACGGCACGATGATCTTGATGGGCTTGTTCGGGTACTGCGCGAACGCGCTGGTGGCGGCGAGCGCCAGGAGCGCTGCAAAGCGTGCGGCGATACGCATTTCGTTCTCCTCCTAGGAGATCTTGTTGTAGAACGCCTCGAGCGCGGCGTTGAACGCCTCGGGCTGCTCCAGGTTCGAAAGGTGGCCCGCGTCGGGAATGACGGTGAGCTCCGCCTTCGGCAGGTGCTTCACGAGCGTTTGCGAGAAGGCGAGCGGCATCGCGATGTCGTCGGCGCCCACGAGCACCGCGCACGGCACCTGGATCTCGCCGAGGCGGTCGGTGACGTCGATCGTCGGGATCGCCGCGGAGATGCCGATGTAGCCTTCGATCGGCGTCATGCGCACCCAGCTCCCGACGCGCCGCATGAGGTCGGGCTTCTTGATGCGGAAGGATTCCTTGAACCAGCGCTGCAGCGTGGGCTCGACCATCGCTTCCATGCCGCCCGCGGTCACCTTCGCGACACGATCCTTGAACGCGGCGATGCCCTCGGGCGAGAGGCGCGAGGACGTGTCGGCGAGAACCATGGAATCGAAAATCCCCGGATAGCGAAGCGCCGTGTGCAACCCGAAGACGCCGCCCATCGAGAGGCCGATCCAATGCGAGGATTTGATGCCGAGCCCGTCGTACATCGCCTTGATGTCGTCGGCCACCTGGTCGAGCGTGTACGGGCCGGGCGGGGCGCTCGTGTGGCCGTGGCCGCGCGAATCGTAGGCGAGGACGGTGAAGCGCTTCGAGAGGCGCGCGATCTCGGCGTCCCACATCTCGTAGCGGCAGGCGAGCGAATGCGAGAGCGTGACCCAGGGGCCGCTGCCCGTGACGGAGTAACGGACGTCGAGCCCGTTGGCGCGGACGACCGGCATCAGTCCCGGTAGCCCGGGAGCTCGCGGTCGACGATGCGCATCATCGCCTCGAAGAACAGGCGGTCGCGCTCCTCGCGCGGATGGCTTTCCTGCTCGGCGGGCGCGACCACCGCGGCGATCACGTCTTTCGAGAGGATGTTCAGCTCCTTGCCGGTCGAGAGTGCCAGCACCTGCGTGCGGCACACGCGCTCCATCTTGTAGAGCCGGCGGTACGCTTCGGCCACCGTGTCGCCCGCGACGAGGATGCCGTGGTTCTTCATGAACACGATGCTCTTGTCGCCCATCAGGTGGGCGAGGCGCTCGCCTTCCTCCAGCGTATCCGCCGTGCCCTTGTACGTGTCGTCGTACGCGATCATGCCGTGGAAGAACGCCGCGGTCTGCGTGGCCGGCAGCAGGCGGTTGTCCTTCAGCATGTTCAGCGCCAGCGCCCACGTCTGGTGGGTGTGCATCACGACGCGCTTGCCGGTGATGCGGTGGATCGGCGCGTGGATGCAGCGAGCCGAAAGCTCCACGTGCCCCTGTCCCTCGAGCGTGCGGCCTTGCTCGTCGAAGACGAACATGTCCGAGGCCTTCGCCTCCGACCAGTGTTTTCCGAAGGGCAAAACCAGGTACTGGCCGTCGCGGCCCGGCACCGTCACCGTGAAGTGGTTGTCGATGCCTTCGTCCAGCTCGTGGATCGTGGCGATGCGGTGGGCGGCGGCGAGCTCGACTTTCGCCTTGGTGATGGCGTCCGCGGCTACGGTATGGGTATCCATCCCTCTAGCGTACTAAAGAAAAGAACCCTCCGCAGATAAACGCGGATAAACGCAGATGAAAGGCAATCCAGGGTTAGACCCTGCATTGCTGTTATCTGCGTTTATCCACGTTTATCTGCGGAGGACGCCTTTCGCCTTAGGCATGCTTCGTGCAAACGAAGCAGCATCTCAACAGCGGGAGCGACACATGGCCCGGTACGGCAAGAAGGCGGCGGAGAAGGTCGAGAAGGTGATGAAGGAACGCAAGGCCGGCACGCTGAAGAGCGGCCGCTCGGGGAAGAAGGTCACTTCCCGCAAGCAGGCCATCGCGATCGGCCTGTCGGAAGCGCGCAAGGCGGGCGGCAAGGTTCCGCCCGCGCCGAAGCGCTCGGCGTCGTCGAAGAAGCGAAAGTCTTCCTCGAAATGAGGTAAAGCCTTACAACGCCCGCGCGGTCCGAGGCCGTGCGGGCGGGTTTGCCGAAGACGTTCCAGGCCATGGCTATTTCTCGGCGACGGACTTGAGCGCCGCGAGCCCGGCGTCGAAGTCGGGGCCGACCAGCTTGTCCATGCTGAAGAACACGCACATCACCCTCTGCACGTAGTTGGACGGCCCGAACATGGCCCACTTCACGGTGGTGCTGTCGCCCTGCGGCGTGAGCGTGAATTCGGCGGTGTTGGTCGATTCGAACGGCTCGAGGAACATGAGCTTGATCACGATCTTCTGCGCCTCGGCCACGAGGATCTCCATGCGGCCGCTGCCCACGTCCTTGTTGCCTTCCCAGCCGTAGGTCGCGCCCTTGCCGCGCTCGGGCCCGCCGTAGGTGCGCTTCATCGCCGGGTCCTTCTTCTCCCAGGGCGACCAGGCCATCCAGGCTTTGAAGTCGGTGATGAGCGGCTGGATCTTCTCCGGCGGCGCCTTGATGGCGATCGAGCGCTCGAGGCGGAAGGTGTCGGGTTGCGTGGAGGCCGCGATGAGCACGCCGATGATGGCGAGCGCGATGAGCGCGGCGATGATGCCGAGGATCTTGAGCATGGGACTCCTACGGGGCTTTCGGTTGGGTGTTCGAGACGATCATCCACGTCACGCCGAACTTGTCGGCGACGATACTGAAGCTGGTGGTGAAGAAGGCCGGCGTGGGTGCCTGGATCGCCATGCCGCTCGCGGCGAGCGCATCGAAGCGCTTCTTCGCGGTGGCGTCGTCCGGCACCGTGATCGCGAGCGAGATTCCCTTGAACTCGGGCTTCTCGCCGGACATGCGCCCGTCGGAAGCCATGAGCTGCGTCTCGCCGATCGTGAACGACGAATGGAGGATCTTCTCGCCGTTGGGGATCACCGGGGGGCTCTCGCCCGGGCCGCACTGGACAGGGCCGCTCATTTCCTTGAAACGCATGATGTTCTCCACGACGGCGCCCAGGTTGGCCTTGTAGAACTCGAGGGCCTCTTCGCACCGTCCCTCGAACGACAAATACGACTGCACCTTGGTGGTCATTTGAAATCCTCCATCGTGTAGAGCGGCCGGATCTCGATGTCGGATTCCTCGCCGGGCATCGGGGCGGGGCACTTCTTCGCCCACTCGACGGCCTCTTCCACCGACTTCACTTCCCAGAGCCAGTAGCCGGCCACGAGCTCCTTCGTCTCCGCGAACGGGCCGTCGATCACCGTGCGCTTGTCGCCGTTCACATGCACGCGCTTGCCCACCGAGCTCGGCTTCAGCCCATCGCCGCCCAGCATGATGCCGGCCTTCATGAGCTGCTCGTTGAACTTGCCCATGTCGTCCATCAGCTTCTGGCTGGGCATCACGCCCGCCTCGGAGTTCTTCGAGGCCTTCACGAACACCATCACCTTCATGTCATTTCTCCTGGTAACGAAATTGGGGTCAGACCCCATTTCGCGGGGAAAAGGGGTCTGACCCTATTTCCCGAGTTGGTCGAATAGCGGTCGGACTTCGATGCTGCCGGTCTTGGCGACCGAGATCTTCGAGGCGATGCGAAGCGCCTCGTCCAGGTCCCTGGCCTCGATGACCGTGAGGCCGCCCAGCTGTTCCTTGGTCTCCGCGAACGGGCCATCGGTGTACGAGACCTGTCCGTCGCGCACGCGCACCGTGGTCGCGGTTTGCGTGGAGGCGAGGCCCAGCGCATCCACGTACTGGCCTTCGCGCTGCAGGCCCTCGACCCAGGCCTTGCAGCTCGCCGCCAACGCGTCGCGCTGCGAGGCGGGGAACGCGGTCATCGCGTCCTCGTTGTGATAGAAGAGGCAGGCGAATTTCATCGCGGCTTCGACGACGCGATGCGCGGCGTTCCGTCGACCACGAGGTTGCGGCAGGGGCGGATCTCGATCGTGCCCAACTCCGCGCTCGGGATGCGCGAAGCCACTTGAATGGCCTCGTTCAGGTCCCGGGCCTCGATGAAGTAGAAGCCCGCGACCTGCTCCTTGGTCTCGGCGAACGGTCCATCCACCACCCCGACCTTGCCCGCCCGCACGCGAATGACGGCGGTCGTGTTCGCGGGCTGCAGCGCCTCGGCCTCGATGAAGTGGCCGCTCTTCAGCAGCGACTCGTTCAGCTCGAGATGCCGGTCGTTCAGCACCGACATCTCCGCCTCGGGCATGGCGTCGAGCATCTGCTCGTCCAGGTGGATGAGGACCAGATACCTCATCCCTGCACCAGCACCTTGAAGCCGCCCATCGACATCTTCTTCGGGTCGAAGGGCATGCCGTTCTTCATCATCTTTTCGATGCGCGGATCCTTCATCACCTTCTTGTTGATGCGATCGCGCGCGCCCTTCGAGGCGTACACGATCCACGAGAACACCACGGTGTCCTTCGGGCCGGTCTTGGCGAGCTTGGGAAAGGGCCGCCCGAACTTCGTGTTGAGGTCGTCGCCCACGCACTCCACGTAGTCGACGGCGCCGAATTCGCGCCAGATCTTGCTCGCGGCGCGTGCGATCTTCTTGTACGCCGCCACGTTTTTCTTCGGCACCACCATCACGAATCCATCGACGTAAGCCATCTCCATCTCCTTAGCGGTTGAGGGGAATTGCGCCCTTCCTGCCCCCTAGTCGAACGGCAGGACGGGGATTTCGACATCGCGCCGAAAATTATTTTTCGAGCTCGGCCAGGCGGGCGCGGAGGAACCGCTGCTCGCTGGGCTGGCGGGTGAGGGCCAGGGCCTTCTTGTAGGAATGGGCGGCCTCGGCGGACTGGCCCAGCCGGCGGCAGAGGTCGGCCCGGGCGGAGTGGGCGAGGTGGTAGTCGTCGAGGCTGCCTTCGGCGAGCAGCGTGTCGACGAGGGCGAGCCCCGCGGCCGGCCCGTCGCGCATGGCCACGGCCACGGCCCGGTTCAGCGCGACGATCGGCGAGGGGGTTGCCTGCAGCATGAGGTCGTAGAAGCCGACGATGCGGCCCCAGTCCGTGGCCCCGGCGCTCGGGGCCAGGGCGTGGATCGCCGCGATCGCCGCCTGCAGCGTGTAGAGCCCGATCTCCCCGGCGGCGAGGGCCCCTTCCACCAGTTTTACGCCGTCGGCGATCTGCGCGCGGTTCCACAGCGATCGGTCCTGGTCGGCGAGCAGCACGATGTCGCCGTTCGGTGCCGTGCGTGCGGCGCGGCGCGACTCGTGCAGCAGCATGAGGGCGAGCAGGCCCACCGCTTCGGCTTCCGGAAGCATCTCGACGATGAGGTGCCCGAGGCGGATCGCTTCGCCCGAGAGGTCGTGGCGCGTGAGCGTTTCACCGGAGGAGGCGAGGTAGCCCTCGTTGAAGACGAGGTAGATCACGCGCAGGACACTGTCCAGGCGCTCGGGCAGCTCGGTGCGTCCCGGTACTTCATACGGGATGCGCGCATCGCGGATCTTGTTCTTGGCGCGCACGACGCGCTGCGCGATCGTGGCCGGCGTGGCGAGGTAGGCGCGCGCGATCTCTTCCGTGGTGAGGCCGCAGACTTCGCGCAGCGTGAGCGCGACCTGCGCGTCGGGGGCCAGCGCCGGGTGGCAGCACGTGAAGACGAGGCGCAGGCGGTCGTCCTCCACGCCCTCGCGATCATCGAGCGTGGCGGGGTCCGTGGCCTCGTCCAGTTGCTCGGCCACATCCTCCAGCGAGACATCCCATTTTGCGCGGCGGCGGATGCGGTCGATCGCCTTGAAGCGGCCGGTCGAGACGAGCCACGCGCGTGGGTTCGCGGGAATCCCCTCGCCCGGCCATTGCTCGACGGCGGCGATGAAGGCGTCGTGCAGCGCCTCCTCGGCGATGTCGAAATCGCCCAGCAGGCGGATCAGCGTGGCCAGCACGCGCCGCGATTCGGCGCGATAGACCGCCTCCACCTGGGCCTGGATACCCGTTGCGACGTCGTTCATCTCCCCATTATGACCAACGCGCGCGGGCCGAGTTTTACCGTTCCTTGACGGTTCGGCGGGATCGGGCGAGGTCCACGAAGGCGCGGACGTAGTCGATGCCGGCGTCCGCTTCGCGGGTCCCCAGGAAGATCTGCTTGGCGATGCCTTTTTCGCCGAGGCGCACGGCCGTCACGTCCAGCTTCGCGGCGTACTCCTTCACCAGCCACCGTGGGAGGGCGGCGACGCCGCGGCCGCTCACGACCATCTGCAACATGATGTCGGTGGTCTCGATGGGCTTGTGGCGCTTCGGGCTGATGCCGGCGGGCATGAGGAACTGCGTGTAGATATCCAGCCGGTCCGTCTCGACGGGGTAGGTGATCAGCGTCTCGTTCGTGAGGTCCGCGGGCTTCGCGAACTTCGCCTTCCGCAGCGCATGCTTCGGGCCCACGACGAGGACCTGCTCGTAGTCGAAGACGGGTTCGAACCGCAGGCCCGGCTTGTAGAGGGGATCGGGCGTGACCAGCATGTCGATCTCGTAGCCGAAGAGCGCCCCGATGCCGCCGAACTGGAATTTCTGCTTCACGTCCACGTCGACGTCCGGCCACTTCGCGAGGTAGGGCGAGACCACCTTCAGCAGCCATTCGTAGCAGGGGTGGCACTCCATTCCGATTCGCAATGTGCCGCGCTCGCCCTGCGCGAACTGGCGCAGCTTCCCCTCGGCGAGTGCCAGCTGCGGGAGCACGCGGTTGGCGACGGCGAGGAGGTATTGGCCCGCTTGCGTGAGGCGGAGGCTCCGGCCTTCGCGCAGCCAGATGTCGGTGCCGAGCTGCTGCTCCAGCTTCTTCATGCTGTGGCTCAACGCCGATTGCGTGAGGTGGAGCTCGCCCGCGGCCGCGGTGAGCGAGCCCAGGCGCTCTACTTCCCGGACGATCGAAAGGTGGGATCTCTCTAGCATGAGTCGATCTCATGGATGATTGAATTAATACCATTTTACTTCATGGGCCTTCGAGCCCAGGATTTCCGGCTTCCCCCTGCCTTTTCGTCCGGAGATCCACCATGTCGCTCGTCCACAACCTCGGCTTCCCCCGCATCGGTGCACGTCGCGAGCTCAAGTTCGCGCTGGAGTCCTACTGGAAAGGTGAATCGTCGCGCGACGCGCTGACGGCTCAGGGCCTCGCGCTGCGCACGCGTCACTGGGCGGAACAGGCCGGGCTCGATCTTGTTCCCGTCGGCGACTTCTCCTTCTACGACCAGGTCCTCGACATGAGCTTCACGCTCGGCAACCTGCCCGAACGCGTGCAGGGCTTCCATGGCGATGCGCTGGACAACTACTTTCGCGTGGCGCGTGGTCGTTCCGCCGCGGGCGCCGACGATCACGTTGCGTGCTGTGGCGGTGTTGCCGCGGGAGAGATGACCAAGTGGTTCGACACCAACTACCACTACATCGTCCCCGAGTTCACGGCCGCGACGGGATTCAAGCTGGACGCGTCACGCCTGCTGGATCAGTTGGCGGAGGCGAAGGCCCAGGGGGTGAACGCGAAGCCCGTCATCATCGGGCCCGTCACGTACCTGTGGCTGGGCAAGTCCAAGGACGGCTCCGACAAGCTGGCGCTGCTGCCGCGGCTGCTCGCCGTGTATGCCGAGCTGCTCGAAGCGCTCGCGGGGCAGGGCGGGCAGTGGGTGCAGGTCGACGAGCCGGTGCTCGTAACGGAGCTGGACGATGACTGGCGCCATGCGCTGACGCATGCGTATCACGAGCTCAAGTCCAGCCGCGTGAAGATCCTGCTCGCCACGTACTTCGGCACGCTGGGCGACAACTTGTACCTGGCGGGCAAGCTGCCCGTGGCCGGCATCCACCTCGATGCCATCAACGCGCGTGGCGAAGTCGACGCACTGCTCGGCCATCTGTCCTCCCACAAGGTGCTTTCGCTCGGCGTGGTCAACGGCCGCAACATCTGGAAGACGGATCTCGAAGGCGCGCTCGAATGGCTGGAGCCGCTGCACGAGCGCCTGGGCGATCGCCTGTGGATCGCGCCGTCTTGCTCGCTGCTCCATGTCCCGGTGGACCTGGACGGCGAACAGAAGCTGGATGCCGACGTGAAGTCCTGGCTCGCGTTCGCGCTTCAGAAGCTGGACGAATTGAAGGTGCTCGGCACGGCGCTCCACAGAGGGCGTGATGCCGTGAAGGCGGAGCTCGCGGCCAACCGGGCCGCCCTCGCTTCCCGCCGCGGCTCGCCGCGCGTGAACAATCCCGCGGTGAAGGAGGCCCTCGGCAAGCTGGATGCTTCGCTCGGCCGCCGCCGCAGTGCCTACGCCGAGCGTGCGGCGAAGCAGTCCGCGCGCTTGAAGCTCCCGGCCTATCCGACGACGACCATCGGATCCTTCCCGCAGACGGCCGAGATCCGCCATGCGCGCAGCGAATTCAAGGCCGGGCGGCTCGATGGCGCGGGTTACCGCGACGCGATGCGCACCGAGATCGAGCGCAGCGTGCGCGAGCAGGAGATGCTGGGACTGGATGTGCTCGTGCACGGCGAAGCCGAGCGCAACGACATGGTCGAATACTTCGGCGAGCAGCTCGAGGGCTACGCCTTCAGCCAGCTCGGCTGGGTACAGTCCTATGGCTCGCGCTGCGTGAAGCCGCCGATCCTCTTCGGCGACATCCGCCGTCCCAAGGCGATGACGGTGGAGTGGATCCAGTACGCGCAGTCGCTCACGCAGAAGCCGATGAAGGGCATGCTCACCGGCCCGGTCACGATCCTCAATTGGTCCTTCGTGCGCGACGACCAGCCGCGTTCGGTGTCGTGCCGCCAGTTGGCGCTCGCGATGCGCGAGGAGGTGCTGGACCTCGAGAAGGCGGGCGTGCGCGTGATCCAGATCGACGAGGCGGCGCTGCGCGAAGGACTGCCGCTACGCAAGTCGCAGTGGAAGGAGTATCTCGGCTGGGCCGTCGAAGCGTTCCGCATCACGGCCAACGGCGTGGAGGACGAAACGCAGATCCACACCCACATGTGCTATTCGGAGTTCAACGACATCATCGCGTCGATCGCGGAGATGGACGCCGACGTGATCACGATCGAGACCTCGCGCTCGGACATGGAGCTGCTCGACGCCTTCGACAGCTTCAAGTACCCCAACGAGATCGGGCCGGGGGTCTACGACATCCACTCACCCAACATCCCGACGCCGGAGCACATCGTGGCCCTGATGCGGAAGGCCGCGGAGCGCATTCCCGCCGAGCGGCTCTGGGTCAATCCGGACTGCGGGCTGAAGACGCGCCAGTGGGAGGAGGTCATCCCGGCGCTCGCCAACATGGTGGCCGCGGCGAGGACGCTGCGAAAGGCGGCCTGACCGCCTCCGTTTTTCCTCCAATCCTCCCGGAGACCGGGACACGGGGCCGCTGCGGCGATAACGTCGCCGCATGCCCCGTGTCCTCCTCGCTTCACTGGCCCTCGTTCTCGCCGCCTGCGGGAGCGGGGGTGGTTCGAGCTCGCCCGCTTCCCCGCCGCCCCCTCCGCCCCCGGCCGGGACGAAGGCGGACGTGCAGATCCTCATGATGGGCAACAGCCACACCTCCGCGAACGGCTTGCCCAACATGGTGGCGGCCCTGGTGCGCGCGGCGTGGCCCGGCCGCACGGTCGAGGCGGTCGAAGCGCCCACCTGGATGTTCCTCCAGCAGCGCGCGTCGGATCCGGCCTCGCTCGCATTGCTGCGCTCCACGCCATGGCGCTTCGTCGTCCTGCAGGCGCAGGAGTACAGCAGCTCGGGGCTCTTCGACTATCCGATCGACGGCGCCGTGGCGCTGGTCCGGGAATCGCGAGCGGTGGGCGCGTTGCCGATCCTGTTCCCCGAGTGGCCGCGTGCCGAAATCCCCGAGACGCAGCGCATCTATGACCTGCACCTGTCGATCGCGCGCGTGGCGCCCGCGTGCGTGCCACCGATCCCGCAGGCGTGGGACCTGGCGCGCGTTCGCCTCCCCGATATCGAGCTGCATGCGCCGGATGGAAACCACGCGCGGGCGCCGGGCTCGTTGCTCGCGGCGATGGTGATCACCGCGACGATGACCGGCGTGTCCCCGGGCCTGTTTCCGGCGATCGAGGGCGTCGGGGTGGATGCCGGCGTGCAAGCGCGGTTGCGCTCGGTGGCGGCGGAGACGGTGACGGTCTATGCGCCGCGCACGGGATGTCCGGGCGATGCGGTCGGGCCCTAGCGCGAGTTACTTCACTTCACGCGGTGCGGCGCGATCTCGAGCGTCTCGCCATCCTGCTCGAGGTACACATGGCCATCCTGCACGGTGCAGGAGACGGTCATCGTGCGATCGGCGCGCGAGGCGAGCGTGCGCGTGATCTCCGGCGCCAGGTCGTAGACGCTGAGGTTGTCGAGGCGGCCGAGTGCCGAGCCATTCGCGTTCCACCACATCTCCGCCGATCGTCCGCCGTACGTGTAGACGATCACGCGGTTGGCGCGCCCCGAAGCCTTGCGGATGCGCCGCTCGTCGGGTAGCCCCACGTCGATCCACGCGTCGATGGCGCCGGTGAGGTCGGTCACGGCGAGGTCGGCTTCGTCCTCGGTGGAGATGCCGCGGCCGAACGCGAGGAACTCGTCGGCGTTGAGCGCGAAGGCCAGCAGGCGAACCATCATCCGTTCGTCGGTCTCCGACGGATGGCGCGCGATCGTGAGCGAGTGCGAGGCGAAGTAGTTGCGGTCGAGGTCGGAGACTTGCAGCTCCGCCTTGAAGATCGTTGCCTTGATGGCCACTACTTGGCCTTCAGGCCCTTGCGGATGATCTCGTCGACGACTTCGTTCAGGCCCTTGCCGGCTGTCACCTTGGCCTGCAGCTCCTTCACCAGGTCGCCATGCAGCTTCACGGCGAAGGGCACGAGGCCTGCTTCCTGGTCGCGCTTGCGCTGCTCGCGGCGGTCCGCGGACTCGAGCCCGCCCTTGCCGAACTTGTCGGACGGGCCCGGCTGGTTTCGCACGGCGATGGTCTTGCCCTTCAGTTTCTGGAGATCGGCGGGTTTCAAGTGCACTCCTGCGATGGGTGAACCCTCGATTCTATAGAATGCGGCTCCCCATGCGTCGTTCCCGCGAACGCGGGAGCCCAGCCGATGAGAAAAGCCACGCTCACCTTCATCTTCATCCTCGTCGCGCTCGACGTCCTGGCGCTCGGGATCATCATCCCGGTGCTGCCGAAGCTCGTGGAGCGCTTCATGGGCGGCGACACGGCGCGCGCCGCGGAGGTCTTCGGGCTCTTCGGCACGGCGTGGAGCCTGATGCAGTTCTTCTTCATGCCGCTGCTGGGCATGCTCTCGGACCGTTTCGGCCGCCGTCCGGTGATCCTCATCTCCTGCCTCGGCATGGGGCTCGACTACTTCTTCATGGCGCTGGCCCCGAGCCTCGTGCTGCTCTTCATCGGTCGGCTCATCTCCGGCATCACCGCGGCTTCGATCTCGACCGCCTTCGCGTACATCGCCGACGTGACGCCGCCGGAGAAGCGCGCGGGCGCCTTCGGCATGATCGGCGCCGCATTCGGGCTCGGCTTCGTGATCGGCCCCGCGCTGGGCGGCGTGCTGGGCAGCGTCGATCCGCGCCTGCCGTTCTGGGTCGCGGGCGCGATGGCGATCCTGAACGCGGCCTACGGCCTCTTCGTGCTGCCGGAATCGCTGCCGCCGGAGAAACGCGCGCCCTTCAACTGGAAGCGGGCCAATCCGCTGGGCTCCCTCACGCTGCTGCGCTCGCACAAGGAGCTGTTCGGACTCGCGTCCGTGCTCTTCCTCATGAACCTCGCGCACATGGTGCTGCCGAGTGTCGCCGTGCTCTACATGGGCTACCGCTACGGCTGGGGCGAGCTCGCGGTTGGGCTCGTGCTTGCCGGCGTGGGCGTGTTCGCGGTCATCGTGCAGGGCGGGCTCATGAAGCCGGTCGTGAAGCGCGTCGGCGAACGCATGGCGATGACCATCGGCCTGCTCTTCGGCACGGTGGGCTTCGTGATCTACGGCCTTGCGCCGACGGGAATCCTCTTTCTCGTCGCGGTGCCGATCATGTCGCTGTGGGGTTTCGCGGCTCCCTCCGCCCAGGCGCTGATGACGAAGCACGTCGGGCCTTCCGAGCAGGGGCAACTGCAGGGTGCGACGGCGTCGTTGGTCTCGATCGCCGGCATCGTCGGCCCGGGTCTCTTCACGCAAACCTTCGCGATGACGATCACCACGTTTCCGGGTGCGGCGTTCGTGATGGCGGGCGCGCTGCTGCTCGCGGCCGCCACCGTCGGCTGGCGCGTGACGAAGTAGTCCGCCTCCGTCCGTGCCTGCACCCCCATTCGGGTTATCGCGCGGGCACGCGATCACGGCATGGCCCGACCGGCGCCGCCGCCGCATAATTCCAGCCTTGGAGAACATCCGGAGGCGAACAGTGCGGGTTCGCGGCCTGGCGGCGAGCTGTGCGATGGCGGCGTTTGCACTCGCGTCCACGGCGTGCTGGCCGATCGACCGCGACCGCAGCTTCGCGCAACTGCATCACGTTCCCTGGACGGCTCGCGACGGGGCTCCTGCCGATGTCGAGGCCATGGCCCAGACGGAGGATGGATTCATCTGGCTCGGCACCCGGAGCGGGCTGGTTCGCTTCGACGGCCTGCAGTTCGAGCGCTACGCACCCGCGAGCGGCGACACGCTGTCCTCCGGGTCGATTCGCTCCCTCCTCGCGCTGCCCGGCAATGGATTGATCATCGGATGGGTCTTCGGGGGTGCCACCGTGTTGCGCGATGGCCGCACGACGCATTTCGGCGCGAAGGATGGATTTCCCGGCGGCAGCCCGCACCAGTTCCTTGCCGACGCCGACGGCAAGCTCTGGGTGGCGACGGCCAACGCCCTGGCCCGCTTCGACGGCACGCGCTGGCAGGCGATCGGCGCCGACTGGAACTTCGCCGGCCAGCGCGCCATCGCGCTCTTCCTCGATCGCGATGGGACATTGGGTGCGTTCACTCCCAGCACGCTCATGATCCTGCCCAGGGGAGGCACCGCGTTCCAGCCCACGGGCGGCAAGTCGACGACGCGAGCGCCGATCGCGAGGGCGCGTGACGGAACCCTGTTCGTCTCGGACGGGCGGGGCATCCGCTCCATCGCGAGCCTCGCGCAATACGACGAGAGTGACCGGCCGGTTCTCGTGGCGACGACGACCGTCAACGCGCGGCGGATGATCGTGGACCGCGACGGAAGCTTGTGGTTCGAGGACTACGCCGGCGTGGGGCGCATCGCGCATCCGGAACGTCCGGGTGCCACGGCCGAGTACTTCACGAAGGCCGAAGGCCTCTCGGACGTGGGTGCCGCTCCCCTCCTGGAGGATCGCGAGGGCAATGTCTGGGCCGCCACGCCCGGCGGGATCGACCGGTTCCGCGGGGGGCCTTTCGTGTCGCCGGCGGGAGCCCTGCAGTTGAGCGGCGCGGCGCTGGCGCCCGACTCGAACGGCGGCCTCCTGTTCACGGGATTCAAGGGCGAGAGCTGGCACCTGGCGGCGGATGGAACGGTGAGCGCGTTCGGGCCGATCCGCGGGATCTGCGCCTATCGCGACCCGGATGGCATCGTCTGGTTCGGATCGCAGAAGGAGACTCCGCGCGTCGCGGAGCTGTGGCGCCACCAGGCGGGCCGGCTCGATCGCGTGGACCTGCCCGCCGACATTCCGCTGAACGCCACCGTGCAATCGATCACGATGGATGCCGGCCGCTCCCTCTGGGTTTCGGTGCGGCGCGCGGGCATCTACCGGCTCTCGCAAGGCGCGTGGTCGAAGCCGGCGGAGTTGCCCGAAGCCGGCAAGCGGGTGGCGGTCGTCATGACGGCCGATTCGAAGGGCCGTGTGTGGCTCGGCTACGCCGAAGGCGGCGTTGCCCTTTGGGACGGCGGGAAGGTCCGCACGTACGGCGCGAAGGAAGGTCTCGACGTCGGCACGGTGTTCGCGATCCAGGAGAAAGGAACCCACCTCTGGGTGGCAGGCGAGCGGGGCGTCGCGATCCTTGAGTCCGATCGCTTCCGGGCCGTGTCGATCGAGGAGCGCGACGTGCTGCGCGGCATCGCGGGACTGCTGGAGACCGACGGCGGCGATCTCTGGCTGTTCGCCTCGACCGGCGTGATTCGAGTCCCGGCGGATCAGGTCCTGGCGGCGCTCGGGCAACCGGGCCGTGCGATGAGCGCTCGCCGCTACGATTACGACGATGGCTTTGCCGGCGCTCCCCCGGCCATCGGTCCGCTGCCCGCGCTCGTGGCAACGACCGACGGCCGACTGTGGTTCGCGACCAGCCGCGGCGTGTTCATGCACGATCCGCGGACGGCCGGCGCGAACCGGGTCGCGCCCACGGTCGTCGTGAAGGCCCTCCTCGCCGGGGGCGCCCACCATGTCCCGGCCGGGAACGTCGGCCTTCCCGAGCTGATCACGAGCGTCGAGATCGACTACACCGCGACCTCCATGACCGTGCCACGACGCATGCGCTTCCGGCACAGGCTCGAGGGGGTCGACACGGACTGGCAGGAAGCCGGCGCACGCCGCCAGGCGTTCTACACCAACCTTGGTCCCGGCCACTATCGATTCCAGGTGACGGCAGCGAACGAGGATGGCGTGTGGAATCCGGCCGGCGCGAGCTTCGAGTTCACGATCGCACCGGCCTGGTACCAGACGAGGTGGTTCTTCATGCTGTGCGCGCTGGCCGCGATCGGCGCGTTGGCGCTCGCCTATCGCCTGCGCATGGACCGCGTGAGCGCGCGGATCCAGGCGCGCCTGCAGGACCGCCAGCTCGAGCGCGAACGCATCGCGCGCGACCTGCACGACACTTTGCTGCAGGGGTTCCAGGGATTGGTGCTCACGTTTACGGCGGCGATGCGGCGCATTCCGCCGGGAGAGCCTGCCCGGGCGCAGATGGAAAAGGCCCTCGAGCGCGCGAGCGGCGTCCTCGCCGAAGGGCGCAACCGCGTCCGCGACCTGCGCGACTCCGTCGTCTTCCAGGGCGACCTCGCCGCGGCGCTGAAGGATGCCGCCGACGACCTCGCGCATGCCCATCCGGCGGCGTTCGCGCTCACGGTGCAGGGCGACCGGCGCCGCCTGCATCCGCTCGTGCTCGAGGAGGCGTACCGGATCGGCCGCGAGGCGCTGGCCAATGCCTATCGACATGCCGCCGCGAACCGGATCGAGATCGAGGTGATCTTCGATCCCGCGCAGTTGCGCCTGCGCATTCGCGACGACGGCATGGGCGTCGCCGGCGATGTGCTCGAGAACGGGGTGCCCGGCCATTGGGGCATCACGGGCATGCGCGAGCGAGCGCAGAAGCTCGGCGCGAGGCTCCTCATCCGCAGCGGCACGGGCTCGGGGACGGAGGTCGAGCTCGACATTCCCGGTACCGTGGCCTACGACTCGCCATGACGACGACGCCCGCGAAGCCGATTCGCCTGCTGATCGTGGACGACCACCCGCTGCTGCGCGAGGGCGTGGCCGCCGTGCTCGAGGACGAGCCCGGTGTCGAGGTCGTCGCCCAGGCGACCAACGGGCTCGAGGCCATCGAAGCGTTCGAGAAGTACCTCCCCGACATCACCTTCATGGACCTGCAGATGCCGCAGATGAACGGCATCGATGCGATCGCCGCGATCCGGTCGCGCTTTCCGGCCTCGCGCATCGTCGTGCTGACGACGTACAAGGGCGACGTGAGCGCCTTGCGGGCGCTGCGCGCAGGGGCGGTGGGCTACCTCCTGAAGGACCAGCTCAGCACGGACCTCATGGAGACGATTCGAACGGTGCATGCCGGAGGGCGGCGCATCCCTCCCGAGATCGCCGAGGCCCTCGCGAGCCACCTCGGCGAGGATGCACTTTCCGAGCGCGAGATCCAGGTGCTGCGCAGCGTCGCGCAAGGCAACTCGAACAAGCGCGTCGCCGCCGAGCTCGGCATCAGCGAGGAGACCGTGAAGGGGCACATGAAGAGCATCGCCGAGAAGCTGAACGCCAACGACCGGACCCACGCCGTCACGATCGCCCTTCGCCGCGGCATCCTCGAGCTCTGATCCCCCCGATCTGGGGACCCTGCGTCACCGCGTTTCAGGCTGTAGCGCCGGCCGTGCACGCGCCACGATGGAGTCGCTGCACATCGATCGCTCATGGGGAGCGTTCACAAAGCGAAAGGAAGTCCATCATGGTCCACCTTGCAACCGCACTGGCTTCGATCGTCCTCGTCCACGGTGGATTCGTGGACGGCTCCGGCTGGGAGGACGTGTACAAGATCCTGAAGAAGGACGGCTATGACGTGAGCATCGTCCAGAATCCCACCACGTCGCTTGCCGATGACGTCGCAGCAACGAAGCGCATCATCGCGACGAAGCAGCAGCCGGTGATCCTCGTCGGCCACTCCTATGGCGGCGTTGTGATCACGGAAGCGGGCAACGATCCGAAGGTCGCGGCGCTCGTCTACATCGCGGCCTTCGCGCCGGACAAGGGCGAGTCGGTCGGATCGATCATCAAGGATCCCGTGCCCGGCACGACCCCCCCGCCGATCCAGCCCGCGGGCGAAGGATTCCTCGGACTCGACAAGGCGAAGTTCCACGAAGCGTTCGCCGCGGACGTCAAGAAGGACAAGGCCGACTTCATGGCGAACTCGCAGGTGCCGTGGGGCGTGAACGCGCTGAACGGCGCCGTCACCGAGCCGGCGTGGAAGACGAAGCCGAGCTGGTATCTCGTCGCGACCACCGACCGCATGATCCCGCCACCGGCGCAGCAGGCGATGTCGAAGCGCGCCGGCTCGACCGTCGTCGAGGTCGCAGGGAGCCACGCGATCTACGTGTCGAAGCCCCAGGCCGTGGCGTCGATCATCAAGGCCGCCGCGCAGTCCACGAAATAGCAATGAATGGGGTCAGACTCCAATTAGGTTGAAGACCTCAACCTAATTGGAGTCTGACCCCATTCATCTTCAGACGGCGCCGGCTTTCTTCAGCATCTTCGCGACCGACTCGGCGATGTGGCGGTAGCCGTCGGCGTTGGGGTGCACGAGGTCGGACTTCAACTTGTTGTCGGTGAGTACGGCCGCGAGGATGTCGATCTCCACGGGAATGCCGAACTCCTTGCCGATGTCCTTGTAGAAGAGCGGCATCGAGACCCCGAATCCGGGCTTCGGGGTGGCGACGAGGACCACGGCGATCTTGCGGTCGCGCGCGAGCTTGATCATGGCGCGCAGGTTGGCGGCCGCCTCCTCCTCGCTCATCCGACGCAGGAAGTCGTTTCCACCGTGGCATAGGATGAGAAGCGCCGGCGTCTCTTCATCGAGCACGCCCGGCAGGCGCGCCAGGCCCTCGGCGCTCGTCTCGCCCGGCACGCCCGAGCGCACGACCTTGCGGCCGATGAGGCCTCCGAGCACGGCGGGATAGGACTGCGCGGCACTGGCTCCGGTGCCGAAGGTGAGGCTGTCGCCGAAAGCGAGCACGGTGGCACCGGGATCCAGGCGCGCCATCTTCGGGTAGCTGCCGCCGCAGGCAGCGAGTGCGAACGCGAGCAGCAGCGCGAAGGCGCGCGCGAGACGAACCCTCACAGGACGGGCGACGTGAGCCGCGCCACCGACTCCAGCAGCGCGGAGAGCTTCGCGCCCCGCCGGCGCTTGTGGTGCCGTGCGACCGCGCGGTCCTCCGCGAACGTCTGCGCGAGCTGGTCGATCACGTCCTTGTCGTAGAAGGCCGCCGCCACCTCGAAGTTGAGTCGGAAGCTGCGGTTGTCCATGTTCGCGGTGCCGACCATGCCGAGCGTGTCGTCGACGATCATCGTCTTCGCGTGCAGCATCGGCGGCCCGAACTCGAAGACATGCACGCCGGCCTCGCCCATCGCGTCGCAGTAGGTGCGGGACGCCGCCGTCACCAGCTTCGAGTCGCCCTCGTGCGGCACGATGATCTGCACGTCCACGCCGCGCAGCACCGCGATCTTGAGCGCGAACTCCAGCGGCTCGTCGGGAATGAAGTAGGGCGTCGTGATCCACACGCGATGCCGCGCCGTGGAGATCGACGCGAGGATGAACGCGTGGATCGAGTAGCGATCGTCATCGGGGCCGGAAGCGAGGATCTGGACCGCCTTGCCGGGACATTCGCGCGCTTCCGGCATGTAGCGCTTCACGTTGTCGAGGTCCAGCACGAACTTGCCGCCCGAATACGTCCAGTTCTCGATGAAGAGGCGCTGCAGCCTGCGCACCGGCTCGCCGTCGATGCGCGTGTGCATGTCGCGCCACGCTCCCTTGCCCGACGTCGTGGCGCTCACCGGATCGTGCAGGTTCTTGCCGCCCATGAAGCCCACGGAGCCGTCGATCACGACGATCTTCCGGTGCGTGCGGAAGTTGGCGAAGTTGAGGCCGCCCGCGGAGAGGCGCAGCGGATTGAAGTGATGCACCTCGCCGCCCGCATCGACGAGCGGTTTCCAGAAGTGGTCGTTGGCCGCGCGCGAGCCGACCGCATCGACCACGATCCGCACCTCCACGCCGCGCAGGGCCGTCGTCGTGAGCAGGTCGCGAATCCGCGTGCCGACGCTGTCCGGCTCCCAGATGTAGTACTCGCAGTGCACGTGGTGCTGCGCGGCCGTCATCGCGCGCTCGAGCGACGAGATGTACGTATCGCCCGTGTCGAGCAGCTTCACCGAATTCGCAAACGTCGGATCGCCCTGGCCCAGGCGTGAGACCACTTTCGCGAGCGCATCGGCCTCGGGACTCAACCGCGGCTTCGTCTTGCAGGCCGAGCCGCGGATGTACTCCTGGATCTGCCCCGCGATCGAGCGCCGCGCGAGGCTGTAGCGCAGGCGCCGCCGGTGCAGCCGCCTCGGGCCGAACACCATGTAGTAGATGCCGGAGATGAACGGCAGCGCCACGAACGCGAAGATCCACGACAGCGTAGCCGCCGCCGGGCGTCGCTGCAGCAGGAGCGTCCACACCGCGCCCACCACCCAGATGAAATAGGCGGCGAGGATCAGCTTGAGGTAATGCTCCGAGAGGAAATCCAAAACCATGGCGGCAAGGATACCGGGTCGGCCTGATGGCCGACGCTGCGCTCCTTAGGGACCCCTTGAACCACGGAGGCACGGAGACACGGAGGGCCACGGAGAAAATCGGATGGCATGTCAGTTGGCGGACGGTCATGACTCACCGAGGCCCAATCCCGTCACGTCCATTCATGTATTGCTCCGTGGCCCTCCGTGTCTCCGTGCCTCCGTGGTTCAAGGGGTTCCGAGCACAAAAGCGAAGCGTAAAATAGACGAATCGAAAGCAAGGAAAGACCATGACCGCCCGCCAACCCATCGCCCCCGCCATCGACGTCGCCGCCCTCGAGTCCCGCATCTCGAAGCAGTGGGACGACGACATCACCCCCCAGCTCGTCGAGTACGTGAAGCTGCCGGCCAAGAGTCCGCATTTCGACCCGGATTGGGTGAAGCACGGCCACATCGAGGCCGCGATCCAGCAGGCGAAGCGCTGGGTGGAGAAGCAGGGCGTGGCCGGCCTGACCCTCGAGATCGTCCGCATCGAAGGCCGCACCCCGGTCCTCTTCTTCGACATCCCCGCAACCGGCGGACGCGATGCGAGCCGCACTGTGTTGCTCTACGGCCACCTCGACAAGCAGCCCGAGATGACGGGCTGGCGTCCGGGCCTCGGCCCTTGGATCCCGGTGATCGAGGATGGCAAGCTCTACGGCCGCGGCGGCGCCGATGACGGCTATGCGGTCTTCGCCGCGCTCTCGGCCATCGCGGCGCTCGATGCGCAGGGCGTCTCGCGCCCGCATTGCGTGGGCCTGATCGAGACGTGCGAAGAGAGCGGCAGCTACGACCTTCCCGCCTACCTCGAAGCGCTCGCGCCCCGCATGCACGATGTGCAGCTCGTGGTCGCGCTCGATTCGGGCGCCGGCAACTACGACCAGCTCTGGGCCACGACGTCGCTTCGCGGCCTCGTCAACGGCACGCTCGAGGTGCGCATTCTCGAAGAGGGCGTGCACTCCGGCGACGCGGGTGGCGTGGTGCCGTCGTCGTTCCGCATCGCACGCTCGCTGCTCGACCGCATCGACGACTCGCGCACCGGTGTCGTGAAGCCCGCGGCGTTCAATTGCGACATCCCCGCCGAGCGGCTCGAGCAGGCGAAGCAAGCGGCGCAGATCCTCGGCGACACGCTGTGGCAGCGCTTCCCCTGGACGTCGTGCTGCGACGACCAGGGCACGGCACGCCTCTTCGCGCAGCCCGTAACGAAGGATCCGGTCGAGCTGGTGCTGAACCGCACGTGGCGTGCCGCGCTCGCGGTGACCGGTGCCGACGGCCTTCCCGCCCTCGAATCCGCGGGCAACGTGCAGCGCCCGTACACGTCGTTCAAGCTTTCGCTGCGCATCCCGCCGCTGGTGGACGGGCCGCAGGCGGGCGCGGAACTGAAGCGCGTGCTGGAAAGCGACGCGCCGTATTCCGCGAAAGTGAGCTTCGAAGCCGATTCCGCCGCCACCGGATGGAACGCGCCCGCCACCGCGCCGTGGCTCTCGGCCGCGCTCGATCGCGCATCGCAAGCGCTCTGGAGCAAGCCCGCGGCGTACATGGGCGAGGGCGGCACCATCCCCTTCATGGGCATGCTCGGCATCAAGTTTCCGAAGGCGCAGATGCTCGTCACCGGCGTGCTGGGGCCCAAGTCCAATGCGCACGGGCCCAATGAGTTCATCCACCTCGGGTATGCGAAGAAGGTCACGGCGGCGACCGCGATGGTGATCGCTTCCGTCGAGTAGATTCAACAGGCGAGGGGGACGAGGGGGTCGGTAGGCCTTTTTTCGTCGATTCCGGACTCGGGGGATCGTGGACTTCGGGACGCACTTCACGTTGACGTCACTTGCACTGGTTGCAGGCGGAGCATCCAGGACCGCGGCATGAGGCTTCACTCCGATGCGAACGGTCCATTCCCCCGGTCCTCCATCGAGAAAAAAGTCCTACGCGACCCCCTGTCCCCCGCGACCCGTTGCGATGCGAGGGTCGTGATCGAAGTTCGGACACCTGAGCCTGATGTCGGTCGGACCTTCGCATTCGAATTCGGTCGGTGCTTCGTCGCCGGTCGCGGAGGGCAGGGGGTCGCGTCGGGCTTTTTTCCTTCGGCGAGAGGACTGGCGGAATGAACCGTTCGCGTCGGAGTGGGGCCAGATGACGCGGCCTCAAATCTTCGATCTGCAATCGTCGCAAGTGACATCGACGCGTCGGACGCACACGACTAGTCCACGATCCGCCAGATCCGGGGGCCGAAGGACAAAAGACCGACCGACCCCCTCGCCCTCCTCACCGTTGTAGCCCCGCCCTCCTCGCGAGGGCAAAACGACCTCTGAATTTGCAACGAGTTGTAAGGCGGAGGCCGAAATAGGCACTTCCTGTGCGGCGCATCACTCGAAGGGACAGACCCGGTCGGTAGAATGACCGGTGATGGAAACTTCGAAGGCAGGTGCGCCCGGCGCGGCCATCGTCGCGCTCTCGGCAGCCGCCTTCGGTAGCGGCCTTTCGTTGCGGGTCACCGACCCGTTGCTGCCGCGCCTCGCGACGCAGTTCGACGTGACGCTCGGTCGCAGCGCGGATGTCGTCACGTTCTTCGCCGTCGCCTATGGCTTGTCGCAACTCTTCTTCGGCCCTCTCGGGGATCGCTTCGGGAAGGTCCGCGTCATCGCGTTCGCCTGCGTGGCGAGCGCGGTCACGGCATTGCTGTGCGCTTTCGCATCGAGCTTCGAGATGCTGCTCGCCGCGCGGCTGCTGGCCGGCATCACCTGCGCCGCGGTCATCCCGCTCGCCATGGCGTGGATCGGCGATGTCGTCCCCTACGAGCAGCGCCAGCCCGTCATCGCGCGCTTCCTCATCGGGCAGATCCTCGGCGTCGCGATGGGCCAGCTCTTCGGCGGCTTCGCGGCCGACCATGCGCACTGGAGCACGCCGTTCTACGTGCTCGGTGCTTTCTTCGCGCTCGTGGCCGCGGCGCTCTTCGCCGTGGTCGCCGGCCTGCCCGCCGCCGCGCGCACGACGATCGCCGTGCCGGGCAATGCCGTGGCGCATGTCTTCCGCGAATTCCACAACGTGGTGTCGCGGGCCTGGGCGAGGCAAGTGCTCGTCACCGTCTTCCTCGAGGGCCTGTTCGTCTATGGCGCTTTCGCGTTCATCGCCTCGCACCTGCACCGCACCTATGGCGTGTCGCTCTCCACGGCGGGCGCCGTCGTGATGCTCTTCGGCGCGGGCGGCATCGGCTTCGCGGCGTTCACCGCGGGGTTCGTGGCGCGCTACGGAGAGCAGGGCCTGATCTGGCGCGGCGGCCTCCTCGCCGCGGTAGGCCTGCTTGCCATCGCCGCGGGCGGCGGATGGCAATGGGCGGCGCCGGCGAGCGCGCTGCTCGGGTTCGGCTTTTACATGCTGCACAACACCCTCCAGACCAACGCCACGCAAATGGCGCCCGAGCGGCGCGGCGCGGCGGTGTCATCCTTCGCTTCGTTCTTCTTCCTGGGGCAGGCCGCGGGCGCATTCGCGGCGGGCCTCGCGGTCGAGCGGTTCGGAACAGGCCCCACCATCGCGGTGGGCGGGGCCGGAGTGCTCGTCGTCGCCCTGGCATTCGGCCGGGCGAAGGCACGCCGCGAGTATCATCCACAACCATAAAAGACCCATGAGCGCACACGACATTTCCCATCCTCCGCGGCGCCGCACCTGGCTCGTCGTCGCCGTCATCGTCCTGATCGTCGCCGCGTCGGGCTTCTGGTGGTGGTCGCGCGCCAAGACGGACGACAGTGCCGCCAAGAAGGGCGGCGGCGCCGTCTCGGTCGTCACCACGACCGTGCAAAGCCGCGACGTGCCCGTGAAGCTCACCGCCAACGGCTCCGTGGTCGCGGTGCAATCCGTGGACCTCCGCTCGCAGGTGACGAGCACGGTGCGCGAGGTGCACATCAAGGAGGGCCAGTTCGTGAAGTCGGGCGACCTGCTCTTCTCGCTCGACTCCCGCGCCGAGGAAGCGAACCTCAAGAAAGCCGAAGCGCAGGTCGAGAAGGACCGCGCCGATCTCGCCAACGCCAAGCGCAACCACGAGCGCAACCGCGAGCTCTTCAACCAGAAGTTCCTCTCGCAGGCCGGGCTCGACACGTCGCAGAACCTGGTGGACACGCTGAGCGGCCAGCTCGCCGTGGATCTCGCCGCCATCGAATCGGCGAAGGTCGCCCGCGCCTACATGGAGATCCGCGCGCCGTTCGCGGGGCGCACCGGCACGATCGGCGTCCGCGCCGGCAGCCTCGTGCAGCCCGGCGGCGGAAACTCCACGACCACGCCGCCGCTCGTCACCGTGACGCAGATCGATCCGATCACGGTCTCGTTCACGCTGCCGGAGAAAGAGCTCTCGGGCTTGCAGCGTGCCGTCGCCGCTGGACCGGTGACGGTCACCGCGACGCTCGACAACAACGAGTCGATCGCCGGCAAGATCATCTTCGTGGACAACGCCGTGGACACCACGACCGGCACCATTCGCGTGAAGGCCGAGTTTCCCAACACCAACGCGCGCCTCTGGCCGGGCATGTACGTCATCGCCACGCTGTCGCCGCGCACGATGGAGAAGGCCTCCGTCGTTCCCGCGCAGGCCGTGCAGACGGGGCCCGAGAATCGCTTCGTGTACGTCGTGGGCGAGGACAAGAAAGTCAGCTCGAAGGTCGTGACGCTTGCGTACCTCGAGCGCGGTGTCGCGGTCGTGACCGGCGTCGAGCCGGGTGCACGCGTCGTGGTCGAGGGCGCGCAGAATCTGCGTCCCGGCAGCACGGTGGTCGAGGCCGAGCGCACCACCAAGGGCGGCGGGAGCGAGAAGAAGGGCGAGGGCAAGAAGGACGGCGAGGCCAAGAAGGCGGAGGGCGAGGCGAAGCCCAAGGCCGTGGAGGGCAAGTCATGAACTTCTCCGAAGCATTCATCCGCCGTCCGGTGATGACGGTGCTGCTGTCGGCCTCGTGCGTGGTGGCCGGCGCCATCGCGTACGACGACATCCCGATCGCGGCGCTTCCGCAGTTCGAGACGCCGACGATCAACGTGACGGCCGTGCTGCCCGGGGCCAGCCCCGAGAACATGGCGGCCTCGATCGCCACACCGCTCGAGAAGCAGTTCGCGACGATCTCCAGCCTGAACGTGATCTCGTCCACGTCCACGCTCGGCAACACCACCATCACGCTCGAGTTCGACAACGACCGCGACATCGACAAGGCCGCGGTCGACGTGCAGGCGGCACTGCTGCGCGCCCAGCGCCAGCTCCCGATCGAGATGACCGCGCCCCCCGCGTACCGCAAGGTGAACCCGGCGGATTCGCCGATCATCTTCCTCACGCTCACCTCGCCTTCGATGGCGCTCTCCGAGCTGAACAGCTACGCGGACAACCTCATTTCGCCCACGCTCTCGACCATCCCGGGCATCGCGCAGGTCGACATCAACGGGCAGAAGCGCTTCGCGATCCGCGTGCGGGTGCGCCCCGACGCGCTCGCCGCGCGCAACCTGACCGTGGACGACATCGCCGCCGCGGTGAAGGCGGCCAACGCCAACACGCCGGTCGGCACGCTGGACGGCGTTCGCCAGACGCTCACCATCCAGGCCAACCGCCAGATGACGCGCGCCGCGGAATACTCGAACCTCATCGTCGCCACGCTGGCCGGCGGCGGCCAGGTGCGCCTCCAGGACGTCGCCGACGTGGAAGACAGCGTCGAGTCCGTGAAGACCGCGAGCTGGGCCAACGGCGAGCGCGCCATCACGATGGCGGTGCGCCGGCAGCCTGACGCGAACACGGTCGCCACCGTGGACGCGATCAAGGCCGTGATGCCGAGCCTCATCGCGCAGATGCCCGGCTCGATCAAGGCCGAGATCCGCAACGACCGCTCGGTCTCCATCCGCGAGTCGATCCACGACGTGAAGGTGACGCTCGGCATCACCGCGTTCCTCGTGGTGCTGGTGATCTATCTCTTCCTGCGCAGGCCCATCGCCACGCTGATTCCGGCGCTGTCGCTGCCGATCTCGCTCATCGGCACGCTCTTCCTCATCAAGTGGCTGGGCTACAGCCTGGACAACATCTCGCTCCTCGCGATCACGCTCGCGGTGGGCCTGGTCGTGGACGACGCCATCGTGATGCTGGAGAACATCGTGCGCCACGTGGAGGAGGGCATGGAGCCCTTCGCCGCCGCGGTGCAGGGCTCGAAGGAGATGGGCTTCACCATCCTCTCGATCTCCGTGTCGCTGGTCGCGGTGTTCATCCCGATCTTCTTCATGCCGGGCGTGATCGGCGGGCTCTTCCACGAGTTCGCCGTGGTGGTGTCGCTCGCGATCCTCGTCTCGGCCGGCGTGTCGCTGACCCTCGTGCCGATGCTGGCCTCCCGCCTTCTCAAGCACGAGAAGGAGGACGATCCGGTCCTGCGCTACACGCAGTGGTTCGAGAACGGCTTCCGCTGGGTCCAGGGGCGCTACGCCGCGACTCTCGATTGGGGGCTCGACCACGCGCGCGTCGTGCTGGCCGTGGCCGCGGCGACGCTGCTGGCGACGGTGGCACTCTTCATCACCATTCCCAAGGGCTTCTTCCCCAACGAAGACATCGGCCAGATCATCACCACCGCGGAGGCGGTCGAGGACATCTCGTTCACCGCGATGACGGACCTGCTGCAGCGCGTGGGTGCCAAGCTGAAGGAGAACCCGGCGGTCGACACGGTGATCGTGAACGCCAGCGACTCCAACCAGGGCCGCATCTTCATCAATTTGAAACCGCTGGGCGACCGCCCGAAGATGGACGTCGTGCTGGAGCAGTTGCGGCGCGAGGTGCGCACCATTCCGGGCGTCAACGTCTATTTCAACCCGCTGCAGAACCTGCGCATCGGCGGGCGCATCAGCAAGGCGCGTTTCCAGTACACGCTGAAGAGCGTCGGCGACGGTGGCCTGCAGGAATACGCGGACAAGCTGATGGCCGTCATGCGCCAGGACAACAGCTTCCGCGACGTGACGAGCGATGCCCAGCTGAAAGGCCTGCAGGCACAGCTCAACATCGACCGCGACAAGGCCAACGCGCTCGGCGTGCAGATCCAGGACATTCGCACCGCGCTCTACTCGACGTTCGGCGAGCGGCAGGTCTCCACGATCTACACGCAGACGGATTCGTACCAGGTGATCCTGCAGGCCACCGACCCCGACCGCCGCGACGAGAGCGCCTTCACGAAGATCTTCCTGCGCGGCAAGGGCGGGACGCTGGTGCCGCTCTCGAGCATCGCCACGGTGGAACGCAAGGTGGGACCCATCGCGATCAACCACCAGGGGCAGCTCCAGGCCATCACGGTGTCGTTCAACCTGGCGCCCGGCGCCTCGCTGGGCGATGCTTCGGCGAAGATCGCGAAGTACAAGGACCAGGTCCAGATTCCCGCCAGCATCCTCACCAACTACGGCGGCGACGCGGCCGCTTTCCAGGCCTCGCAGTCTTCGCAGGTCTGGCTGCTCGTGGGCGCGCTGCTCGTGATCTACGTGCTGCTGGGCGTGCTCTACGAGAGCTACATCCACCCGCTCACCATCCTCGCGGGCCTGCCCGCCGCGGCCGTGGGCGCGCTGGTCACGCTGTGGATCTTCGGCATGGACCTCTCGATCATCGCGGTGATCGGGATCCTCATGCTGATCGGCATCGTGAAGAAGAACGCGATCATGATGATCGACTTCGCGCTCTCCGCGCAGCGCGAGCAGGGCATGAGCCCGCGCGAGGCGATCCACGAGGCGTGCATCCTGCGCTTCCGGCCGATCATGATGACGACGTTCGCGGCGCTGATGGGCGCGGTGCCGATCGCGCTGGGCCTCGGTGCCGGCGCGGAGCTGCGCCAGCCTCTCGGCCTCGCGGTGGTGGGCGGGTTGCTGTTCTCGCAGGTGATCACGCTCTACATCACGCCGGTGATCTACCTGGCGCTGGATCGCTTCTCCGGGAAGGGGCCGATTACCCGGCCCGTCGCGACTCCGATCACCGCGCCTGCGGCTCAGCCTGGCGACTAGTTAAGGCGAAAGGCGTCCTCCGCAGATAAACACGGATAAACGCAGATAAAGTCAAAAACTTGCAGGGCCAATCCCCTCAAGGTTTTTCATCTGCGTTTATCTGTGTTTATCTGCGGAGGACGCCTTTTGCCGTAACCCGCGCTAGCGGACAGGCGGAATCGCCTCGTCGGGAGAGAGCGTCCCGCACGAAACCTGCACCGACATCTTCTCGATATCGGGATCATTCACCCGCCGATTCACGCGAGCGACCGTGCCGGGGGCCAGCCACGCTTCCTTCCGCCAGGGCGTGAGCTTTCCGCCCTCGAAGTCCACGAAGCAGCGCACGCGCTGCCCCGAGCGGTTGCTCACATCCACCTGCGCCAAGGGTCCGGGCGTCGCTGTCGCGACGACATCCAGGCCGCTGGTCTCGGTCTTCAGGTCGATCGAATAGTTGTCGGGTGTCGCGAACGCGCCCAGGGACGCGATCGTGGCAGTGACGAGCAGGGTGAAACGGAACGTCCGCATGGCGCACCTCCTCATGCCACTTTGCGCTGCGGGAAGTGCCCAGCGCATCGGAATCGTCCGATACGCGTGTCGGCGGCTACGCCGGTTTGCAGCGCAGCGTCACGTGCAGGCGCGCGATGTCGTCCTTCATGGTGTAGCTGAGGGTTGCCGTCTTGCCGGGCTGGACCATCGCCGCGCGGCGCACCGGGGTCGCGAGGCCGCCTTCGAACTCCGCCCGGCAGTCGGCTTTCTGCGCCGACTTGTTCTGGAGCGTCACGACGGTCACCGCGCCGGAGGACGACTTCACCTCGATGTCGAGGCCGCCCAGCTCCTGGTCGATGTCGATGGGAATGACGCGGGGCGCGGCAACGGCCGCGGTGGCGGCGAGCAGCGTGCAGGCGAGCAGGGTGCGCATGGGGGACCTCCGGGGCAGTGCGGGTAGGACCCGCCTATTGCACCGTCGTTCCGAGCGCGGCGCGCGCGATGTGCGGGATGCGGTGGGCGTCGACCGGGCGGCTGAAGAGGTAGCCCTGCGCGAAGGGGCAGCCGGCGGCGGCGACGGCGAGCCGCTGCGGCGAAGTCTCGACGCCCTCGGCGATCACCGCGAGCCCGAGCATCCGCCCCAGCGTGGCCACGGCCTGCACGATCGCCATCGACTCGGGGTCGGACGGGCAGCCGGAGACGAACGAACGGTCGATCTTCACCGTGTCGAGCGGGAAGCGGCGCACGAGGGAGAGCGACGAGTAGCCGGTGCCGAAATCGTCCACCGCGAGGCGCACACCCAGCGCCTTCAACGAGCGCAGCGCCCGCTCGGCGCCGGCGGGATCGTGGACCATCATCGTCTCGGTGATCTCGAGCTCCAGCTGGTCCGGAAGGATTCCCGAGTTCTGGAGCGCCTCGTAGACCTCGTTCACGAGGTGATGGTGGAGCACCTGCCGCGCCGAGACGTTCACCGCCACGCGCATGTCGAGCAGCCCCGCGGACTGCCACTCTTTCAAATCGCGGCACGCGCGTTCCAGCACCCAGCGGCCGATGGCGAGGATGGAGCCGGTCTCCTCGGCGATGGGGATGAATTCGGCGGGCATCACCAGGCCGCTCTTCGGATCCCTCCAGCGCACCAGGGCCTCGACGTTGCGAAGCCGCCCGGTCGCGAGGTCCACCACGGGCTGGTACTGGACCATGAACTCGTCGCGCTCGAGGGCGCCGCGCAGCCGCGCCTCGAAGTCGAAGCGCTGCAGCGTGAGCTTGTTGATCGACGGCGCATAGAAGCTGAACGCGTTGCGGCCCTCTTCCTTCGCCTGGTACATCGCGATGTCGGCGTTCTTCACCAGCTCGTCGAGGTCGTCACCGTCGTCGGGGTAGCTCGCGATGCCGATGCTGGCGGTGAGGCCCACCTCGCGTCCGTCGATGGAGAAGGGATTCTCGAGGTGATGCAGCATCTTCTCGGCGAGGCGGCTCATGTCCTCGGGGCCGCCGTGGCCGGTGGCGAGGATCACGAACTCGTCGCCGCCCAGCCGCGCCACGAGGTCGGATTCGCGCACGCCTTCGCGCAGCCGCTCGGCCACGAGCTGGAGCAGGCGATCTCCGGCGAAGTGGCCCAGCGTGTCGTTGATCACCTTGAACCGGTCCAGGTCGATGAAGAGCACCGAGAAGCGCTCCTCGTTGCGCTTGGCGACCTTGAGTGCCCGGTCGAGGGCATCCAGGAAACTCGCGCGGTTCGGCAGCCCCGTGAGCGCATCGTGGAAGGCGCGGAAGCGCATGTCGTCCTGCAGGCGCTTGCGGTCGTCGATGTTGTGCAGCGCCGTGAGCAGGCAGCTGTCGCCCTGGTAGCGGATGCGCTGCGAGGAGATGACGGCCCAGAAGCGCTGGCCGTGGCGGTCGCGCATCTCCACCTCGAAGTCGCGGATGGCGCCGTCGCGGTCGATGGCGGCGATCATCGCGTCTCGCATCGTCGTGTCCGCATAGAACTCGCTCGCCTTCGACGTGCGCGCCTGCGCGGCGGTCACGCCGAACTGTTGGTGGGCGCGCGAGTTGGCGTAGACGATCGCCTCGTCGCGCCGGCGCACGATGAGCAGCGGCAGCGGGGCGCTCTCCACGAGCTGGCGAAGCTGCGCCTCGCTCTCGCGCAGCGACCCCTCCATGACGTCCCTCTGGCGCAGCAGCCGCCGCGAGATGCCCACGCCCGCGACCAGGAAGAGCGCCGACACGGCGAGCATGAGGGTGATGATGGCCCGCTGGGCGGTGCGCTGCGCGTCGCCCAGCGTGGCGGAGAAGCTGTCGGTGATCGGCACCAGCCGGTCGTTGATCTGGCGGATCTCGCGAAGGTAGCGCTGCACCTCGCCGTCGTCGGGGCCGCCCGCCGCGACCGACTCGCGAACGCGTGCGGCGATCACCGTGAGCTCCACGATCGCCTTGTCGGCCTCGCTCCAGAGGCGGATCACCTCGGCCATCGGGCCCGCGTCGTGGAACCACTGGAAGAGGCGGATCATCCCGGCGATGTCGTCGGGGTGGTTGCGGCCGCGGAGGAACCCGTCGCGAACGCGCGCGAGATCCGGCGTGGCGCTTTCGAGGCCGAGGCGCGCATCGCGGTCGCCCAGCGGCACGGCGATGGCTTTCTCGTAGGCGGCGAGGTCGGCGGCATCGCGGTCGCGCACGTAGCGCGCGAGGTGGATCACGGCTTCCTTCTGGCTCTTCGACCAGATGCTCTCGCCGGCGATGTACGAGCGGCCGGCGGCGAGCAGCTCCATGCTCTGTATGGCCAGGCCCAGCACGGCCACCGTGATCGCCACGAAAAGCCAGACGATGAGGACCAGGCGCCGGCCCCGGGGCGGGGCGGACACCGAGGGCGTGAGCGCCCGGGGGATGCTGCCGTCCTGCTGTGCCACGCTGCTCTCCGTTTGACGGTTCTTGTCAGCGCCCTGCACCCCGGTGCCTCTCCGGGGCCGTGCTGAGCTTAGCTGAAAAGCCGGTTCGGATAAAATTCGTTTTCGATCGAAGAACCTGGATGGCAATGACTTCGTATTCCTGCAGCGAGATCCTTTCGGGCCGCGCGCCCGCCGATACCCCTGTCACCGTTCGCGGCTGGGTCCGCACGCGGCGCGATTCGAAGGCGGGGCTCTCCTTCGTCCACGTCTCCGACGGATCTTCGTTCCACCCTGTGCAGGTAGTTGCGCCCGCGGCCCTGGCCAACTACGCCTCCGAGGTGCAGCGGTTAACGGCCGGTTGCGCCGTCGAGGCCACCGGCACCATCGTCCCGTCGCCGGCGAAGGGCCAGCCCTTCGAGATGCAGGCCACGGAACTCAAGGTCATAGGTTGGGTGGACGACCCGGACACGTACCCGATCCAGCCGAAGCCGCACACGATGGAGTTCCTGCGCGAGGTGGCCCACCTGCGGCCGCGCACCAACGTGATCGGCGCGATGACGCGCGTGCGCAACACGCTGGCCCAGGCGATCCACCGCTTCTTCCACGAGAACGGCTTCCTGTGGATCCATACGCCCATCATCACCGCCTCGGATGCGGAGGGCGCGGGCGAGCTCTTCCGGGTTTCGACCCTCGACCTCGCGAACCTGCCGCGCACCCCCGACGGCAAGGTCGACTTCTCGAAGGACTTCTTCGGCAAGGAGTCCTACCTCACGGTTTCCGGCCAGCTGAACGTCGAGACCTATTGCATGGCGCTCTCCAAGGTCTACACGTTCGGGCCGACGTTCCGCGCGGAGAACTCCAACACCAGCCGCCACCTGGCCGAGTTCTGGATGATCGAGCCGGAGATCGCCTTCGCCGATCTTGCGCAGGACGCGACGCTCGCCGAGCAGCTCCTGAAGTACATCCTCAAGGCCACGCTCGACGAGCGCGCCGACGACATGGCCTTCTTCGAGGAGCGCATCGAGAAGGGCGTGATCGCGAAGCTCCAGGGCATCGTCGACAAACCCTTCGTGCGGATGGACTACACGGAGGCGATCAGGATCCTCGAGGCCTCCAAACAGAAGTTCGAGTACCCGGTACAGTGGGGCACGGACCTGCAGAGCGAGCACGAGCGCTACCTGGCCGAGAAGCACGTCGGCGGGCCGGTGATCCTCATGAACTACCCGAAAGAGATCAAGGCGTTCTACATGCGCATGAACGACGACGGGAAGACGGTGGCCGCGATGGACGTGCTGGCGCCCGGCATCGGCGAGATCATCGGCGGCAGCCAGCGCGAGGAGCGGCTGGAGGTGCTCGACCGGCGCATCGTCGAGTCCGGCCTCGATCCGGCCGCATATGGCTGGTACCGCGACCTCCGCCGCTACGGCACCGTGCCGCACGCGGGCTTCGGCCTCGGCTTCGAGCGCACGGTCGCGTACGTGACGGGCCTGTCCAACGTGCGCGACGTGATCGCCTTCCCGCGCACGCCCGGATCGGCGCGATTCTGATGCGCGCCCGGGGTTTCAGCTTCATCGAGCTGATGCTGGTGATCCTCGTGATCGGCATCCTGATCGCGATGACGATTCCCGGCCTCAAGGAATCGGCGATGCGGAAGCAAGTGAAGGAAGGGCTGCCGCTCGCGGACGTGGCCAAGCGCGGCGTCGAGGCGGTCTATGCCTCGACCAGCAAGATGCCCGCCAACAACGCGGATGCCGGCGTGCCGCCGGCGGACAAGATCATCGGCGCCTTCAACACGGCGGTGACGGTGAAGGACGGCGCCGTGACGCTCACCTACGGCAACAACGCCGGCGATTCCATCAAGGGCAAGAAGGTCACGCTGCGGCCCGCGGTCGTGCCGGGCTATCCGGCGGTGCCGATCTCCTGGATCTGCGCCGACGTGCCGGTGCCGCCGAACATGGAGCTGAAGGGCGCCAACGAGACCGACATCCAGGTGGCGTGGCTGCCGGTGGAATGCCGCGGCGCCAGCGCCAAGAAGTAGCTAGCGCTTCTTCGACGCCTCGGTGGCCCGGTCCGCGATCCATCCCGCGGGATTCGCGATGACGGGTACCGGCGAGCGCTGCAGGGCTCGGTAGATCGCGACGCGCGTCGCGAAGGCCGCATCGCCCGGGTGCGGTTCCAGCACCGGCTGCGTTACCCATTCGGAGAGGAAGGCGCGCGCGGCGAGCCGCGTGGGTTCGTCCTCGCCGGGTGCTGCGACGGCTTCGGCGGCCAGCGGCACGAACGCGAGGCCCGCGTCGTAGAGCGAGCGCTGCTTCTCGGCGGTGAGGTTCGCGAAAAGCGCCTGGCGATCCGACGCACTCCAGGTCCGCGCTTGCGCTGCCACGACGGCGTGCAGTGCCCCGAAGGCTTCATCCGTTGACGCGGCCGGCGAGGCGGGCGCCTTCAGCGCGAGACGCCCGAAGGTCTGTGCATAGGGCGCGACGACCGGATCGAACACGATGCGCTCGCCGCTCGCCATCAACGCCTCGCCCGGATCGGTCGCGGTCAGCCGGCCCAGCCGGTCGATGTCGCCGACCATGTCCTCGATCACCTCGCCGAAATCCTCGTTCAGCTTCGCGATCGAGCGCGGCAGGTGCTCGCCCCACCATGGCAGGGCAAGAAGCGGGATCACCGCCATGAGAACGCGGGTCAACGGCGGCAGGCCGCTGAACAGGAGCAGCATGCCGGGCGTGTAGATCGCGAGGCCGAAGGCGCCGGCCACGATCGCGGCGAGCCAGGGACGCGGCTCCGCAAGACGGTTGGCGATGAAGCGCTGCGGCCACGACTGCGCGGGATCGTCCGGATCGACGGCGAGCGGAAAGGCGACGTCCTGCGAGGACCATCCGCGGATCGTCCGCTCGACGGGCTGTGCGTTCTCGAGCTGCAGCAATTCCAGGGCCGTGCGCGCGCCGGAGATGCTGGGGAAGGCCGGCGGGATCGGCGGCTTCTGCGCGAGGTAGGCGCGCAGCTCCGGGGCCATCCGCACTTCGGTGGCGAGCAGGCCGCGCGCGTCGCGGGACCACGCGAACGCCACGCCCGGCGCGAGCTCGGACAATTCGTGCAACCGGTATTCGCGGTTGAACGGAAAGCGCGTGCCGCAGAAGGCGCGCTGCTGGCTTCCCCACGCGCCGTCGTATTCGACGACCACGCACGGTGTCGCCTTCGCGACGTTGCGCCAGTCGGGAGCGCGCTCGGCATCCTTCGGTTTCCACTCGAGCGCCACCCAGCGCTCGACGATCTTCGCGTCGGCTTTCGCGGTGAGCTTCGAGTAGCGATGGGCCTCGACGAGCTGCTGCGGGCCCATCGTCCAGGCGAGCGCGAGGACGAAGCCGCCCAGGCCGATGAAGATCGCCGCGTAGAAGCGGACGAAGCGCCCGAGGGCGGCCTCGAGCGCGAAGAGGAGGACTTGCTGGTGTCGTTCTGGGGGCGGCAAGCGCCCTATGCTACGTCAGCGAGCGTAAGCGAGTCCGTCGGGGCCTTTCCCGGTCTCGACGGAGCCCACGACTTCCAGCTTCTCGAGGTCGATCGCATCGACCTTTCCCGCCTGGGCGCGAGAGACGTATGCGCGCTTGCCGTCCGGCGCCATCTGGATGCCGAGCGGCACGCCGTCGATCGCGATCCGCTTCACCTCGCGGCGCGTCGCGACATCGACCACCACCAGCGCGTCGTTCTTCGGATCGGCCACCAGCACGCGCTTGCCGTCGGGCGTGAACTTGAGGCGGATCGGCAGCTCGCCCACCTTGAACGAGTCCTTCACCGTGTTCGTCGCCGTGTCGATGATGGAGATGCGCCCGTCGCCGTTCTGTCCCACCCAGACTTCGCGGCCGTCCGGCGATGCGTCGATCGCTTCCGGGCTCTTGCCGACCGCGACTTGCACGATGGCCGCGGGCGTCGGCGGGCCGATGGTGAGGACGGTGACGGAGTCCGACTGGATGTTCGCCGTGTAGATCTTCTTCCCGTCGGGCGAGAGGGCGAGCATGTGGGTGGTGGATTGGCCCGTGCCCGCGATCCAGTCCACCTTGTCCGTGGCGGGGTCGTAGCGGGCAACCGTGCGCGAGGTCTCCGACGTGAAGTAGATCTTGCCGCCGTGCTCCGCGAGGCCGTGCGGGCGGACCAGCGCGCCCAGGTCCACGCGCTTCACTTCCTTCAGCGTGGCGAGGTCGATGATCGAGAGCGAGTTGTTCGGCGACTGGTCGCCGTAGTTCGCGACGTAGGCGAGCTTGCCGTCGGCCGAAGCGACGGCCTCGTGCGGCCCGCGCCCGGTGGCCACGCGACCCAGCACCTTCATCGTGGCGGGATCGACGGTGACGAGCGTGCTCTCGGCCTTGTTGAGCACGACGAGCGTGTCGGCGTGGGCGGTGGCGGCGAGGGCGAGCGTGGCTGCGAGGAGGGCGGTCTTCATGGCGCGAAAGTGTACGGTGAACCGGCGGGCGCCGTGTCGCGCTGTGTCACGGCGATCGGGTAGGATCGGGCCATGGTCCTGGTCGGCAAGCTCGATTCTCCCTACGTCCGGCGCGTCGCGGTGTCGATGCGGCTGATGGGGCTCGCGTTCGAGCACCGGCCGGTCTCCGTCTTCAGCACCTACGAGCAATACCGCAAGATCAATCCGGTGGTGAAGTCGCCGTCCTTCCTCGCCGACGACGGCACGCTGCTGATGGACTCCTCGCTGATCCTCGACTACGTCGAGGCGGTGGCGCCGCCCGAGCGCCGCCTGATGCCCGCGGACGTGAAGGCCCGCCTCGCCACGCTGCGCCTCATCGGCTTCGCCATGGCCGGCAACGAGAAGTGCGTGCAGGTCCACTACGAGCACACGCAGCGCCCCGCCGAGAAGGTCCACGGCGCCTGGCTCGAGCGCGTGACCACGCAGGCCAACGCCGCCTTCGAGGAGCTCGAGGTCGACGTGCTGGGCCTGAAGGGCGGATGGTTCGGCGGCCCGCGCCTCGACGCCGCCGATGTCGCCGTGGCCATCGCGTGGCGCTTCTCGCAGCACTACTGCGTGAAGGAGGTTCCCGCCGCGAAGTATCCCGCGCTCGTCGCCTACTCCGCCCGCGCGGAGGCACTTCCGGAGTTCACGGCCTTCCCGGTCGGTAATTAGGGTCAGCTTCTTTTTTCCATTCTCCGGCCGGTCGGCCGGCGCGGAAAAAAGAAGCTGACCCCAATTACCGGCATAAAAAAACGGCAGCCGAAGCTGCCGTTGTTTTTGAGTGACAGGTGACTTCAGTCGATCGGCTTGATCGCGGTGGCTTGCTTGCCCTTCGGGCCAGCCTTGATCTCGAACTCGACCTTCTGGTTCTCCTTGAGGGTCTTGAAGCCCGAACCCTGGATCTCGGAGAAGTGGGCGAAGAGATCTTCGCCGCCGCCGTCGGGCTTGATGAAGCCGAAGCCCTTCGTGTCGTTAAACCATTTGACGGTTCCCGTGCTCATTTACTGTTTCCTTTACCGATTTGCCCGGATCCCCCGGGCGGGGGCCAGCGACTGAAGGAACACATAAGGGAACTGAAGGATCGACGTCGGATGGCGTCGGTACTGGAGTTGCGGCTTAAGGCACCTATCACTGCGAGGCGAATTGTACCAAAAATGGACGATTTCACGCCCCGCGAACGGGCTTGAACGGACTGCATTTGCCACGATCTATTCTTGTAATCGCTACCTCGAAAGACCCCCCGTGAATCCCAAGAAAATCCTCCTCGCCGCAGCCGCGATCGCGGCCGTCCTCACCGCTGCCGTCCCTCTTGCGCAGACGCCGCGAGAGCCCGCGGAGCCCCGCGCCGTCGCCACCCGGGGCCCGCTGCCGGGGCACGAACAAGCGGTCGTGGGCCTCTTCGAGGCCACCGCCCCGTCGGTCGCGTACATCACCACGGAGGCCGTGCAGCGCACCAGCCTCTTCACCTCGGCGATCGCGCAGGGCGCCGGCAGCGGTTTCGTGTGGGACACGCGCGGCCACATCATCACCAACAACCACGTGGTCGAGGGCGCCCGCAAGGTGCTGGTGGCACTCGACGCCGGCTCGCCGATCGAAGCCACGGTGATCGGCGTGGCGCCCGACTACGACCTGGCCGTACTCAAGCTGAAGAACGTGCCGAAGGACCTGAAGCCGATCCCGCTTGGGCCCTCGCGCGAGCTGAAGATCGGGCAGACGGTCTACGCGATCGGCAATCCGTTCGGCCTTTCACGCACGCTGACGCAGGGCATCGTGAGCGCGCTGGACCGCCACCTGCCGACCTCGGACGTGCGCGAGATCACCGGTGCCATCCAGACCGATGCGGCGATCAATCCCGGCAACTCGGGCGGCCCGTTGCTGGATAGCGCCGGGCGCCTCATGGGCGTCACGACCGCGATCCGCGGCTCGTCGGCGCAGTCGTCCGGCGTGGGGCTCGCCATTCCGTCGGACCTCGTGAACCGCATCGTCCCCAGCCTGATCTCGCGAGGCAAGGCGCCGCGTCCCGGCATCGGCATCGACGCGGTCGATCCCGCCCTCGTCGCGCGGGCCGGCATCGTGGGCGTGGTGGTCGCGGGCGTGAACGAAGGGACGCCGGCCGCATCGCTGGGCCTCAAGTCCGTGAGCAAGAAAGGCGTGCCGGGCGACATCATCACCGCCGTGAACGGCCGTCCCATCGAGTCGCTGCAGAACTTCGCCTCCGAGATCGACCGCGCGGGCATCGGCAGCACGGTGGAGCTCACCGTCGAGCGCGACGACAAGCCCCGCAAGATCAAGGTGAAGGTCGTCGACCTGGCGCTGTAATGTCGTCCCCGCGAAGGCGGGGACCCAGCTGGATTCCCGCCTTCGCGGGAATGACGATCATTTCGCGGCCTGGGCCTTGAGGCGCTCCAGGAACGGCGCCCAGTCGATCGGCTTCTGCTCGGTGAAGCGCTTCTGCAGGTTGGACAGCACCCGGCCCCACGCGCCGTCGAAGTACTTATAGGTGTCGTCCCACTGGCCGCCGTCGCCCCAGCCGCCGTGGAAGAGCGTGACTTCCGTTTCCTTGTCGGAGAGCGCCTTCATCCGCACCGTGACGTAGGTGCGTTGCCCGCGAGCTTCGGGCAGGTGGGGCGGCGCATTCCACGTGAAGGAGATCATCTTCCCCTCCTGCACGGCGAGCACGATCATGTCGTCGGCGCCCTTCAAACCCGGCGCGGCGTAGGGGTTGAAGTAGATCCAGAACTTGCCCATGGGCCTGGCCTCGACGTGGGCCTCGGGCGCGAAGAACGACTGGATGCCTTCGGAAGTGGTCCAGGCCTTCCACACCTCGGCCACCGGAGCCCCGATGATCGCGGCCTTGTTGAGCGAGCGCTCCTCCGCGTGCGACACCGTGGTGACCATGCCGAGGGCGAGGAGTGCGGCGAAGCTTGCGAGCGTGAGGTTCATGTCGGTTCCTTTCGTTCGAGTCAGGCCTGCTTCTCGACCAGGATCTTCAGGTCCGCGAGTCCGGCCTCGTAGTCGCCGCCGATCATGCGGTCGAGGAACGGTACGAACCAACGCATCATCGGGTTCTTGCCCACGTCGCCTTCGTTGGTCCACTTCACGCGCGTGCCCGGGCCTTCCGGCGTGAGCGTGATGGCGCCCTTCGACGCCATGCCCATCTCCGGGAAGGCGAGCACGTAGTCGATCGACTTGTTGGGCTCGGCCTTCGTGAACTCCATCTCGCCGCTGCCTTCCTTGGCCTTCCAGGCCCACTTGGCGCCGGCGCCGGATTCCGCACCCGCGAACGTGAGCTTCATGTCGTGCTCGCGCTTGAACCAGATGGCCCACTTGGGCCATTCCTTCGGTGCGGCGATCAGCGGATAGATCTTCTCGGCCGGCGCGTTGATGACGACGCTTCTTTGCACGTTGTAGCCGGAGGGCATGAGCGCGGCGCCGACGAAGAACACGGCCACCAGCACGCCCACCACGATGGCGATCCATTTCACGACTTTCATTTCTTCCCCCCGATCGGCCAGTTCTCCGACTTCGTGGACGCGGGCAGCACGAATTCGAGCCAGTGGAACATCACGTACATCAGGCGGCACCCGAACGACGGCTTGCCGGTCTCCACGATCGCCTTCAGGTTATTCAGGATGAACATGCCGCCCTTGTTCATCTCGACCTCGGTCTTCGTGCCGGCGGGCATGTTCTCCACGGTGAGCGTGACCTCGACCCCGCCCGGGACCTGTTTCAAGTCATAGACGACCTTGCAGGACGGGTCCGTGAACTGCGTGAACCGGTGGGTGTGCGCGAAGCGCCGCGGGGCTTCGACCTCCATCACCTCGCCGATCACGACGGCGTGCCGGCCGCTCACGGTGCGCATCTGCATCTTGCGGCCGGGGATGAGCCCGGGCTCGTCCAGCGTGAGCATCGAGTTGAAGACCGCGCCCTGCGGCGAGTCGGTCTTGGTGAGCTCGCGGAACACCGCCTCCATCGTTCCGTTGATGACGATCTTGAAGACTGCCTTCGGGGGCTCAGCCACGGCTACCTCCTCGTTTCTTCTTGTCGATGGGGACCGGCGCATTCTCGAGCCGGTATTTCATCCGCGCCAACTTCCCGGCCCAGTAGGCGCTGAACTCGGTGGTCCATCGGTCGTAGATCATGTGCACCGGGACCGGGTTGAACCACAGCAGCCGCTCCCGCCCGACCTTCTCCGAGATCACGAGGTTCGCGCCCTCGAGCACGTCGATGTGCTTCATCACCGCGACGCGGCCGATGTCCTCGAAGAACTCCGTCACGCGATTCACGTTGCAGCCGGGCTCCTTCTTCAGCACGTCCAGGATCCTCCGGCGGGGCTCGGAGGCGAGGGCGGCGAACACGGCGTCCATCTCGTCGGGATTCATATGTCACCAAAAGGTGACATGACGGGGCTGCGATGTCAAGCCCGCTTCGGCGATAATTGCGTCATGACAAATTACCGCCTGTTGCTGAAGCTGTCCCTCGTCGCCGGATATCTCCTCGTGCCGGGAGGTCCCGCCGCGGCCGCCGATCCCGTGAAGCCTCCGGCCAAGCCGGCCATGACCCTCGAGCTGGGAGGCACGGCCTACCTGCATCGCTGGACGAAGAACAACGAGCACGAGTTCACGCCGCAGAACGACGCGGACCTCCAGAAGTGGCACGACATGGTGACGCTCAAGGTCTACGAGCAGGCCACGACGCCCGAGAAGATCGCGGAGCTGGCCAACCGCATGCTCACGGTCTATCGGGCCAACGGCAAGGTCCTGAAGACGGCCTCGCGGCCGCGCACCGTCGATCGCCCGGCCGAGCACCTCATCGTCGCCATGTTCGGCAGTCCCGATGCCCTCGAAGCCGCGTTCGTGCGCTTGATGTTCGTGGACGGCGCCGGCCTGGCCGTCGTGTATTCGCACCGCGTGTACGGTTCTCCGGCCGGGCCTGCGATGAGCAAGTGGCTCGAGACCGACGGCGGCGATGCCGAGCGGGCGCTGATGGAGTGGAAGCAACTGCCGAAGGCGGCAGCGCTGAAGAAGCTTCCGGTCAGTCCCTAACGTCGCTCTGTGCGATGCCGTTCATCCATGGCACGTCGCAAGAGGCCGCTTCGCGTCGAGGGGAGGAGGAGGGGGTACGGTAGGACCTCTTTTTCCGCTCGGGGCATTGGCGCTGTCCCCAACGTGTTCGAGCCGGAGTGCGGTGCAATCCTCGACGCGGACACCGTCATAGAACCCACCCCGTCCCAATCCATCACGCCCTGAAGCCCGGTCAAGGCCCCGACGGAAAAAAGGTCCTACCGACCCCCTCCTCCTCCGCCTGAACAAAGCGAAGCGTCAAGTCTTGCGAAGGGACTTGATCAGCGTCGTGAGCTGCTTGCCCCGGATGCGATCCGCCGCAAGGATCGAATTCAGCAACCGCTTCGTCGCTTCATCGTCCGCGCCCACGTAGTGGACCAGGTCGTTCAGGATCGCTTCCGTCCGGATCGCCGCCTCGAGGTCGTCGGAGGCCATGTCGGCGACTTCGCCGTAGCGAGGGACGAACGGGATGTGGCTGCTCGCGCCGATCGATGCCGGGGAAAAGTCCGGCTGCGCTCCGAGCTGGACCATGCGATCGCCGATGGCATCGGCGTGCGACTGGTCCAGGTTCGAATGCGCGAAGAACATGTCCACCGCGTGGAGCGATCCGCCGCGCTTGGCGCTGAAGTAATGGCGCCGGCAGCGGAGCATCCCGACCAGCTTGGTGGCGAGTGCTTCGCCCAGCCGCGCGGTGAGCTCGGTGCCGTCGTGCCCCACGGTCCCTTCGAGGGCCGCCGCGGCCAGGGAATAGGCTCGCATGCCTTGCTCCTTAAGCGCGCGGCTCGCCGCGATTGTTGACGGTCACGGTGCGGCCGGGCGCCTGCGCCATCTGCATGCGATGCTCGACACCTTTGTACGAATAGGTGACGTCGTAGTAGTCCGCGCGCGCCTGGCTGGGCACGTTGGCGCAGCGCTGCACGTCCCGCGTGCCGCTGCCCCGGTTCACGTTGGAGCCCACGACCGCGCCGCCGACCGCGCCCAGCGCCGTCGCCACGTCGTTGCCTCGTCCGCTGCCGACCTGGTGGCCCAGCACGCCGCCGAGAATCCCGCCGATGACGGCGCCCGGAATGTTGCGGTCGTTGTTCGTCTGTTCCTGCTCGACCCAGCAGCGCTGCTCGGTGGGGCCGACCACGGCGCGCACGGAGGTCACGTTGGCTTCGTACAGGCGCTCGTTGTTGCGGCGGCGGTTGTCGTAGACGGGCACGGGCTGCGGCGCGTAGCGGTTGTCGTCGATGCGCGCGTTGGTGGCGACCTTGCGCACCGAGGACAGGCGGTCGTTCAGGCCCATGGCGCTCAGCGTGGGGTAGCGGCCCGGGCGGAGCACGACGCAACGCCCGGCGTACTGCGCGTCCTCGCAGACCTCCCAGCGTTCGGTGAAGACGATCAGCGACGACGCGCGGTCGTTGAAGCCCGTGCGCTCGAAGTTCTTCATCGCCTTGTCGGCGCGCAGCGTGCGGCCCTGGAAGTTGTCGTGCTCGTAGAGGACGACTTCGGCGGCGGCGGGGAGGGCGAAGGTGAGGGCCAGCATCAGGGGGGTGAAGCGATTCATGGCATTCCTTGGTTTACGGCTTCTGCTTGTTCATGCGGAGACCTGTTCGGTCCAGACCTTGAAGCCGGTGAGGACGTTGGGTCCGAAGGTGCTGCTGATCGCGACGTCCGAGGCATCACGGCCACGGGCGATCAGGATGCGTCCGATGCGCGGCACGTTGTTGCGCGCGTCGAAGGTATGCCAGCGGCCGCCGAGGTAAGCCTCGAACCAGGCCGAGAAATCCATGGGGTCGACCACCGGCACGCCGATGTCGCCGAGGTAGCCGGTGCAGTAGCGCGCCGGGATGTTCATGCAGCGGCACAGCGCCACGGCGAGGTGCGCGTAGTCGCGGCACACACCCGTGCGGTCGTGGTACGCCTCGAGGGCGGAGCGCGTCATGCGCGCGTGGTGGTAGCCGAACTTGATGTGGTGGTGGACGTAGTCGCAGATCGCCTGCACGCGGGCCCAGCCCAGCGGCGTGGTGCCGAAGAGGCCCCACGCGATCTCCGAGAGCCGGTCCGTCTCGCAGTAGCGGCTGCCCAGCAGGAAGAGCAGTGTCTCCTCCGGCAGGTTCGCCACGGCGTGCTGCTCGGCGTCGGGGAAGGTGGGATCGTGATTTCCGCTATCCCTCACGAGCGCTTCGGAGGTGACGCGCGTGAGGCCGGTGGGCGCCACGATCCGCGTGCACCAGTTGCCGAAGCTGTCGCGGTACGCGTCGATCGGGACCGACGGGTCGACGACGATGTCGTTGCGGCCGATGAGGTCCGACATGCGCGAGAAGTGCACGTTGAGGTTGAAGATCATCGGCGTGGGCTGCGGGCAGTCGTAGACCAGCTCGAACCCGGCGCGGATGCGCATCGGCTTTTCAGGGGTGGCGATCACCATGCGAGCTCCGGAAGGCCGCGGAACACCTGGCGCGTGCCTTCGCTCCAGGCGGTGCTGAGCGCCGTGAAATAGGCATCGCCGGCATCGAAGCGGCAACGCTTGCCGACCGCGAGCTGGTCGCGCTCGTAGCACAGCAGGTCGATGGGCATGCCCACGGAGAGGTTGCTGCGCATCGTCGAGTCGAAGGACACCAGCACGCACTTGGTCGCGTCGGAGAGCGGCGTCGCCCAGGTGACCACGCGCTCGATGACGGGCTTGCCGTACTTGGTCTCGCCGGTCTGGAAGTACGGTGTGTCGCCGCCGGCCTCGATGAAGTTGCCCTCCGCGTAGATGCGGAAGAGGCGCGGTGCCTCGCCCCGGAGCTGGCCACCGATGATGAAGGAGGCGTTGAATTCCACGTCGCTGTCGAGGAGGTACTGGCCGTCGCGCCGCTCGATGTCGCGCATGGCGTCGGCCACCAGCATCGCTACGTCGAACATGGTGGTGGCGTTCCACAGGTTGGGCGTACCGTCCGTGGCCGCGCATCGCCGGTTCAGCACGCCGATCACGGCCTGCGTGCCCGCGAGGCTGCCCGAGCTGAGCAGCACGATCACGCGCTCGCCCGCCCGCTCGAAGACGGTCATCTTGCAGAACCGGCCGATGTCGTCGATGCCGGCGTTGGTGCGTGAATCGGAGGCGAAGACGATGCCTTCGTCGAGCATGACGCCGATGCAATACGTCATCCGGTCAAAGGTCCCAGCGCTTGAGGGACTGGTCGGCCACGACGATGAACGCAAGGGCGGTCACCACCGCGAACACCATCGGCAGCATGGCGAAGTCGCTCGAGGGCGGGCCGGCCGCGGCGAACATCGGCGCGAGGATGTTGCCGCCGAAGAATCCGCCGATGGTGCCCAGCACGATCGAGATGACGAGGCTGCGGCCGTCGTTCCAGCCGATCTTCGTGAAGCCGATCCAGCCGATCACGGCGCCGGCGAGGACCCAGAGGGCGATGTTCATTGTGTGGCTCCAGTCCCGGGAAAAGTCCGCTCCGGCTTCATCGGGACGTTGCCGGAGGCGGTGAGAACGGGGGAGGGGGAGCGCGAGGCGCCTTGGGCTTGGGAGCCTTCTTCGTCTCGCGATTGCTTTTCTGCTGGCCCTTGGGCATCAGAGCTTGCGTCCGCTGATGACCCTGATCAGGATCACGATGATGGCGACCACGAGCAGCACGTGGATCAACCCGCCCATCGTGTAGCTCGAGACGAGCCCGAGCAGCCACAGGATGATGAGGATGACGACGATCGTGTAGAGCACGGCGGCGTCCCCTTACTTGATGCGCATGTCGTTCTTGACCGACGACACGCCCTTCACGCCCTTGGCCGTGGCCACCGCGAGGTTCGCGTTGTCCTGCGAAGTCACGAAGCCCGAGAGCTGCACGACACCCTTGAACGTCTCGACGTTGATCTCGGCCGACTTGAGCGTGGCCTGCTCGAAGATCGCGGTCTTCACCTTGCCGGTGATGACGGTGTCGTCGAAGTACTCGCCCGTGCCTTCGGTCTTCGCCGTGGAAGCGCAGCCCATCGTGAAGGCGAGCGCGGCGATGGAAAGGACGGATGCGATGCGGCTGGAAATGTTTTTCATGGGTTGGCTCCTCTGGTGAACCCCGAGACTATCGCCGTGGTGCGCCGACGTCTGTTCGATACCGAACACTCAGGGACCCGCCCACTCCCAGCTCGTGACGTTCCATGCGGGCGGCACCTTCGAGCCGAACTCCACCCGCAAGGTCGCGTTGCCGGACGTGCCGGCCCAGGTGTAGGTCCATTGCTGCGTCGAGCGCGTCGCATCGGAGACGCTGCTGCCTTCGCTGCGGATCGTCATGCGCTTCGGGTTGCCGAGGAGCTTGCGCACGTCCTCGAGCGGCATGCCCTGCCTCAGGCCCGCGGCCACGCGTTCGGCCTGCACGGGCGTCGCGTCGGCCGGCATGTTCGCCAGCGCCGGTGCAACGCACGACGCGCCGAGCGTCGCAGCGACGAGCAAGGCGCACCGGAGCGATCTCATGGCGTCGGGACGATCCCCGCCAATGCACCACCTTCGGATTCCCACACGCCGACGCGCAGTGTTTCGCGCGCCGTGATGCGGGCTGCGGCGGCCTCGCGGGCCAGGCGCGCACCGAGGAAAGCGGGCGGCGGCCCGGTCACCTGGCGGTAGACGGTGTTGAAGTATCTCTGGCCGGCTTCACGGATCGAACGGGCATTGCGTTGGGTCGTTGTCATGCGCCGACAGTACGGGGGATCGAAGGCCGCGTCTGTTCGGTGCCGAACCGATCGTCCTACGCGGGATTCGGAGCGAAGCTCGGCAGATCGACGGTGAAGACGCACCCCAGGCCGGGCATGTCGCGCACCCGCAGCACGCCGTCGACCGCTTCGATGGCCCGGCGGGCGATCGACAGGCCGAGCCCCAGGCCGCTGCGATCCGCATGGTTCTGCTCGAACGACGAGAACATCGACTCGGCCTTGCCCTTGGGCAGGCCGCCGCACTGGTCCTCGATCTCGATCAGCACGCGGCCGCCCGACGTATACGCCTTCAACGAGACGTGGCTGTGCAGGCGCGTGAACTTGAATGCGTTCTGCAGCAGGTTGGACAGGGCCGAGCCCAGCATCTGGCGGTCGCCCTGGATCTGCAACTCCCGCGACACCGGGTACACGGCGAAGTGGCAGCCGCGCGTGCGCGCCTCGAGGCTCGCCGCGACCTGCACGTCGCTGATGAGCCCGTCGACGGCGATGGTCTCCAGCGTCTGCACCGGCCGGCCGGAAGCCAGGCGCACGTCGGTGAGCGCGTGGTCGACGAGATCGCGCAGCCCCGTGAAGCTGCGGTCGAGCACCGCCGCGGTGGCGCCGTCGATCGAGACGCTGCCGCTCTTGATCGCGGCGAACGCGAGCATCGCGGTGTTGAGGAAGTTGCGCAGTTCGTGGGCGAGGAAGCCCAGCCGCTCGCCCGTGGCGACGTCGCTGCGCTCGGTGACCATGGTGTCGCGCTGGCGCGCGTACTCGGTCACCGCGTCGGCGATCGCGTCGTCGAGGCACTTGTTGAGCGTCTGGAACTCGGACGTGCTCACGGGGGCGTGCCTCTCGCCCGCGATCTCGGTGATGGACTGGCACAGGTCGCCGTACCCATGCACGACCTGGTTCACCGTGTAGCCGTGGCGGAACGCGTCGGATCCCCGGGTCGTGGCGCCGGAGGTGATCTCGGAGCGCAGGTCGCGGATCGGGTCGCCGGTGGTCGTGCGCTCCGGCCCGGTCTGCACGATGCGCAGCGTCTCGATCAGCTGCTCGAGGAAGAGGGGAATGCCCAGCTCCATCTCGGGCTGCGTCGCCAGCGGTGCGGTGCGGCGCGAGGCCTTGGTGCGGCATCGCTCGATGAGCTCGCTGCGGTGGGATTCGAGGAATTCATAGAGCATGGATCGGATCGTGCCCCGACGGAACGTTCCTGACTGTGCGGTGCCGAACACAAGGGGACGGTCTGTGCGTTATCGAACCGACTGCACTTGCCGGGGAGTCCCATGCTGGGGCTCCCGGTGGCGTGGCCCCGATAACCCAAGGAAGTGCCCCGGTAGTGTCGATCCTGGAACGTGGCACCGGCGAAGCGCCGCTGCGCTCGGAGCTGTTCAACGCCGACCAGATGGAGCGGCACGGCCGCAGCCTCGCGGCCACGCACCGCCTCTCGGTGGCGCGGCCCTCCGAGCGGCTCCTCGCGCGCCTCGCGCGGAACGAACGCCTCCTGGTCGAGTACCGGACGCTGCTTACCGAGGCGGTCACCGAGGACCGGCGCATCACGCCCGCGGCCGAATGGCTGCTCGATAACTTTTACCTGATCGAAGAGCAGATCCGCACCGCGCGGCGGCACCTGCCGAAAGGCTATAGCCGCGACCTGCCGCGGCTGGCACACGGCCCCTCCGCGGGGCTGCCTCGTGTCTACGATCTCGCGTTCGAAGCGATCTCCCATGGCGACGGGCGCGTGGATGCCGAGGGCCTCTCGCGTTTCATCGCCGCCTACCAGACCGTCACGCCGCTCAAGGTGGGCGAGCTGTGGGCCATCCCGATCATGCTGCGCCTGGCGCTGATCGAGAACCTGCGGCGGGTCGGCGTGCGCATCGCCGCAGCCACGGTCGAACGCGGCCGCGCGGACGTGTGGGCCGACCAGATGGTGGAGACGGCGGAGCATGACCCGAAGAGCCTGATCCTCGTGGTCGCCGACATGGCGCGCTCCGATCCGCCCATGGTGAGCGCCTTCGTGGCCGAGCTCGCGCGCCGGCTGCAGGGGCAGAGCGCCGCGCTGGCGCTGCCGCTCACGTGGATCGAGCAGCGGCTCGCGGAGTCGGGCCTCTCGATCGAGCAGCTGGTGCAGGCCGGAGCGCAGGAGCAGGCCTCGAACCAGGTCTCGATCAGCAACTCGATCGGGAGCCTGCGCTTCCTGGGCGCGATGGACTGGCGCGCCTTCGTCGAGACGATGAGCCTGGTGGAGGACACGCTGCGGGAGGATCCGGGCGGGTTGTACGGCGCGATGGACTTCGCCACGCGCGACAGCTACCGGCATGCGGTCGAGGAGATCGCGCGGGGCAGCACCTGGTCCGAGGGCGAGGTGGCGAGGAAAGCGGTCGAGCTGGCGCGCGAAGCCGCGGAGCGCTCCGGAGCGAGCGACGGCGATGGCGATCGCTCCGCCCACGTGGGCTTCTTCCTCGTCGACAAGGGCCGGCCGCGCCTCGAGGCGGCGGCGCGCATGCGCCGCGGCTTCTTCGCGGCGCTGGATCACGCGGCGGGACGCGCACCCCTGCTGCTGTATCTCGGCGCGATCGGCGCGATCACGCTCGCGATGACGGCGACGCTGATGGCGAAGGCGGTCGCCGACGGGGTTGCGGACATCGTGCTCGCTCTCCTCGCGTTCCTCGTGCCGCTGGCCGCGAGCCAGCTTGCGGTCGGGCTGGTCAACTGGCGCTCGACGCGCGTGGTGACGCCGCGGCACCTGCCGCGCATGGATTTCTCCGAAGGCATCCCGGCCGCCTCGCGCACGCTGGTGGTGGTGCCGACGATGCTCACGGGTATCGCCGACGTCGAGCGCCTCGTCGAAGCCCTCGAGGTCCGCTACCTCGCGAACCGCGAGGAGGGCCTGCACTTCGGCCTGCTCACGGATTTCCCCGACGCGTCCGTGCAGGTCCGGCCCGAAGACGAGGCGTGGCTCGCGGCCGCGCGCGAGGGCATCGAAGCGTTGAGCGAGCGCTATGCACGGCCCTTCTTCCTCTTCCATCGCCCGCGCCGGTGGAATGCGCGCGAGGGCGTATGGATGGGCGAGGAGCGCAAGCGCGGCAAGCTCGCGGACCTGAACGCGCTGCTGCGCGGGCGGGCGAGTGCCGCTTTCTCGGAGGTCGTCGGCGACATCGCGTTGCTGCAGGACGTGAGATACGTGATCACGCTCGACACCGACACGCAGCTTCCGCGCGACTCGGCCCGCGAGATGGTCGCCGCGATGTCGCATCCGCTGAACCGCGCGCGCTTCGACGCCGCGAGCCTGTCGCAGGGCCGGGTGCAGGCGACCGAGGGCTACGGGATCCTGCAGCCGCGGGTCGGCATCAGCCTGTCTGGTGCGGGCCGCTCGTGGTACGCCCGCCTGCACGGCGGCGATGCGGGCATCGATCCCTACACGCACGCCGTCTCCGACGTTTACCAGGACGTGTTCGGCGAAGGCTCCTTCATCGGCAAGGGCATCTACGACGTCGACGCCTTCGAGCACGCGCTGGCCGGCCGCTTCCCCGACAACCGCATCCTGAGCCACGACCTGATCGAGGGTTGCTACGCGCGTTCCGGCTTGCTCTCCGACGTGCAGCTCTACGAGGAGTATCCGTCCACCTACGCCGCGGACATGAGCCGCCGCCACCGCTGGATCCGCGGCGACTGGCAGCTCGCGAGCTGGCTGCTGCCGTTCGTGCCGGGCCCGGGAGCCACGCGCCTTGCCAACCCGCTCTCGACGCTGTCGCTGTGGAAGCTCTTCGACAACCTGCGCCGCAGCCTCGTGCCCGCGGCGATGACGCTGCTGCTCGTCGTCGCGTGGCTGGTGCTTCCGCACGCGCTCGCCTGGACACTCGCGGTCGTCGCCATCCTGCTGCTGGCACCCGCGAGCGCGGTGCTGGGCGAGCTCCTCACGAAGCCCGCCGAGGTCCCGATGCGCCAGCACCTCGCGGCGACCGCGGGCGTGGCGATGAACCATGCCGCGCAGGCGTTGCTCACGCTCGTGTTCCTTCCCTACGAGGCGACGGTCAACCTCGACGCGGTCGCGCGCACCGTGTGGCGGGTGATCGTCACGCGCCGCGACCTGCTCGAATGGAACACCTCGGCCGCCGAAGAGGCCGCGCGCCGGGCGCGCGCCGCGAGCGGGCACTCCGAGCTGATCGCTGCGTTCCGCTCGATGTGGATCGCGCCGGTCATCGCGGTGGCCACGGGGGTTGGCGTCGCGGCCTGGGGTGGGCCTGTGATCGCCGTGCCTTTCCTGTTGCTGTGGCTCGCGTCGCCCGCGGTCGCGTGGTGGATCAGCCGGCCGCTCGTTCGGCGCGAGGCGCGGCTCACCGCGGAGCAGGCCCTGTTCCTGCGCAAGCTTTCGCGCCGCACGTGGGCGTTCTTCGAGACCCACGTCGCCGAAGAGGATCACTGGCTTCCGCCGGACAACTTCCAGGAGCAATCCTCGGTGGGCGTCGCGCACCGCACCTCGCCCACCAACATGGGGCTCGCGTTGCTGGCCAACCTGACGGCCTACGACTTCGGCTACGTCGGCGTGCCTCAGCTCCTCGAGCGAACGGCCCAGACCCTGCGCACGATGCAGGGGCTCGACCGATACGAGGGCCACTTCTACAACTGGTACGACACGCTCACGCTGAAGCCGATGCCGCCGCTCTACGTCTCGGCCGTGGACAGCGGCAACCTGGCGGGCCACCTGCTCACGCTGCGCTCGGGGCTGCTCGCGCTCGACGCCGGGCCGGTCGTGTCGCCGCGCTGGATCGATGGCCTGCTGGACACCGCGCACGTGCTCGCAGAGCTCGCGATGCCGGATTCGCTCGTGCGCCTGCTGGCGGCGCTCGAGATCGCGCGCGCTACGCCGCCCGCCAACGCCGAAGCGACGCGGGAGAGCGTGGAACGGCTCACGGAAACGGCCGCCGAAGTGGCCGCGGCGCTCGCGCACGAGACGACAGGCGACGTGGCCTTCTGGGCCGAGGCGCTCGGCCGGCAGGCTGCGTTCCTCCGAAGCGACGTGGCGAGTGCGCCCGGCCGCGCGGACGAGCTGCGGCGCGAGATCGGGCGCCTCGCCCTGCAATGCGAAGAGCTTTCACGGATGGAGTTCGGCTTCCTCTACGATCGCGGCCGCCACCTGCTCGCGATCGGCTACAACGTGGCCGAGCGCCGGCTGGACGCGGGCTTCTACGACCTGCTCGCGTCTGAGGCACGGCTCTCGTGCTTCGTCGGGATCTCGCAGGGGCGGCTGCCGCAGGAGAGCTGGTTCGCGCTGGGCCGGCTGCTCACCAGCGCGGGAGGGCGCCCGGTCCTCGTCTCGTGGAGCGGCTCGGTGTTCGAGTACCTGATGCCGCTGCTCGTGATGCCGACGTACGACAACACGCTGCTCGACCAGACGTATCGCGGCATGGTCGAGCGGCAGATCGCGGACGGCAAGCTGCGCGGCGTTCCCTGGGGCATCTCGGAGTGCGGCTACAACGCGACCGACGCGGCGATGAACTACCAGTACCGCGCGTTCGGCGTGCCGGGCCTGGGCTTGAAGCGCGGCCTCTCGGACGACCTCGTCGTGGCGCCGTACGCATCGGCGCTGGCATTGATGGTCGCACCCGAGGCGGCGTGCCGGAACCTCCAGCGCCTGGGCCTGGCCGGCCTCGCGGGACGCTATGGACTCTATGAGGCGATCGACTACACCCCGGCCCGCCTGCCGCGCGGCCAGTCGAGCGTCGTGGTGCGCTCGTTCATGGCGCACCACCAGGGCATGGTGCTGCTCTCGCTCGGCCACGCGCTGCTCGACCGCCCGATGCAGCGCCGCTTCGCCGCCGATCCGATCTTCAAGGCCACGCTGCTGCTGTTGCAGGAACGCGTTCCGCGCACCATCGTCCTGCACGCACAGGCCGTGGAGCTTTCCGCCGTGAGCGAAAGCCGCGAGTCCGCCCCCGCGCCCGTGCGCGTGCTCGCCACACCCGATACGCCGGTCCCCGAGGTGCAGCTCCTCTCCAACGGCCGCTACCACGTGATGGTCACCAACGCGGGCGGCGGCAGCTCGCGGTGGAAGGACCTCTCGGTCACGCGCTGGCGGGAGGATGCGACGGGCGACCCGTGGGGCACGTTCTGCTACATCCGCGACGTGGCGAGCGGCACGTACTGGTCCACCGCGCACCAGCCGTCGTTGAAGCGCGCCGCGCGCTACGAGGCGATCTTCACTGAAGGCCGCGCGGAGTTCCGGCGCAGCGACCACGACTTCGAGGCGCACACCGAGATCGCCGTCTCGCCGGAGGACGACATCGAGCTGCGGCGCCTTCGGATCACGAACCGCTCGCGTGCCCGGCGCACGATCGACGTCACGAGCTACGCCGAGGTGGCCCTGGCGCCCGCCGCCGCCGATGCGCTGCACGCGGCGTTCTCCAATCTCTTCGTGCAGACCGAGATCGACGCCGAACGCCAGGCCATCCTGTGCATGCGCCGCCCGCGCTCGCGCGAGGAGGCCGCGCCGTGGATGTTCCATCTCATGGCGGTGCACGGTGCGTCTTCCTCCGAGGTCTCCTACGAGACGGACCGCTCCGCGTTCATCGGCCGCGCCCGCACGCTCGCCGCGCCGCGCGCGCTGACCGATGCCGGCAAGCTCTCCGGGAGCCAGGGCTCGGTGCTCGACCCGATCGTCGCGATCCGCCATCGGGTGACGCTCGATCCGGACCAGACGGCGACGATCGACATCGCCACCGGCATGAGCGAGACGCGCGAGGGAGCGCTGGCGCTGGTCGGCAAGTACCGCGACCGCAGCCTCGCCGACCGCGTCTTCGACCTCGCGTGGACGCACAGCGGTGTCACGCTCCGGCAGATCAACGCGACGGAATCCGACGCGCAGCTCTACGCTCGCCTGGCCGGTTCGATCATCCACGCGAATGCGTCGATGCGGGCCGAGACGGGTGTGCTGCTGCGAAACCGCCGCGGCCAATCGGGCCTGTGGAGCTACGCGATCTCGGGGGACCTGCCGATCGTCCTCTTGCAGATCGGAGAGCCCGAGAACATCGACCTCGTGCGGCAGATGGTGCAGGCGCACGCGTACTGGCGCCTGAAGGGCCTCGCCGTGGACCTGGTGATCTGGAACGAGGACCGCGGCGGCTACCGCCAGGTGCTGCAGGACCAGATCATGGGATTGATCGCGGCCGGCGTGGAGGCGCACGTGATGGAGCGCCCGGGCGGCATCTTCGTGCGCCGGCCGGAGCAGATCTCGGACGAAGACCGCATCTTGTTCCAGTCGGTCGCGCGCGTGCTGATCAGCGATCGCCGCGGAAGCCTTTCGGAGCAGGTCGCGCGCCGCGGCCCGGCCGAGGTACGCGTGCCTCGGCTCGTGCCGACGCGCCATGCCCGCAGCGAGGCCGCTCCCGCGGACGAAGCGGCCGGCGAGCTCGTGCTCGCCAACGGCCTCGGTGGATTCTCGCCCGATGGCCGCGAATACGTGATCACGATGCGCGCGGGCGAGGTCACGCCGGCGCCGTGGGTGAACGTGATCGCCAACGCGGGCTTCGGCACCGTGGTCTCGGAAAGTGGGCCTGCGTACACCTGGGGCGAGAACGCGCACGAGTTCCGCCTCACGCCGTGGAACAACGACCCGGTGAGCGACGCGAGCGGCGAAGCGTTCTACCTTCGCGACGAGGAGACGGGCCAGTTCTGGTCGCCCGGTCCGCTGCCGGCCCGCGGCTCCGGCACCTACACGACGCGCCACGGCTTCGGCTACAGCGTGTTCGAGCATGTCGAGGATGGCATCGCGACCGAGCTGTGGGTCTACGTGGCGCTCGACGCTCCGGTGAAGCTCTGCGTGCTGAAGGTGCGGAACGTTTCCGGCCGCGCGCGCCAGCTCTCGGCGACCGGCTACGTGGAATGGGTGCTGGGCGACCTGCGGCCGAAGACCGCGATGCACGTCGTCACCGAGATCGAAGCACGCAGCGGGGCTCTCGCCGCGCGCAACGCCTACAACGGGGAGTTCCCGGGACGTGTCGCGTTCTTCGCCGTGGACGATCCCGCCCGCACCGTGACCGGCGACCGCACCGAGTTCCTCGGACGCAACGGGACGCTTCGCGATCCCGCCGCGATGTCACGCACGCGCTTGTCGGGAAAGGTCGGTGCCGCGCTCGATCCGTGCGGCGCGCTGCAGGTGCCGTTCGAGCTCGAGGACGGAGCCGAGCGCGAGATCGTCTTCCGGCTCGGCGTGGGGCGCCATGCCGTCGATGCAGCCGCGCTCATGCAGCGCTTCCGCACGCCGGGCGCGGCGCGGGATGCGCTCGACGCCGTGCTCGACCATTGGACGAAAACCCTCGGCGCGGTCCAGGTGAAGACCCCGGATCCGTCGCTCGACGTGCTGGTGAACGGCTGGCTGGTCTACCAGACGCTCGCGTGCCGCCTCTGGGCGCGCAGCGGCTTCTATCAATCCGGCGGCGCGTATGGCTTCCGCGACCAGCTTCAGGACACGATGGCCCTCGTGCACGCCGAGCCCGCGCGCGTGCGCGACCACCTGCTGCTCTGCGCGGGACGGCAGTTCGTGGAAGGCGACGTGCAGCACTGGTGGCATCCGCCTTCCGGGCGCGGCGTGCGAACGCGCTGCTCGGACGACTATCTGTGGCTGCCCCTGTCCGTGGCGCGCTACGTCGAGGCCACGGGCGACACGGTCGTGCTGGACGAGATGGTCACGTTCCTCGACGGGCGGCCGGTGAATCCCGGCGACGACTCCTACTACGACCTCCCGGGACGATCCGCGGAATCGGCGAGCCTCTACGAGCATTGCGTGCGCTCGATCAAGCACGGGCTGCGTTACGGCGTGCACGGCCTGCCATTGATGGGCTCGGGCGACTGGAACGACGGCATGGATCGCGTCGGCATCCACGGCTCGGGCGAGAGCGTGTGGCTGGGCTTCTTCCTCTGCGGCGTGCTCGAGCGGTTCGCCGGGCTCGCACGGCTGAAGGGCGATGCGGCGTTCGCCGAGCGCTGCGCGGCGGAGCTCTCGACCTTGCGCGCGAATCTCGAGCGGCACGGCTGGGATGGCGAGTGGTACCGGAGAGCCTACTTCGACGATGGAACACCGCTCGGATCGGCCAGCAACGCCGAGTGCCGCATCGACGCGATCGCGCAGAGCTGGTCGGTGCTGTCGGGCGCGCACGATCCGCAGCGCTCGAGGCAGGCCATGCAGTCCGTGGACAAGCACCTCGTGCGCCGCGACCTCGGTATCGTCCAGCTCCTTGATCCGCCTTTCGACACCTCGAGCGTCGATCCGGGCTATATCCGTGGCTACGTGCCGGGCGTTCGAGAGAATGGCGGCCAGTACACGCACGGCGCGATCTGGGCCGCGATGGCCTTTGCCGCGCTGGGCGACCGCGAGCGCGCCTGGGAGCTCGCCGCGATGCTGAACCCGCTGAACCGCACGCGCACGCCCGAGGATGTGGCCACCTACAAGGTGGAGCCGTACGTGATCGCAGCCGACATCTATGCGAAGGCGCCGCACGAAGGGCGCGGCGGCTGGACCTGGTACACCGGCTCGGCGGGCTGGATGTACCGCCTGCTGCTGGAGTCGCTGCTCGGCCTCGCGCGCGAGAAGGACCGCCTGCGCTTCGCTCCGTGCCTTCCCGCCCAGTGGAGCGGCTTCGAGCTTCGCTATGCCTTCGGCACGACAACCTACGACATCGAAGTGCGGCAGGTCCTCGCGGCGCCGGGCGAGGCGGGCGGCGTGAGCGTCGTGCTGGACGGCGCTGCACAGCAGGGCGACTTCGTGCCGCTCGTCGACGACCAGCAGGAGCACCGCGCGGTCATTACGGTGGCGACGGTGCGATAGCGCACAATGGGGCGTGCCCACCCCTACCCCCAGATCCAACCAGCTTCTTGCAGCCCTCTCCGCCGTCGAGCTGAAGCGCATGAGCCGCCGCCTGGAGAAAGTCCCGATGGGGCTGGGAGAGGTCCTCTACGAATCGGGCCGCCACGTGGATCACGTGTACTTTCCGGCCGACTGCATCGTGTCGCTGCTCTACGTGCTCGAGAACGGCGCCTCGGCGGAGATCGCCGTGGTGGGCAACGAAGGCGTCGTGGGTGTTTCCATCTTCATGGGCGGCGAGACCACGCCCAGCCGCGCCGTGGTGCAGAGCGCGGGCTCGGCCTACCGCCTTCCGGGGCAGATGATCAAGGACGAGTTCATCCGCGGCGGTGCGATGCAGCACCTGATGCTGCGCTACACCCAGTCGCTGATCACGCAGATGGCGCAGACCGCGGTGTGCAACCGCCACCACTCGGTGGACCAGCAGCTTTGCCGCTGGCTGCTGCTCAGCATCGACCGCCTGCCGACCCCCGAGATCACGACGACCCAGGAGCTCATCGCCAGCATGCTCGGCGTGCGGCGCGAAGGCGTGACGGAGGCCGCGGGCAAGCTGCAGAAGGCCGGCGTCATCCGCTACCGGCGCGGCCACATCAGCGTGCTCGACCGGCCGCGGCTGGAAGCGATGTCGTGCGAATGCTACGAGGTCGTGCGGCGCGAGACCGCGCGGCTGCTGCCGATCGTCGCTCCGCACTGACGGCGGACTATCTTCGCGAAGGGTGCGGTAGCGCGCAGACCGGCAGGACCGTTTTGCCCTAGCGTGCGCCATGGTCCGTTCCGCGCAAGCTGCCTCGATCACCAACCGCCTGCTCGACCGCCTGGTCGTGCGCGAGCGCAACCACATGCTCGCCCGATGCGAGCAGGTGGACCTTTCGCTGGGCCAGGTGCTGGCCGATCCGGGCGGGGCGATCCCCGACGTCTACTTCCCGGCGGGCAGCTACATCTCGCTGCTGAAGCCCATGGACGGCAAGCACATCATCGAGGTCGCGCTCGCCGGCAACGAGGGCTTCTACGGCGTTCCGGTCGCGCTGGGCGTCGATGTCTCGCCGGTGCACGCGACAGTGCAGGGCGCGGGCCCCGCCTGGCGCATGAGTGCCGTGGCGTTCCGCCGAGAGCTCGCGCGGAGCCCCGCGATGCGCGACAGCGTCGACCGCTACATCCACGTCCTGATGACGCAGCTGATCCGCACCTCGGGCTGCAACCGCTTCCACGTCGTGGAGAAGCGCGTGGCACGCTGGCTCCTCATGACGGCGGATCGCGCGCACTCGACCACCTTCCACATCACGCACGAGTTCCTCGCGCGCATGCTCGGCGTGCGGCGGGTCGGCATCACCGAGGCGGCCGGGGCGCTCCAGTCGCGACGGCTCATCGGGTACACACGTGGCGTGTTGTCCATCCTCGACCGGAAGGGGCTGCAGACAGCCTCGTGCTCGTGCTACCGGGCCGATGTCGCGGCCTACGTCGCTGCGCTGGGGTGACGCTACGGCGGAGGACGGGGGTCGGTAGGACTTTTTTCTCGTCGGGGCCTTGACCGGGCTTGAGGGCTGGATGGTCTCGGACGGTATGGGTTCTGCGGCGGGATTCGAGTCGAGGATTTCACCGTACTTCGGCGCGAAAACGTTGGGGACAGCGCCACTGCCCCGAGCGAGAAAAGAAGTCCTACGCGCACCCCCGTCCTCCCCACCGTGCACGCCGATGGCGCGCATCGATCGAGTGAGCCGAGAGAGCCTGCAAGTGCCGACGTACTCGTACGCGAGGGTTGGATGCATGACCTTCGTGGCGAGCAGTTTGGGCACGATGCCATCGACAGCATCGCGTTGAGTGGGGAGGAGGGGGTACGGTAGGACCTCTTTTCTCGCTCGGGGCAGTGGCGCTGCATCCAACGTGTTCGAGCCGGAGTGCGGTGCAATCCTCGACTCGAATCCCGCCGTAGAACCCACACCGTCCGACACGACCAAGCCCTGAAGCCCGGTCAAGGCCCCGACGAGAAAAAGGTCCTACCTACCCCCTCCTCCTCCCCGCCACCGAAGGAGTGGCAAAATCGACCCAAACAACGAGGAGAGATCAAACATGCGTTTCGCGAACATCCTGTCATTGGCGCTCGCCGCACTCACCCTGAACGCGTTCGCTGCTGACTTCCCCGCCCCCAAGGAAGGCATCTACGTCGCGCGCGACTTCAAGTTCAGCACCGGCGAGACGCTGCCCGAAGTGAAGCTCGCATACCGAACGATCGGCGAACCGACCGGTGAGCCGGTGCTCGTGCTGCACGGCACGGCAGGCTCGAGCGCCAACATGCTGACGCCGGCGTGGGGCGGCGAGCTCTTCGGGGCTGGGGCACCGCTCGATGCCACGAAGTACTACCTCATCATTCCCGACGCGATGGGTCACGGGAAGTCGTCGAAGCCTTCCGATGGACTGCGGACGAAATTCCCGAAGTACAACTACGACGACATGGTCGTGGCGCAGCACCGCCTGCTCACCGAGCACCTGAAGGTGAAGCACCTGCGGCTCGTGATCGGCAACTCGATGGGCGGCATGGAGACGTGGATCTGGGCGCAGAAATATCCCGACATGATGGATGTCGCGGTTCCGATGGCGTCTCTGCCCAGCGAGATGGCGAGCCGCAACTGGATGATGCGCCGGCTCATCATCGACTCGATCCGCAACGACCCCGAGTGGATGGACGGCAACTACACGAAGCAGCCGAAGAGCGCGCAGTTCGCCTCCGTCTTCTTCGGCATCGCCACCAACGGCGGCGACCTTGGCTACGCGAAGACGGCCGCCACGCGCGAGAAGGCCGATGCGCTGCTCGACGCGCGGCTGAAGGCGCCTTTCCCCGCGGATGCGAACGACGTCCTCTACCAGTGGGATTCGTCGCGCGACTTCAACCCCTCCGCGGGCCTGGAGAAGATCAAGGCCACGCTGCTCGCCATCAACGCCGCGGACGACGAGCGCAACCCGCCGATCGTCGGAACGCTCGACCGCGAGATCAAGCGCGTGAAGAACGGCCGCGTGCTGCTGATCCCCGCCTCGAACGAGACGACGGGCCACGGCACGACGGGCAACGCGAGGTTCTACAAGAAGGAGCTTGCGGAGCTGCTGCAGTCCGCGCCGCGGATGTGATCGAGCTCGAGACGCCGCGCCTGCTGCTGCGGCAGTGGCGCGATTCAGACCGCGATCCCTACGGGGCGCTGAACGACGACCCCGCGGTCATGGAGTTCTTTCCGGCGCGCCTGTCGCGCGCGGCCAGCGACGAAGCCATCGACGCCATGAGCCGGTCGATCGCCGAGCGCGGCTGGGGCAACTGGGCGGTGGAGATCCGGGAGACGGGCGAGTTCATCGGCTTCACCGGCCTCTCGGTGCCGAAGCGCGTGCTGCCGTTCTCGCCCTGCGTCGAGGTCGGATGGCGGTTGGCGAAGGCACATTGGGGGAAGGGCTATGCGACGGAAGCGGCGACCGCTTCGCTGCGGGCGGGATTCGACACGGTCGGGCTGGAAGAGATTGTCTCGTTCACCGCGCTCATCAACCTGCGCTCCCGTGCGGTGATGGAGCGCATCGGCATGAAGAACGCGAACGCGGATTTCGAGCATCCCGGCGTGCCCGAAGGCAACGCGCTCCGCATGCACTGCCTCTACCGGATCTCCGCGGCGGACTTCGCGAAATAAAGAGGGTCTGACCCCAATTACTTGACGGACTTCAACCGCGCGCGGGGCGCGGGCTTGCTGCGCGGCTCCTGCGCCGTGACCGGCGTGGACTGCAGCCCGCGGAAGTAGATGTCCACCAGCGATTCCGCGTGGCGCGAGAGCGAGAAGCTCTTGGGATCCAGCACCCAGTTGGCGATGAGGCCCGAGACCAGCGACATGGCGCCGATGGCCGCTTCCTTGGCGCTCACCGACTTGGGCAGGTAACCCTGCTCGATGCATGCGTGGAAGCCCGCCTCGATGGAGCCGAGGCATTCCTGCTGGCTGGCGATGTGGCGCTCGCGGACGCCCGCGGCATCGCCGACGTATTCGCACTTGTGGTACGCGATGTCGAAGACGCGCTGCAGGTGCGCGTCCCTCGCGGTGCGCTGCAGCACCTCGATGGTGGCCAGGCGGAGGATGGCGAGGGGATCGGTGGCGCCGGCCTGCGTGGCGCGGTCGAGCATGGCCTCCACGGGGAGAACCACCCGGTCCATCATCGCGTCGAAGAGATCCGCCTTGTCCTTGAAGTGCCAATAGATTGCACCCCGCGTGCAGCCGGCGGCGTGTGCAATTTCTTCCAGCGACGCGTGGGCGACGCCTTTTTCGTGGAAGACCTTCTCGGCCGCGTCGATGATGGTTTCGCGCGTGGCCTGGGCCTCTTCCTTGGTGCGACGGACCATGCCTTATCCTTCGGGTTGCGGCGCTGCAACAAAATAAGCGTTGACATACATTCACGCTTGTATGTAATTTAGCATACATTCACCGCTGTATGTAAACCCCCTCGGTTCTTGTGGAAATCCCCGCCATGGCCTCGTTCAAGCCCTCCCTCGCGCTTCCCTTCCTCTTTACCGTCGTGGCCCTGCTGGTGCTGCTCACGGCCTGCGGCCCCAAGGGCCCGCAGCACGCCGGGGGATTCCCGCCCGGGGTCGTCGCGGTGAAGGAAGTGCAGCCGCGCACCGTGAACGTGGAGTTCGAATATCCCGCGCAAACGGCGGGATCGCGCGAGGTGGAAGTGCGCGCCCGCGTCACCGGCATCCTCGTGAAGCGCAATTACGTCGAGGGCTCGACGGTGAAGGCCGGCCAGTCGCTGTTCCAGCTCGATGCCGCGCCGTACGAAGCCGTGCTCGCCCGCACGGATGCGGATGTCGCCGCCGCCGAGGCTCGCCTCGGTGCCGCCGCGCGCAACGCCAAGCGCTACAAGCCGCTCTACGAAGCCAAGGCCGCGTCGCAGAAGGACTACGACGACGTCACCTCCGCGGAGGAAGTCGCTGGCGCGGATCTCAAGGCCGCGAAAGCCCGCCAGAACGAAGCGCGCCTGAACCTCCTCTGGACGCACGTCGAGTCCCCGGTCTCCGGCGTCACCAGCCGTTCGCTGAAGAGCGAGGGCAGCCTCGTCTCCGGACCGGATGTGCTGCTCACCACCGTGAGCCAGTACGACCCGATCTACGTGAACTTCGGCATCTCGGAATCGGAGCAGCTTCGCCTTCGCGGCGAAGTGGCCGCCGGCAAGCTCGTGCTGCCGAAGGACGGGCGCTTCGACGTCACCGTGAAGCTCGAGAACGGCAAGGTCTATCAGGCGCCGGGCAAGCTCACCTTCAACGACGTGCGCGTGAACAACACCACGGGCACCTCGGACGCGAGAGCGGAGCTTCCCAATACCGCGGGCGAGCTTCGCCCCGGCCAGTTCGTGCGTGCCGTCCTCAAGGGGGCGCAGCGTCCCAACGCCATCACCGTGCCGCAGCGCGCGGTGATGGAGATGCCGCAGGGCAAGCTCGTCTATGTCCTCGGCGCGGAGAGCAAGGCGGAGCCGCGTCCCGTCACCGTCGGCGATTGGGTCGGTGACGAGTGGGTGATCGAATCGGGCCTGAAAGCCGGCGACAAGGTGATCGTCGATGGATTGATGAAGGTCTATCCCGGAGCGCAGGTGCAGGTGGGCGACCCGAATGCCGCGCCGCCCGGAGCGCCCGGCGCCCCCGGCAAGGGTGGACCGCCGGCCAAGGACGCGAAGGCGGAGCCCGCGAAGGCGGAGCCCGCGAAGGCCGAGCCCGTCACCCCCGCGAAGGCGGGGGCCCAGCCCAAAGAAGAAAAGAAGTAGGAGACCGCCATGTTCTCCCGCTTCTTCATCGACCGACCTATCTTCGCGATCGTCATCGCGCTGTTCATCACGCTGGCGGGCATTGCGTCCATGCGCATCCTGCCCATCGCCCAGTATCCGGAGATCGCGCCGCCCGTCGTCACGGTCACGGCCGTCTATCCCGGGGCTTCCGCCGCGGTGCTGGAATCCACGGTCGCGGCACCCATCGAGAACACGCTGAACGGCGTCGAAGACCTCCTGTACATCAGCTCCGCGTCGTCCTCCAACGGCACGGTGCAGATCCAGGTCACCTTCAACATCGGCGCGGATGTGGACAAAGCCGCGTTGAACGTGAACAACCGCGTGAAGCAGGTCGAGCCGCGCCTGCCGCAGGAAGTGCGCCGCCAGGGCGTCACGGTGGAGAAGGGCTCGTCGTCGTTCCTGCAGGTGATCGCGGTGTATTCGCCCGACGGACGCTTCGACGACTTCTACACCTCCAACTACGTCACGCTGAACGTGCTGGACCAGGTGAAGCGCATCCCCGGCACCACCAACGTGCAGATCTTCGGCGCCAAGGACTACGCGATGCGCATCTGGCTCCGGCCGGACCGCCTCGCCGCGTTGAAGCTCTCGCCGGGCGATGTCATCCGCGCCGTGAACGAGCAGAACGCGCAGTTCGCCGCCGGCAAGATCGGCGAGCCGCCCACGGGCGGCGGCACGGAGCTCGTCTACACCATCACCACCAAGGGTCGCCTGCAGGACCCGAAGGAATTCGAGCAGATCATCATCCGCGCGAATCCCGACGGCTCGCGCCTGCGGTTGGTCGATGTGGCACGCGTCGAGCTCGCGTCCAAGGACTACAGTTTCACCGGCCGTGTCAGCAACAAGCCGGCCACGCTGATCGGCGTCTTCCTGCAGCCGGGCGCCAACGCGCTCGAGGTGGCGAAGCAGGTGAACGCCACCATGAAGGGCCTGGAGGCCAAGTTTCCGCAGGGCCTCACGCAGGTCGCCGTGTACGACACCACGCGTTTCGTCGAAGTGTCGATCAACGAGGTGATCCACACGCTGCTGATCGCGATGGTGCTGGTCTTCGTCGTGGTCTACGTGTTCCTGCAGAACTGGCGCGCCACGCTGATTCCGTTCGCCACCGTGCCGGTCGCGCTGTTCGGCGCCTTCGCCGGCCTGCTGGCCCTCGGCTACTCCATCAATACGCTCACGCTCTTCGGCATGGTGCTCGCCATCGGCATCGTGGTGGACGACGCCATCGTCGTCATGGAGAACGTCGAACGCATCATGCGCGAGGAGGGGCTCGAGCCCCGAGAAGCCGCAATCAAGGCGATGAACGAAGTGACGAGTCCGATCGTCGCCATCGTCCTCGTGCTTTGCGCGGTGTTCATCCCGATCGCGTTCCTGGGCGGCCTCACGGGCGAGCTCTATCGCCAGTTCGCGGTCACCATCTCCATCGCCGTGGTGATCTCCGGCATGGTCGCGCTGATGCTCACGCCGGCGCTGTGCGTGATGGTCCTGCGCCCGCACGACGAAGCGCATGAAGCCCGCTGGGCCCGCTGGTTCAACCGCAACTTCGCCAAGGCGACCGACCGGTACGAAAACGGCGTCGCCTGGATGATCCGCCGCGGCGGCCTCGTGCTGGCGCTCTATGCCGTGATGATCGGCGTCACCGCGTTCTTCTTCTGGCGCACGCCCACCTCGCTGGTGCCGGAGGAGGACCAGGGCTTCTACATCGCCGCGGTGATCCTGCCGGACGGCTCGTCGCTCGAGCGCACGGACAAAGTGGTGCAGCAGGTTGTCTCGTCCGTGCTCGAGAACAAGAACGTCGAGAACGCCGTTGCCTTCACGGGCTTCGATTTCCTCGGCGGCACCTACCGCAACAACGCGGCCACGATCTTCTTCCCGCTGAAGCACTGGAAGGACCGCAAGGTCCCGGTGCAGGCGCTGGTGGGCGAATACTTCGGCCGCACCATGGGCATGAAGGAGGGCCTCGCCATCGCGTTCAACGCTCCGGCCATCTTCGGCCTGGGCACGGCGGGCGGCTTCGAGGTCTACATCCAGAACCACGGCGAAGGCGGTCCCAAGCGCCTGGCCGAGGTGAAGGACCAATTCGTCGCCGCCGCCAGCAAGGATCCGCAGCTGGGCATGATGCAGACGCTGTGGCGCCCCAACGTGCCGCAGCTTTTCGTCGACGTGGACCGCGAGAAGGCCAAGGCCTACGGCGTCTCGGTGGACGAGGTCTTCAACACCCTCGCCGCCACGCTGGGCACGTACTACGTGAACGACTTCAACAAGTACGGCCGCACGTGGCAGGTGCTGATGTCGGCCGAGCCGGGCTACCGCAAGCGCCCGGAGGACGTGGGCGCCGTGTACGTGCGCAGCGACAAGGGCGAGATGATCCCGGTGAGTGCGTTGGCGCGCATCGAATACATCAGCGGCCCGGACACACTCGAGCGCTACAACAACGCGCAGGCCACCAAGATCTTCGGCAGCGGGGCTCCGGGCGTGAGCTCGGGCCAGGCGATCGAGGCGGTGGAGCGGCTCGCGAAGACGCTGCCGCCGGACTTCAGCATCGACTGGACGGGCGCCTCCTTCCAGGAGAAGCGCTCGTCGGGCAGCTCCAGCATCGCGCTCGTCGCCGGGGCGTTCATGGCCTTCCTCATCCTCGCGGCGCAGTACGAAAAGTGGTCGCTGCCGCTCTCCGTCATCCTCGCGGTGCCGTTCGGCATGTTCGGGGCGCTGCTGGCGATCACGCTGCGCAGCATGATCGGCGAGACGCAATACACGAGCGACGTGTACTTCCAGATCGGCCTCGTCACGCTGATCGGCCTCGCCGCGAAGAACGCGATCCTGATCGTGGAATACGCGCTGCTCAAGTCCCAGGAGGGCCTGTCATACTCGGCGGCGGCGCTGGAGGCGGCGCGATTGCGCTTCCGGCCCATCCTCATGACCTCGCTCGCGTTCATCTTCGGCGTGCTGCCGCTCGCCATCTCGTCCGGCGCGGGCGCGGGTGCCCGCCAATCGGTCGGCACGGGCGTGATGGGCGGCATGCTGGCGGCCACGTTCCTCGCGATCTTCTTCGTGCCGTACTTCTACAAGCTGGTGATGGAGCGCAAGCTCGGCGAGTCGCGCTCGAGCGAAGAGCTGAAGCAGGAAGCCGCGCACCACCGCGAGTTGCAGCAGCACAAGGCCGGGTCGCACTCCGTGGTCCACGGCATGCAACGGCCGGAGGGTCCGCAATGAACAAATTTCCTGGGTCCCTGTCTGCACGGGGACGGCTCGTAGTCGCGGTGACGCTCACCGCTCTCCTCGCCGCCTGCACGGTAGGCCCCGACTACGAGCGTCCGCCGGTCGAGCTGCCCGGCAACCTCGGCGTGCCCTCGACCAACGCGACCACGGTGCCGGACCAGTGGTGGAAGGTCTTCAACGACGCGGTGCTGGATTCGCTCGTGGCCGAAGCGCTCGACGCCAACCGGGATCTCAAGGCCGCCGCGGAGCGCATCGAGCAGGCACGGGCGCAGTTCACCATCACGCGCTCGGACCAGTTCCCGCAGGCCGGTGTCGGGTTCGACAAGAGCCGCGACAAGGCCTCGGCCGTGGGCCCGTTCCCGCTGCCGTCGGATGCGATCTACAGCGACACCAACCGCCTCGTGCTCCGCGCGAGCTGGGAGCTGGATTTCTGGGGCAAGTACCGCCGTGCGACGGAAGCCGCGAAGGCGGAGCTCGCGGCCACCGAAGCGGGACGCGATGCGATCCGCAACACCCTCGTCGGCGACGTGGTGCGCGGCTACTTCGCGCTGCGCGCGCTGGATGAAGGCGCGGCGATCGCCGAGCGCACGCTCGTGGGCCGCAGCAAGGGCCTCGAGCTGCAGCAGCTGCGCTACGACTCCGGCATCGTCGGCGAGCTCGAGCTGAACCAGGTCCGCTCGGATGTCGAGGGCGCCCGCGCGCTCATCCCCGCGATCTACCAGCGGCGCCTGCGCCAGGAGGGCGCGCTCGCCGTGCTGCTCGGCCGCAGCCCGCGCGAGGTGTTCACTGCCCGCGTCGAACGCGGCATCACGTACGACGCCGTCGTCGAAGTGCCGGCCGCACTGCCGTCCGACCTGCTGCTGAGGCGGCCGGATCTCCGCCAGGCGGAGGAGCGCCTGAAGGCCGCCAACGCGCGCATCGGCGTGGCCCGCGCGGCGTACTTCCCGTCCATCTCGCTCACCGGCTTCTATGGCGGCGAGAGCCAGCAGCTCTCCGATCTCTTCAAGGGTCCGGCGCGCGTCTGGTCGGTGGGCGGCAACCTGCTGCAGCCGCTCTTCGCCGCGGGGCAGATCCGTGGCGGCGTGGATCTCGAGAATGCCCGCACGCGCGAGGCGGCGCTGCTGTACGTGCAGGCGATCGCCAATGCCTTCCGCGAGACCCGCGAGGCCATCGCCGCGCAGAGCAACACGCGCGAGATCCTCGAGGCGCAGCGCAATCGCGAGAAAGCGCTCGCACGTTCGCTGGAGCTTGCGCGGCTGCGCTACGACAACGGGGTGTACAGCCTCTTCGAGCTGCTCGAGACGGAGCGCCAGTTGCTCGCCGTGCGTCTCGAGGCGGTGGATGCGGAGCGCGATCGACGTAGCGCCATCGTGGATCTCTACCTGGCTCTCGGAGGGTGAAGGTTGGGAAGGACTTTTGGAACCGCCGATCCCCGCCGATGAAGGGCGCCGATCTCCGCCGATAAATCCTGAGGTGTTTGGTCGTGGCGGGAGTGGCGCTGCCTCGTTTCGCGCAGCTCCACACCCAAGATTTTCATCGGCGGAGATCGGCGGTTCCAACAACGTTAGCGCTTGGCGAGCAGCTCGCGTTCTCGCTCCGGCGTAATGCCCGCCTTCCAAACGTGATCGACCGGCCGTTTGCGGGACCACGCGAGCGTGTCGGCGATGGTCTCGGCGAGCGGACGAAAGCGAAGCGCCGTCCCCAGCGCCCGTCCGATCGGCACCTGCAGGAATCCTCCGTCCTTCTCGGGCACCCAGAGCGGCATTTCTTTCCACGGCGCGACGCCGTTCTCCGCCAGGAAAGCCTCGTCGGCCCACGCGAGCCCGGCGCGGGCCCGCGTGGTCGTGATGCAGCTCTCCAGCAGGTTGCCCATCGTGAGCGTTCCCGCGGGGCCGGTCGCGTTGAACGTGCCGCCGATGTCGCGCTCGAGCAGCGTCACCATCCACGCCGCGAGGTCGCGCACGTCGATGAACTGGATGCGCCGGCCGGCACGGCCCGGGGCGAGCACGGTGCCGCCCAGCGCGATGCGGTGCGGCCAGTACGTGAAGCGGTCGGTGGGATCGTGAGGGCCGACGATCAGCCCGGGCCGGACGATCAGCGCGCGGTCGCCGTGCACGTCGCGCACCGCGGCCTCGCACATCGCCTTCAACGCACCGTAGGTCTCGGGCGTCATCGCATCGGGCACCGGATCGGGCGGCGGGGCGACGCTCGCGTCCTCGCCGAATCCGTCCGCCCCCGAATACACCGAGATCGTCGAGACGAAGGCATAGCGCGGAGCCGTGCTGCGCAGCGCCTTCACGGCCATCGACACCACGCCCGGCAGGTAGCCCGAGGTGTCGACCACCACATCCCAGCGCTTGCCGGCCACCGCGGAGCGCAGCGCGCTCTCGTCGGTGCGGTCGGCCTTCAGGCACTCGACGCGCGGATCCGGCCCCGAGGACTGGCAGCGATTGAGGTGGGAGACGTCATGGCCGGCGGCGATCGCCGCGTCGGTGAGGGCGCGGCCCAGGAACACGGTGCCGCCGAGGATGAGGATGCGCATGCCCCGATGCTAATCCAGCCCCGTAGAATCCGCCGGATGGACGAGCGCTGGGACATCTTCTGCAAGGTCGTCGATAACTACGGCGACGCCGGCGTGGCCTGGCGTCTCGCGCGGGAGGTCGCGCGCGAGCACGGCAAGCGCGTGCGCCTGTGGCTGGGCGCGCTCGAGGTGCTCGCCGTTATCCGCCCCGAGATCGATGCGACGCGAGACACGCAGGAACTGGAAGGCGTGGAGGTCGTGCGCTGGCGCGAGGACTTCACGCCCGCGGACGTCGCCGACGTGGTCGTCGAGACTTTCGGCTGCGATCCGCCGCCGGCCTACGTCCTCGCGATGGCGGAGCGCTCGCCGCGCCCGCGCTGGATCAACCTCGAGTACCTGAGCGCCGAGGACTGGGTGGAGGGCAGCCACGCGTTGCCCTCGCCGCATACGAAGCTGCCGCTGGTGAAGCACTACTTCTTCCCCGGCTTCACGCGCAAGACCGGTGGCCTGCTGCGCGAGGGCGATCTCGTCGCAAGGCGCGAGGCCTGGCGCCTCTCGCATCCGCGCGAGCCCGGGCTGCGCGCGAGCGTCTTCGCGTATCCGTCCGCGCCTGTCGACGAGCTGCTCGCCGCATTTCGCGCGAGTGATCCTCCCGTGGAGGCGATCCGCCCCGGTGTCGATACGCCGTTCCTCCAGCAGGACCGCTACGACGAGCTCCTGTGGTCCTGCGACGTGAACTTCGTCCGTGGGGAGGATTCCTTCCTGCGGGCGCAATGGGCGGCGCGACCTTTTATCTGGCACATCTATCCCACCGAGGACGGCGCCCACTGGATCAAGCTCTCGGCATTCCTTGCGCGCTATACCGAGGGCCTGGATCGCCCGGACGCCGCGGCGGTCACGGCGCTCTGGGAAGCCTGGAACCGGGGTGAGGGCGTGGCGAAGGCGTGGGAGGAATTCCGGGCCCGGCTGCCCGCCCTCGGGGCCCACGCCCGGAGCTGGGCGGATCGGCAGGCCTCCCGGACCGACCTTGCATCCGCAATTGTCGATTTCGCCGACCACGTGCTAAAATAGCGAGCTTTTTCAACGACTTTAATACCGAGTACGGCGTTGGAGCGGACAGCGAAGCTGCCGCTCGACGCCAGCGGACAGAAAACGGAACCCACCATGAAAATTGCCCAAGAACTGCGTAGCGGGAATGTGATCCAGATCAACAATGATCCGTGGGTCGTGCTCAAGACCGAATACAACAAAGGTGGCCGCAGCGCCGCCACCATGAAGCTCAAGATGAAGAACCTCCTGACGGGCAGCAACCAGGAGACGGTCTACAAGGCCGACGACCGCTTCGAGCTCCAGATCCTCGAGAAGAAGGAAGTGAACTTCTCGTACTTCGCCGACCCGCTCTACGTCTTCATGGACAGCGAGTACAACCAGATCGACATCGAGAAGGATTCGATCGGCGAAGCGATCAACTACCTCGAAGACGGCATGACCGGCGAAGCCGTGTTCTACAACGGCCGCGCGATCTCCTTCGAGCTGCCCACGACGATCGTTCGTGAGGTGACGTACACGGAGCCGGCGGTTCGCGGCGACACGTCGGGCAAGGTGCTCAAGCCCGCCAAGCTTTCGACGGGGTTCGAGATCAACGTGCCGGCGTTCTGCGAGACGGGCGACCGCATCGAGATCGACACCCGCACGCACGAGTACAAGCGTCGCGTCACTGCCTAAGGCGAAAGGCGTCCTCCGCAGATAAACGCGGATAAACGCCGATCACAGCCAAGACGTAGCGGAAAGAAATCAGGGCGCCTTCGGGCGCCCTTTTTCATGAGGGGAAACTGTCCTACACCATTGATTGCAGACACGAAATTGTCACCAGCTTCGTGCAAGAAAGCGCAATAATCCGGTACGCCGCCCCCTCCGCCGCCCATGATGAAAGGACGCCATCCATGGATCGCCGCTCCGCCCGCCTCGCCACCCTCTTCACCGTACTGACGCTCGCGCTGCCCGCTGCCGCGGCCCTGCGCGAATCCGAGACGATCGCCGTCGGCGCCGGTGTGAACAACGCCGCGGTCGACAAGACCACGGGCCGGCTCTTCACGGCCAACGTCGGACCCGCCCGCAACGACGCCGGCTCGATCTCGGTGCTGGGCCTCGACGGTTTGGTCACCGTGCTCCCGAGCGCGGGCACGCCGGGCGACCTCGCCGTGAGCTCCGCGTTGCGCTCGGTGGTCGTCACGCATCCCACGGCCGATCGCGTCAGCCTCATCGACGCCGATACGCTTTCGATGCGGATCGTCACGACCGGGCAGCAGCCGTTTGCCGTGGCCGTCATCGACTCGAAGAATCGCGCCTACGTCGTCGGCCGCAACCGGGTCGCGACCACGACCTTCGTCCCCGGCCAGATGAGCGGAAACGTCACCGAGGTGGATCTCTCGACAGGCGCCACGCGCGTCTTCGCGATGCCGGACATGGACCCGACCTCGATCCTCGCCGTCGGCGACCGCGTGTTCGTCATGGTGAAGCTCTACGGTTTTGCCCAGGAGCTGCCGGCGTACGTGCGAGAGCTCGACACGGCTTCGGGTACGTTCGGGCCCGCGGTGTCCGTGGGTCGGCGCGGGATGCAGATGCTCGGATCCGCTTCCGGCGACGAGCTCTACGTCCTCGGGCACGCCGACTTCATGCGCGACGCCCCGAGCGTGCGCGCCGCGCTCTTCGTGCTCGACACGGCCACGCTGGCGATCAAGCGCACGATCCTGCTGCCGGACTACACGCCGGTCACCTACATGGCCGACGGGACGCGGGTCTACAACCTGCCGAACATCATGGGCGCGCTCACGCTCGATCCGCTGACCGGCAACGTGTATGCGCTGGACATGTTCAACAAGCGCTTCTCGATCGTGAACCCGGCCACCGGCGCCCTGACGGCCGTGGAGCTCGAATTCTCCACGCGCTCGATCGCCTTCGAGCCGGTGTCGCGCAACCTCTACGTGGGGTTCAGCTACGGCGGCTATGCCGCGGTGTACTCCGCGGGCGGCGATCGCCTCGACACCATCGCCCTCGGAGAGACCTTCCAACCCGGCTCGCTCGTGGCGCTGAGCATCGCGGTGAATCCGCTCAGCGGCGCGGCGTATGCCATCAACACGGGTCCGGGCACGGTCTCGATCCTGCGCGCTCCGGAATCGCTCGTCTCGCAGGCCTTCAATGCCACCGACCTCTGGTGGAATGCCAACGAGAGCGGCTGGGGCATCTACCTCGAGCAGCAGGGCACCACGATGTTCGGTGCGCTCTTCCTGCGCGACGAAGCGGGCGCCCCGCGCTGGTACACGATGTCCGAGGGCAAGCGCGCGGGTAACGGCTCCTTCTCCGGCACGCTCTATCGCATGCAAGGCCTCGCCGGCGCCGGCGTCCGCGCGACCGCGGTCGGCACGCTCACCTTCGCGCCGGACTCCAACGACAGCGCATCGCTCAGCTACACGATCGGCGACGCGAAGCGCAGCACGGCGATCACGCGCACCCGGTTCGTGAGCGACCGCAACTGCGGCTGGAGCAACTCCGCGGCAAGCAAGGCGACCCACCTGCCGAACTACACCGCGCTCTACTACCAGCCGGAGAACTCGGGCTGGGGCCTCGCGGTCTCGCATCGCGGCGACACGGCCTTCGGCGTGATCTTCGGCTACGACGCCCAGCAGCAGCCGACGTGGACGCTGATGTCCGACGGCAAGAGCCAGGCGAAGGGCAGCGGCAGCGCATTCGGCGGCACGCTCTACCGCGTGGCGGGCAACTCGGTGGCGGAGATCGGGTCGATGTCGCTCGCGTTCGGGGCCGAGGGATCCGCCTCGCTCTCGTACACGGCGGACGGCAAGTCAGCGAACCAGCTGCTTCAGCGGCATGTGTTCGGGGCGATCACGAGCGAGTGCGGCTTGTAGCTTCCGCTGATTCAAAGAAAAGGGCGCCTTCGGGCGCCCTTTGCATTTCAAGCATCTGCGTTCATCCGTGTTTATCTGCGGAGGACGCCTTTCGCCCTAAGCAGCCTTCGCGAGGACCTGCTTCTCCTCGTCGTTCAGCACCGGCCCCTCCAGCGTCACGCGCTCCTCTTCGACCTTCGCATTGCGGAAGCGCGCGATGATCGGCTTCAGCTCGTCCTTCACGTGCTTGTCGCTGTACCCGTTGAACAGGTGGCCGATCAGCCCGCGCTTCAAGTCGCTCGTCCCCATCGCCCAGTCCGCGACGGGGAAGGTGAGGTTCATGTTCACGTGCATCATGATCCCCATGTTGTGGTGCGCGGCGTGGTGGCGGCGGATGGTGTTCACGAACGGCATGTTGCGCACGAACCCGTTCTCGGGGACGTGGCAGCAGAAGTGGAACGTCTCGTACACCATGTAGTGGCCGAGCATCGTGATGAAGGTGACGTAGCCCGCATTCGCGCCCAGCACCTGCGCGACCAGGAGCGACAGCCCGCCGCCCGCGACGGCCAGCACCGTGAGCACGCGCCACGGGAAGAACACGATGCGGAACTCCTGGATCGAATGGATCTCGTGGTCGTTGTCGGTGAAGTACTGGTGGTGCTGGCGAGTGTGGCGGTCGTAGATGGCGCGCACGGCGAAGACATCCCGCAGCCGGTGCATCACGAACTTGTGCATGCCCCACTCGATGAAGTTGCCGCCGATCGCGACCGGGATGACGAGGAGCCACTCCCACGTCGGGTTCACCATGCGCGAGACGCACCACACGATGGCGCCGATGCCGGCCGTGTACATCACCGCGATGTGGAGCAGGCCGCTGTAGTACGGGCTGATCTCGGCGACGTACTTCTCGCGGAACTTGCGCTGCTTATCGGTCATCATGGGCGGGCCCTCCGGTGTTGCCGGGGTGGTCGAGTTGCTGATATATTAGTTGTGCATCACACAAGAAGTCAAGATTCCCGCCTTCGCGGGAATGACGGAGCGTTCGAGGAGAACGACGTGGCCGAGAAGTCCGAAGCACCCGCAACGCCGGCGCGGAAGAAACGCACGATCCAGGAGATCCGCGACTCCAAGCACACCGGCGAGAAGATGGTCTACATGTCGGTGCCGGAGTACACCGCCGCCCGCTGGGCCGAGATGGCCGGCGTGGACGTGGCCGTGGTGGGCGACAGCCTCGCGATGATCGCGCACGGCCATACCAACACCATCCCCGCGACCATGGACATGATGACGCTGCACGCGCAGGCCATCCGCCGCGGCGCTCCCAACACCTTTGTATTGGGCTGCATGCCCTACCAGAGCTACAACACGGTCGATCGCGCCCTCGTGAACGCCACGCGCTTCATGCAGGAGGCGGGCACGGATGCGGTGAAGCCGCAAGGCGGCAAGTCGCAGGCCCACATCCTCAAGGCGCTGGTGGACAGCGGCATCCCCACGGCTTCGCACATCGGGCTCACGCCCCACACGGTCGCCATGTTCGGCGGCTTCAAGATCCAGGGCAAGACGGCGGACACGGCGATGAAGATCCTCGAGGACGCCTTCGCCATCCAGGACGCGGGCTGCTTCATGCTCGAATTCGAAGCGGTCCCCTCGAAGATCGCGCGCGTGATCAGCGAGCAGCTCGAGATCCCCACCATCGGCATCGGCGCCGGCGTGGGCACCGACGGGCAGATCCTGCTCTGCCACGACCTGCTCGGCGTCTTCACCGACTTCAAGCCCAAGTTCACCAAGCGCTTCGCGAACCTGACCGAGGTGGCCGTGAAGGGCATCACGCAATACATCACCGAGGTGAAGGCCGGCACGTTCCCCGACGACGACCACAGCTACGGCGTGGACGAGAAGGAATACGAGAAGTTCGTGGGCCTGGTCGAGAAGCGGAAGCACCACTAGCCCATGCCGAAGCGTCCCGCCCGAGCCGACGGACCGGCCCAGAGCCTCACGGACCGCGCCTACGCGGATCTCGAGGAGATGATCGTCACGCTGCGGCTCGCGCCTGGCGCGGCCGTCTCCGAAGCGGAGCTCTCCGAGAAGCTGGGCATCGGAAGGACGCCGATCCGCGAAGCCCTGCAGCGCCTCGCGCGCGAACGCCTGGTGGTGATCCTCCCGCGCCGCGGCATCCTCGTCTCCGAGATCAACGTGAAGAGCCAGCTTCGCCTGCTCGAGGTGCGCAGGGAGCTGGAGCGCCTCGTGGCCCGCAGCGCGGCGAAGCGCGCCACCGAGCAGGAGCGCGAGCAGTTCCGCGAGATCGTGCGCAGCTTCGAGCGCTCCGCGAAGGCCAACGACGACGTGGCTTTCATGCGCACCGACCGCGCCTTCAACGAGCTTTGCAGCCAGGCGTCGCACAACGAGTTCGCCCTCGGTGCGATGAGCCTCATGCATTCGCTCTCGCGCCGGTTCTGGTACATCCACTACAAGCAGGCGGCCGACATGCCCATGACGGCGAAGCTGCACGCCGACATCGCGCGCGCCATCGCCGACGGCGATGCCACGGCCGCCGCGAAGGCCACCGACAAGCTGTTAGACGTCATCGAGAAGTTCACCCGCGACACCACCGACATCTAAGGCCCCGCTCCGTGGGCCGCACGAGGAGAGCTCCATGAACCACCAACGACGCACCGTGCTGCACGGCTTGGCCGCCGGCGCAGCGGCCCTCACCCTTCCCGGCGTCGCACGCGCCGCGTTTCCCGACAAGCCGGTGAAGATGATCATCGGCTACTCGACCGGAGGGGCCACCGACGCAACCGGCCGCCTCGTGGGCCGTTACCTCGAGAAGGGGTTGGGACAGCCCGTCGTGCCGGACTACAAGCCGGGCGCGGGCGCCTCGCTGGGCGCGGACTTCGTCGCCAAGTCCACCGGCGACGGCTACACCATCGGCCTCACCGATTCGGGCCCGATGACGATCATGCCGAACCTGCGCAAGGTCGGTTACGACCCGCTGAAGGATTTCACCGCGCTCTCGTACGTGTGCGCGACGGGCCTCGTGGTTCTCGTGCACCCCAGCGTGCCCGCCAACAACATCAAGGACCTGATCGCGCTCGCCAAGGCGCAGCCGGACAAGCTCAACTACGCGAGCTCGGGCGTGGGTTCCGTGCACCACCTCGCGGGCGAGCTCTTCAAGGCGCAGGCCGGCGTGAAGATGACGCACGTGCCGTACAAGGGCGCGGCTCCGGCGCTCACCGATCTCATCGGCGGCCAGGTGCCGGTGATGTTCGCGACGATCGGCCCGGCCCTGCAGATGATCCAGGCCGGCAAGGCGCGCGCTCTCGCGGTCACGAGTGCCAAGCGCTCCGCCCCGCTGCCCGACGTGCCCACGGTCGCCGAGACGATCCCGGGCTACGAAGCCGTGCTGTGGTTCATGATGGTCGGCCCCGCGTCGCTGCCCGCGCCGGTCGCGCAGCGCTTCGAGAAGGACCTGAAATCGGCCCTCGTCGACGCCGACCTCATCAAGGAGCTGGAGAAGCTCGGCAACGAGGACGTCGGGCCGCGCACCCCCGCGCAGGTGAACGAGATGCTCAAGGCCGACCTCGCCAAGTGGGGCAAGGTGATCCGCGAAGCCAACATCACGCTCGAGAGTTGATGGCCCGCGCCTGGAACCAGGGCGAGCAGGAGCGAGCGCGGCGCCTCGAGCGCGCCCGCGCCGCAGGCCTGGGCAAGGTCGTCGATGCCGCGCGCATTGGCGACCTGTTGAATGCCATCCTCGTTTCCGGCGATCGCATCTGCGTCGAGGGCAACAACCAGAAGCAGGCCGACTTCCTCTCGGGTGCGCTGGCGAAGCTCGATCCCGCGGTGATCCACGATCTGCACGTCGTGCAGTCGACGCTGTCGCTGCCTTCGCACCTGGATATCTTCGAGCGGGGTATCGCCCGCCGCCTGGACTTCTGCTTCTCCGGCGACCAGGGCGTGCGCATGGCGCGCCTGATCAAGGAGAACAAGGTCGAGGTGGGCGCGATCCACACCTACCTCGAGCTCTACAGCCGCTACTTCATCGATCTCACGCCGCGCGTGTCTTTCGTGGCGGCGCAGAGCGCGGACCGCGAAGGCAACCTCTATACGGGCCCCAACACCGAGGACACGCCCGCGGTCGTCGAGAGCACGGCGTTCAAGCAGGGCATCGTGGTCGCGCAGGTGAACGAGATCGTCGAGAAAGTCCCGCGCGTCGATGTTCCCGCCGACTGGGTCGGCTTCGTCGTGAAGGCGCCCAAGCCGCACCATCTCGAACCCATCTTCACGCGCGACCCGGCGCAGGTCACCGAGATCCAGATCCTCATGGCGATGATGGTCGTGAAGGGCATCTACGGCCCCTACGAGATCGCGCGCCTGAACCACGGCATCGGTTTCGACACGGCGGCGATCGAGCTCATCCTGCCCACGTACGCGGAGAGCCTCGGCTTGAAGGGGAAGATCTGCAAGTTCATGTCGGTGAACCCGTGCCCGACGCTGATCCCCGCCATCGAGTCCGGCTTCGTGGAGGCGATCCATTGCGCAGGCTCCGAGCTCGGCATGGAGGCGTACTGCGCCGCGCGGCCCGACGTATTCTTCAACGGACCCGACGGCACCATGCGATCGAACCGCGTGTTCTGCCAGTTGGCCGGGCATTACACCGATCTCTTCACCGGATCCACGCTGCAGATGGACCTCGAGGGCAATTCGTCGACGGCCACGTTGAATCGCGTGACGGGCTTCGGTGGAGCGCCCAACTTCGGCAGCGAGTCGCGCGGACGCCGTCACGCAAGCCCCGGTTGGCTGAAGGCGGGCCTCGAAAGCGCGCGCCACGGCTCGACAATGCCGCGCGGCCGGAAGCTCGTCGTGCAGCTGGTCGAGACCTTCCAGGACAAGATGGCGCCCACGTTCGTCGAGCGCCTCGATGCGTGGAAGCTGCAGGAAGACTTCGGCCTGTCACTTCCGCCGGTCATGGTCTATGGCGACGACGTGACGCACCTCGTGACGGAGGAGGGCATCGCGCACCTGCACCGCTGCGAGACGCTGGCCGAGCGCGAGCAGGCGATCCGCAATGTCGCGGGCTACACGCCCGTCGGCCTGGCGCGCGATCGCAAGGTGGGCGAGAACCTGCAAGGCCGCGGCATCGTGCAGCGCCCCGCCGACCTCGGCATCGATCCGCGCATGGCCACGCGCGACCTCCTCGCCGCCCGCTCGGTGAAGGACCTCGTGCGCTGGTCCGGCGGCCTCTACGATCCCCCCAAGCGTTTCCGCAACTGGTGAGCCCATGGAAAATCTCTCCTTCGAGTTCGGTCCTTTCCCGCCTGGTCCGCTCCGCTCCGAACCCGTGATCGTCGGCGTGGTCGGCTCGGGAAACATGGAAGCGCTGTGCGAGCCCACGCCGCTCGGTGGCCGCATGAAGATCGTCGTGAACACGTCGGTGCGCGGCTTCGGCGCCACGTGGGAAGCGGTGCTCGGCGATTTCGCGCAGCGCGTTCGCGTGCCCGACCTGCTGGTGACGATCAACGATGCCGGCGCCACGCCGGCCGTCGTGGGCCTTCGCCTCGCGCAGGCGGCCGCGGAGCTGGAGGCCTCGTGACCATCGCCAACGCCGGTTACCTGGAGGCCACGGCGCGCCAGCGCGTGCGCCGCTTCTTCGACGCGGGCAGCGTGCACGAATGGCTGGGGCCGGCCGAGCGCGTGACGAGCCCGCACCTGCCCGCGCTGGAGATGCCCGTCGCGTTCGACGATGGGGTCGTCACGGGCCGGGCCACGCTCGAGGGAAAGACGGTGTTCTTCGCGGCCGAGGAGCCGGAGTTCATGGGCGGTTCGGTGGGCGAGGTGCATGGCGCCAAGTTGACGGGCCTGCTGCTGCGCGCCGCGCGCGACAAGCCCGCGGCCGTGGTCCTGCTGCTCGATACGGGCGGTGTTCGATTGCACGAGGCAAATGCCGGCCTGATCGCGATCTCCGAGATTCAACGCGCGGTGTTCGATGCGCGCGCCGCGGGCGTGCCGGTCGTCGCGGTGTGCGCGGGCTCCAACGGTTGCTATGGCGGCCTGGGCATCGTCGCGCGCGGCTGCGACTGGGTCGTGATGACGGAGGAGGGGCGGCTCTCCGTCTCCGGTCCGGAGGTGATCGAGGCGCAGAAGGGCGTGGAGGAGTTCGACGCCCGTGATCGCGCGCTCGTCTGGCGCACGATGGGCGGCAAGCACCGGTATTTGCTGGGCGAGGCCGACGCGCTGGTCGCCGACCGCTTCGATGCGCTGCGTTTGGCGGTGGCGTCGTTCTTCGGGCGCACGCGCGCGATCGACCTCGCTTCCGTTCGCGCGGAGCACGCCGCGCTCGGGCGAAGGCTCGAACGCTTCGCAACCGCCGGCGACGCGACGGATGTCTGGGCGTCGCTGGGCGTGGCGGAGCCGAAAGCCGTGCCCATGCTCACGCCCGGCGATTTCGTCGCGATGGCCGACAGGGTCCGGGAGCGCGCCGATGCTTGATCCGATCCTGCTTTGCAGCCAGCTCTTTCCCGGCGGCCACGATGTGCACATCGAGGGCGAGCGCGTGGTGGGCACCGGCCTCGCGAAGGCCGGCGAGGTCGCTGTCGTCGGAACGCACGGCCACGCGGCCATCGGAGCCGACCTCGCCTTCGCACTCGCCACCGATGTCCTCGAGGTGATCGAGAAGCATCCGAAGCGTCCCATCCTCATGCTCGTGGACACGCAGGGCCAGCGCCTCTCGCGCCGCGACGAGATGCTCGGCAATCCCGGCTATCTCTCCCACCTCGCGAAGTGCTTCGAGGTCGCGCGCCGCCGCGGACATCCGCTGCTGGCGCTGGTGTATGGCGAGGCGGTGAGCGGCGGCTTCCTCGCGCTCGGACTCACCGCGGACAAGACGTATGCGACGCCGGACGCGCAGGTTCGCGTGATGGCGCTGCCCGCGATGTCGCGCATCACGCAAATTCCGATCGAGCGCCTCGAGTCGCTGTGCCGCACTTCGCCCATCTTCGGACCGGGCGCGGAGCACTACGAGAAGCTGGGCGCGATCGAGAGCCTGTGGTCGGGGGATCTCGCGGGCCACCTCGAGGCCGCTCTCGCGCTCCCGGCGGGCTCCGATCGGCGCCGCCACCTGGGTGCCGAACGCGGGGGCCGCACGGCGGCGCATTCCGTCGTCGAGCGCATGCTCGCCGCGCCCTGAGACGGTGGAAGCGCTCCGCCGCCACCATTGGGTCCATGTCGCGCCGGAGGCGCGGGCCCGTGTCGTGTCGTCGGCCGCGGAGGCGCATCGTGAGACCGTCGCGGCGTGGCTCGCGCGAGGATTGCCGGTGATTGCCCGTGCTCGCCAACCGGACGACGACCCCGCGCGGCATGCCATCGGTCTCGCATTGCCGCCCACGCAGGGAAAGCTGCGCATCGCGCTCACGGTCGCGGCGGACGGGATTGCGCGCATCGAGGAGCCGCCCGCGTTGCGCGAGGCCGCTGCCGTGCTGCCGTACGCGATGCGAACCGTCGCAACCGGTCTCGCGGAGCTCGCGGACCACCTGGGCTTCACCGCTCGCGTCTTCGGCTCTCTTGCCTGGCAGCACCGCACGGGCGAGGCGTATCTCTCGCAGGGTTCGGATCTCGATCTCCTCGCCGCGCCGCCCTCGACGTCCGCCGTCAGCGCGTGGCTGTCGCACCTCGCGTCGCTGGAAGCGCGCTCGCCGATGCGCCTCGACGGCGAGATCGAGTTTCGCGATGGCGGCGCCGTGAACTGGAGAGAGCTGGCGGGCGGAGCTTCGAGCCTGCTGGTGAAGGCTCCGGACGGGGCTCGTCTCGTGCCGGCCTCCGCCTGGGCGGCCGCATGGGCGTGATCGCGCTTCCGCTCGAGGCCGCGCGCGACGTACGCGCTGTCGATGCTCGCCGCATCGGCGCTCGTGCGAGCCGTGCATTGATCGCGGAGTTGCGCGCGTACCCGAAGCCCGGGCTCGTGAGCCTCGTGGACACGGGCAGCCACGCGGACATGGATGCGAGCCACTTCCTGCGGAGTGCCTTCGTGCTGCGCCGCTCTTTCGCGGAGTTCGCGCGGGCCGGAGCGAGCGGGGCTTCGTTCGATGCGTTGCGCCGGATCGGCGTGGCGGCCGAGGTGGCCATGACGCGCGCCACGGGCGGCGTGAACACGCATCGCGGAGCGATCTTCGCGATCGGCCTGCTTGCTGCGGCGGCAGGTGCGCGAGCGCGGAGCGGCATGATGGATGACGCCACGCTGGGTGACGTCGTTCGCGATCGATGGGGCGACAACATCGCCGCGCATCGCCGCGATCCGGCGAGCCACGGCAGCCGCGTGCAGCGCCGCTGTGGCACGGGTGGTGCGCAAGCCGAGGCGGCCGCGGGTTTCCCCACCGTCTTCACCGTCGCGCTTCCCGCATTCCGCGACGCCCGCGCTCGCGGCGCCGCGCACCCCGAAGCGAAGATCGAGGCGTTCTTCGCGCTGCTCGCCTGCGTCGAGGATACGAACCTCATCCATCGAGGCGGCCCGGAGGGGCTCGCGTTCGCCCAGGGATCGGCACGCGATTTCCTTGCAGCCGGCGGTGTGCACGCGCCCGATGCGATGACGCGCGCACAGTCCATCCACCATGCGTTCATCGCGAGACGCCTCAGTCCTGGCGGCAGCGCGGATCTCCTCGCCGCCACGCTCTTCGCCCACGCGGACGCCAACACGGACGCCGACGCCTGCGCGGATCGCGCGTAGCCATGGCGGGCTACCTGCTGCTCTGCCCCGGCCAAGGCTCGCAGCATCCCGCGATGCTCGACTTCGCCCTGGCCACCGAAGCGGGGCGTCGCGCGCTGGAGGAAGCATCGCAGGCGGCGAGCCTCGACATCGCAACACGCGTTCGCGCGGGCGACGATCTCTTCGAGCCGGTCTTCGCGCAGGTGGCCGTCGTGTCGGCAACCCTTGCGACATGGAAGGCCATCGAGACCGAGGTACCCGCGCCCGGCGCCGTCGCGGGCTACAGCGTGGGCGAAGTGTCGTCGTGGAGCTGCGCGGGCACATGGACGATGGCCGAGGCGATCTCGCTGGTATTGGAGCGCGCACGGCTGATGGCGGCCGCATCGCCTGCGGGAAGCGGCATGACCGCCGTCACGGGGGCCGGCCGCACCACGATCGACGAAGCGCTCGCGGGCCGCGCGGCCCACGTGGCGATCGAGGTCGCCGACGATCACTGGATTCTCGGCGGGCTTCGCGCCGATCTCGAGGCGGCCGGCGTGATGCTCGCGGCAGCGGGCGCGGTGCTGCACCCGTTGCCGGTGAACGTCCCTTCGCACACGCCGCTTCTCGCCACCGCCGCCGAGCAGTTGCGCGCCGCGCTCGCGCAGCGTCCCGGCCGCGATCCGGAGGTCCCCGTGCTTCGCGGCGTCGATGGACGTTCCCTCTCGCGCCGCGCCGAGGCCACCGATGCGCTCGCCGATGCCGTGCGCCAGGCGATCCGCTGGCGCTCCGTACTGGACGAAACGGTGGAGCGGGGCCTGGAGACCGCGCTGGAGCTCGGGCCGGGTAGCGCTCTCGCCCGCATGATGGCCCAGCGCCCCTCCGTCACCGCGCGCTCGGTGGCCGACTTCCGATCCGTCGAGGGCGTGGCCCGCTGGCTGGAGGCCCGGGATGAATAACGGGGCAGTGAATAAAGGGGTCGGGGCAACTTATTCGTACGCCTCTTTGTCCCCACGGCGCAGTTGATAAGGAAGCCCGCGTCGGGTATGTTTGATATTCAGGTGATATATCAATAACGAACCTCGGAGGAGGAAACGATGGACAACAAGCGCAGAAGGCTATTGCAGGCCCTCGGTGGCACCGGCGTCGCGGCCGCCGCCTCTCCTTTCCTCAGCTTCCCCGCGATCGCGCAGAACACGCCGCTGCGCGTAGGCATCATCGCGCCGAAGGCCGGCATCGCCGGCACCGTGGGCGAGTGCGGCCTGCGCGGCACGCTCTGGGCCACCGAGCGCATCAACGCCGAGGGCGGCATCGCCGGCCGCAAGGTCGAGCTGGTGATCGAGGAAGAGACCAACCCGAAGGATTCCATCGAGCGCCTGCGCAAGCTCGTGCTGCAGGACAAGGTCGATTGCGTGCAGGGCATCGTGTCCTCGGGCGTGTCGCTCGCGATGGGCGCCGTGGCCGAGGAGATGAAGGCCACGCTGATCTTCTGGGACGGCACCACGCAGGACGGCGTGAAGGAGACGATGGAGAAGCCGCGCTACGTCTTCCGCTCCACCGACAACGAATGCGAAGCGGTGATGGCCTCGCTGCTGTGCGTGAAGTACTGGAAGGGCCAGTTCACGCGCGTGGCCGGCATCAACCCCGACTACTCCTACGGCCGCAACAACTTCGCCGCCTTCCAGGCGCTGCTGAAGAAGTTCGGCGTCCAGTTCGAGGTCGTCGCCGAGCAGTGGCCCAAGGTCGGCACGCTGGACCTCACGTCGCACGTCGCGGCGCTGAAGGCCGCGAAGCCGGACCTTGTGTTCTCCTCGCTGCTGTTCGCGGACCTGCCCGTCTTCATGAAGACCGCGCACGGCGCCGGCCTCATGGATGGCAAGACCAAGTTCGCCTTCCCGGCCGCGGGCTTCCAGCACACGGGCCTCAAGAAGGAGTTCACGCCGGAAGGCATGATCTTCGGCCACAACACGCTCTACTTCGCGAAGGAGAACCCGTCGCCGCTGCAGAAGGCGTTCGTGGACCACTACGCGGACAAGTACAAGGACTACCCGCACTGGGAAGCCGACCGCGCGTACTTCGCGATGCAGGTCTACAAGGCCGGCGTGGAGAAGGCGCAGAAGGCGAAGAACGCCTGGCCCTCGCAGAACGACATCATCGATGCGATGGAAGGCATCGAGGTCACGTCGCTCGGCGGCCCGGGCAAGATGCGCAAGGACCACATCGCCGAGCAGACCTTCTACCAGGGCTTGACGACGCACAAGAACAAGTACGACTTCGCGACCCTGGGCCGCGTCGACACGATGTTCTCCGACCAGCTGCAGAAGCCGCAGGGGACGGATTTCTGGAAGTGGATCGAGACCGCCAACATCAAGCTCTGAGATGACGGCTTTCCTCGATGTCCTGATCGGAGGCGTGTTCCACGCCTCCGTTCTTTTCCTCGTGGCCGCCGGGCTGCAGCTCGTGTTCGGCGTGCAGAGGATCGTGAACCTCGCCTGCGGCTCGTTCTACGCCCTGGGCGCCTATTTCGGCATCACGGCGGTGAACACGGCCATCGCGGCCGGCGTACCGCCCTGGTCCTTCATCCTCGTGCTGATCCTCTCCGGCATCCTGCTGGCGGCGATCGGACCGGTGATCGAGCTCGTGCTTCGCACCGTCTACAAGCGCGACGAAGCCTTCCAGCTCCTGCTCACCTTCGCGTTCGTCCTCATGTTCCAGGACGTGCTGCGCTTCTTCTGGGGCGCGAATCCCCAGACCCTCGGCAACCTCTCCATGAGCTACGGGAAGGTGACGCTGGGCGAGGTGTCGTTCCCGACCTACAACGTCCTCGTGATCGCGGCATCGATCGGTATCGCGTTGGCGCTGGGCTGGTTCCTGCAGCGCACACGCTACGGGCGGATCCTGCGTGCCACGGCGGAGAACCGTGACATGGCCGCCGCACTCGGCGCCAACGTTCGCTGGATCAACGCGAGCGTCTTCACGCTGGGCACGCTGCTGGGCACCGTCGGGGGCGCGCTGGTGGTTCCGACTTCCGCGGCGTCGCTGGACATGCCGGTGGAACTGGTGGTCGAGGCGTTCGCCGTCGTCGTGATCGGGGGGCTGGGCTCGATGCGCGGTGCCCTCGTGGGGGCCCTCATCGTGGGCCTCGTGCGGGCCTGGGCGATCACCAAGTACGCCGAGCTCGAAGTGCTGGCGATCTACCTCGTGGTGATCGTCGTGCTGGTCGCGCGCCCGGCCGGGCTCTTCGGGAAACCGATCGAATGATGCGTCTCGCGCTGGTGGCCGTGGCGATCGTCGTGCTCGCCGCATTCCCGAAAGTGGCCGCCCCTTACTACGTGACGCTGGTGCTCCCGGCGCTCGCCTACGGCATCGCGCTGCTGGGCTTCAACCTGCTCTTCGGCTACACGGGGCTGCTGTCCTTCGGCCACGCGCTCTTCGTCGCGTTGGGCGCGTACGCGGCGGCGGTGCTCTCGTCGAAGCTCGGGGTGAAGAGCTTCGAGGTGATCCTGATCGTGTCCGGCGCGGTCGGGGCGGCGGTGGCCATCCCGGTGGCGCTGCTCTCGGTGCGCTACGTGAAGATCTTCTTCGGCATCCTCACGCTCGCCTTCGGCATGCTGTTCCACTCGTTCCTCTTCAAGTTCTACGACCTCACGGGCGGCGACACGGGCATCCGCGTGCTGCGCCCGAAGCTCTTCGGCATGGAGTTCGCCGAGCTGGACAAGACTTCGTTCCTGATCGGGCCGTTCTACTACTACTGCCTGGTGCTCCTCGTCGTGATGGGCTTCCTGATGTGGCGCATCGTGCACTCGCCGTTCGGCCTGCATCTCACCGCCATTCGCGACAACCCGCGCAAGGCCGAGTACCTCGGCGTTCGCGTGCGGCTCTTTCGCCTGATCGCGTTCGTGATCTCCGCGGTGTATGGCGCGATCGGAGGCGTGATCCTCGCGATCAACACCGGTCAAGCAGACCCCGAGCTGGCGTACTGGACGCATTCCGGCGAGCTGGTCTTCATGACGGTGCTGGGCGGCTTCGGCAACTTCTTCGGTCCCATCGTGGGCGCCTTCACGTTCATCTTCCTGAAGAGCGAACTGATGGGCATCACGCAGTACTGGCGCTTCCTGCTGGGCCTGATCCTGGCGTTGATCGTGATCCTCATCCCCGGCGGCCTGATGGGCCTCGCGCGCGACCTGTACCTGAAGATCGGAGCGCGCAGATGACCGTGCTCATCGAGACGCAAGGCGTCGGCAAGGCCTACGGCGAGTTCGTGGCGCTGGACGACATCACGCTCACGATCGCCGAGGGCGAGCTGGTTTCGATCGTGGGGCCGAACGGCGCGGGCAAGACCACGCTCGTGAACGTGCTCACGGGCCTGCTCAAGCCCACGGCGGGCCTGGTGCGCTTCAAGGGGCAGGACATCGCCGGCATCGGGCCGGTGAAGCTGGCGCAGCGCGGCATGGCGCGGGCCTTCCAGCTCGTGCACGTCTTCCCGGAGCTCACGGTCTCCGAGACCATCGCCACGGCCGTCGTGTCGCAGCGCGGCAAGTCGCTCGATCTCTTTTCGTCGGTGCGCGGCGATGCGGGCGTGAACGAGCGCGTGCGCGAAGTGGCCGCGATCTTCGGCCTGGACGGAAAACTGGATACGGTTTCGCGGCTGCTGTCGCAGGGCGAGAAGAAGCTGCTCGACATCGCGAGCGCCTTCGCGCTCTCGCCGGAAGTGATCCTGCTGGACGAGCCGACTTCCGGCGTGTCCTCGGGCGACAAGCACGGGATCATGACCACGCTGATCGGCGCGGCAAAGCGCGCGGGCGTGAAGGCCATCATCCTCGTGGAGCACGACATGGATCTCGTGGCCGAGTATTCGAGTCGCATCGTGGCGCTGAAGGGGGGCAAGGTGCTCGCCGACCGCGCCCCGAAGGAGTTCTTCGAGGATCCGGACATCATCGCCAACATCGTCGGCAAGCTGGTCGGCCGGCTCGCGAAGGCGAACTGAGATGCTGGAGCTGAAGGACCTCACCGTCGACATCCAGGGCTCGCGCATCCTGCGCGGCGTCTCGCTCGCAGTGGCCGCGGGTGAGCTCGTGTGCCTCGTCGGCCGCAACGGCGCGGGCAAGAGCACGACCTTCCGCACGATCATGGGTTACCGCCAGCCGGTCTCCGGAAGCATCACGTTCCAGGGCAAGGCGATCGCGGGCCTGCCCACGCATCGCATCGCGCAGCACGGTGTGGGCTTCGCGCCGGAGGAGAGCGAGGTCTTCGGCGACCTCACGGTGGCGGAGAATATCGAGCTGCCGACGTGGACGCGCCCTCAGGGCCGGGACGCCAAGACGCGCATCGACTTGGCCTACGAGATCTTCCCGAAGTTGCTGCAGTACAAGGAGCGCGGCGGCAACCAGCTCTCCGGCGGCGAGCGGAAGATGGTCTCCATCGCCCGGGCTCTGGCGCTCGATCCGCAGATGCTGCTGCTGGACGAGCCCTTCGAGGGCCTCTCGCCCGCGATCATCCCCAGCATCAGCGAGGCGATCGCGAACATCCGCAAGCTCGGGCACGGAGTGCTCATGGCCGAGTCCAACGTCCATCACATTCCCGACTACGCGGACCAGCTCTACGTCCTCGAGCGCGGGGAGATCCTCTACCACGGCAAGCCCGGCGACACGTATCCCCCCGAGGTGATGCGCGTCATCAGCGGCTCGGCTTGAAATGAAGGAGAACACCATGCCCAGGATCCTGACCCAATCGCAGATCGACACGTTCTGGAAGGACGGCTGCGTCTTCCCGATTCGCGTGATGCCGAAGGAGGATGCGCTGGAGCTGCGGCGCCGTCTCGAGGCCTTCGAGAAAGAGGCAGGCGGCCCGTTGAAGGGCGATCTGCGCCACAAGTCGCACCTGCTCTTCACGTGGCTCAATGAGACGGTCCATCACCAGAAGATCGTGGATGCGATCGAGGACCTCTACGGCCCGGATCTCCTCTGCTGGAACACCAACTTCTTCATCAAGGAGGCGAACAACCCGGCGTTCGTCTCGTGGCACCAGGACTCGACGTACTGGGGTCTCAACAAGCCCGACGTCGTGACCGCGTGGCTGGCCTTCACGCCGAGCAACAAGTCCAACGGCGCGATGGGGTTCATCCCCGGCACGCACACCGCCGACCAGATTCCCCATCGCGATACCTTTGCCAAAGACAACCTGCTGACCCGCGGGCAGGAGGTGGCGGTGGACGTGGATGAGTCGAAGGCGGTCACCATCGAGCTGGAGCCGGGCGAGATCTCGCTGCACCACGTGCGCCTCGTGCACGGCTCTCCGGCGAATCCGTCCGATGACCGGCGGATCGGCTACGCCATCCGCTACATCCCCACGTCGGTGGGCCAGGTCGCCGGGCGCGACCACGCCACGCTGGTGCGCGGCACGGACACGTTCCATCACTTCGATCTCGAGCCACGTCCCACCAAGGACATGGATCCGGAGTTCGTGGCCCTCCACAAGCAGATCGCCGAGGAGAGCGCGAAGATCCTCTACCGCGGCACCGACGTGAAGAGCTACAACGACCCGAAGGCCCTCCACGACAACCGGGCGGCCTAGCGTGGACGCTCGCGACAAGGCGGCGCTCTTCCGCAAGTACCACGAGGGTCCCGACCTCCTCATCGTGATGAACGCCTGGGATGCGGCGAGCGCGCGCATTTTCGAGGAGGCGGGCGCGAAGGCGGTGGGCACCGGTAGCGCCGGCATCGCCTTCAGCCACGGCTACCCGGACAACGAGGACCTGCCGCGCGACGTCATCCTCGCCGCGACGCGCGAGATGGTGAACGCGGTGGATGTGCCGCTGACCGCCGATATTCTCACTGGCCTCGGCAAGACCACGGAGGAGATCGTCGCCACGGTGAAGGACGTGATCGCGATGGGAGCGTGCGGCATCAACATCGAGGACAGCACGGAGGAGGGTGGCGTCCGCCTCTTCGACGTGGCCGCGCAGGTCGAGAAGATCGCCGCGGTGTGCAAGGCGGTGGAGGAATCGGGCGTGCCCATCGTGGTGAACGCCCGCACCGACAGCTACTGGGTGAAGATCGGCGACGACGTGCAGAAGCTGCGCGCCTCGATCGAGCGCGGCAACAAGTACCGCGAGGCGGGCGCGCACTGCATCTTCGTGCCCTCGGCCTCCGATCGGGTCGCGATCCGAACGCTCTGCGCCGAGATCGACGCTCCGGTGAACATCCTCACGGTGCCGGGCTGTCCCACGATCCCGGAGCTGCAGGAGCTCGGCGTGCGGCGCGTGAGCCAGGGCTCGGGCCCGGTGCGCGCCTCGATGGCGCTCGCTCGCCGCATCGCGAAGGAGCTGCTGGAGACGGGGACGTACAGGACCTTCCACGAAGGCTCCATTCCCTACCCGGACGCCAACAAGCTCTTCTCCTAGGATTTGCCGATGCACTTCAAAGCCGCGGTCCTCAACCGCGTGGGTGAGCCGCTCACGATCGATACGCTGGAGATGGCCGATCCCGGCCCCGGGGACGTGCTCGTGCGCCTGCGTGCAAGCGGCCTGTGCCACACCGACCTCGAGGTGATGCAAGGCTCGCTCGCCTATCCGCTGCCGATCGTGCTGGGCCACGAAGGGGCCGGGATCGTCGAGGCCGTGGGACGCGACGTGAAGGCCGTGAAGCCGGGCGATCACGTGATCTGCTCCTGGAACCCGCATTGCGGACACTGCTTCTACTGCGAGCGACAGTTGCCGATCCTCTGCGAGCCTTTCACGCAGAACCAGCCGCGCGGGCTGCTGCTCGACGGCACCACGCGCATGACGCGTAACGGCGAGCGCGTGCACCACTACTCGGTCACCTCGACGCACGCGGAATTCACGATGGTTCCGGAGTCCGGTGCGGTCCGGATTCCCGAGGGCATCGGCTTCGATCTCGCGTGCATCATCGGCTGCGGCGTGATGACCGGCATCGGCGCGGTGGTCCGCAAGGCGAAGGTGGAGGCGGGTGCGAGTGTCGCCGTGATCGGGTGCGGGCCGGTGGGGCTGAATGCGATCCAGGGTGCAAGGCTCGTGGATGCGGGGCGCATCATCGCGATCGACCTGGATGCGGGGCGGCGTGATCGCGCGCTCGAGTTCGGCGCCACCGACGTCATCGACGCGAAGGCGGTGGATGCGGCCGAGGCCGTGAAGGTGCTCACGAACGGGCGCGGTGCGGACTATGTCTTCGAATGCGCGGGCAATCGCGCGGCGTTCCGGCTCTCGGTTGAAGCCGTGCGCCCCGGCGGCCACGTCGTGTGGCTCGGAAAGGTCAACGTGAACGAGGAGGTCGGCTTCCGCTGGGGCTCGTTGATGGGCGAGAAGGAGATCGTGCGCTCGAGCTACGGTGGCGCCGAGCCGCGGCGCGACTTCCCGTGGATCGTCGAGGAGCATCTCGCCGGGCGCGTGAAGCTCGCGGAGCTGGTCACCAACCGCATCGCGCTGGACGACATCAACGCCGGCTTCGCGGCGATGACGCGCGGAGAAGGCATCCGCACCGTGGTGATGCTGCCGTGAAGCATCCGCCGCTGGCACCCGGGCATATCGACGCTCCGCACCTCGAGGCCGCGCTGGGCGACCTGCGGCTGGAATGCGGAGATCTCATCCGCGGATACCGGCAGTCGTACGTGACCCACGGCAGCCCCGGGGCGAAGGACAAGATCCTCGCCTGCATCTCGCTCACCGGCACGCACCACCGCCTGGATTTCCTCATCGGACCGGGCCGCGCGCTCGATCCGGAGAAGGCGTTCATCGTCGTCGCCGATCCGATCGGCAACGGCATGTCGACCTCGCCTTCCAACAGCGCCGCGCAGCCCGGCATGCGCTTCCCGCGCTTCACGCTGCGCGACATGATCCAGGCGCAGTACCGGCTGCTCACGGAGCATCTCGGCATCTCGCACGTGCGCGCGATCGTCGGCGCCTCGATGGGCGGCATGCAGGCGCTGCAGTGGGGCGTGAGCCACCCGGGGTTCGCCGACCGGCTGGTCGCGATGACGCCGATGGCGAAGACCTCGCCATGGGCCGCGATGGTGACGGAAGCGGCGCGCAGCGCTCTGATGGCCGATCCCGCGTGGAACGGCCAGTCGTTCACGGCGGTGCCGGAGCGTGGATGGCGGGCGTGGGCGGCGATGAAGACGGCGCTGCTGATGCGCTCGCCCGCGGCGCTCGAGGAACATCTCAAGGACGCAGCCCACGCGCACCGCTGGTTCGAAGACGTGCTGGGGCAGATCCGCTCCAACGCCTTCGACGCGCACGACTATCTCTACCAGTCGCGCGCCTACGACGCGCACGACGTCGGCACCACGCCCGGCTTCGGCGGCAACACGGCGCAGGCGCTCGGCTCCATCCGCGCGCGCACGCTGCTGCTCGCCCCGCCGCTGGATCTCTTCAATCCCTCTCACGCGGCGGTGGAGGCCGCGAAGGCGATCTCCGGCGGCACCTTCGTGGAGATCCCGTCGATCCAGGGCCACCAGGCCGCGACCAGCAACCGGCCGGAAGATGCGGCCTTCCTGAATCGCGTCATCGCCGAGTTCCTCGCGGCGTGAGTGCACCTGTCGCCGTGGGCGCGCCCGCTCCCCGATCGCTCGCGGCCTCGTTGCTCCTCTTGTGGATCGCAGGCCTGTGCCTGCGGCTCACGGTGCTGTGCGTGCCGCCGGTGATCCCGCTGATCCGCGAAAGCTTCCCGCTGTCGCAAGCCAATGTCGCGGCGCTCACGAGCCTGCCGGTGCTGCTCTTCTGCATCGCGGCGATTCCCGGCTCGCTGATGATCTCGCGCTGGGGCGCGGGGCGCGTGCTGGTCGCCGGAATTCTCGTCGCGGGATTGGCGTCCGCTTCGCGCGCGTGGAGCCCGGACCTCGCGATGCTCCTCGGCGCGACCTTCGTGATGGGCATCGGCATCGCGGTGATGCAGCCGGCGTTTCCCGCGATCGTGCGCGAGTGGGTGCCGGGCAACGTCGCGCTCGGCACCGCGGTCTACTCGAACGCGCTGCTCGTGGGCGAGGCGCTCGCGGCTTCGCTCACCATCCCCGTCGTCGTGCCGCTGGCCGGCGGATGGCGCGGGAGCCTGGTCGCCTGGTCGGGCCTCGTGATCGTGCTGGGCGTGGTGCTCGTCTTCGCCGTGCGAGGAGCGGGCACGGGCCGCGCCGCCGGTGTTGCAAACCCTCGCTGGTGGCCCGACTGGCGCGACCGCACGACGTGGCGGCTGGGGCTCATCGCGGGCTTCGCCTCGACGCTCTACTTCGGCACCAACGCGTTCCTGCCCGATCTCCTGCGCTGGCACGGCCGGCCCGAGCTCCTCGGCCCCGCACTCTCGGCGCTCAATTGGCTGCAGCTTCCGGCGTCGTTCATCATGCTCGCCTTCGCGAAGCGCCTCGCCGGGCGGCGTGCACCTTTCATCGCGACGGCCCTCCTGTCTTTCGCGTCGATTCCCGCGCTCTTCCTCCTGGGCGGCGTCGGCGTGGTCGTGTTCTCGGGCGTGATCGGGTTCGTGACGGCGTGGCTGCTGGTGCTCACGCTGGCGCTGCCGCCGCTCACCGTGAAGCCGGAGGATGTGCCTCGGGTTTCGGCGGCGATGTTCGCGATCGGATATTTCTGCGCAGTGGCCCTGCCGATCGTGGGGGGATTGCTTTGGGATGTCACCGGATTGCCGTGGACGGCGTTTGCGCTTATTGCGGTTTATGCGCTGCTGGCGGCCTGGTTGGCCGTTGGCTTAAAGCGTTAACACAGAGGACACAGAGGGGGCACAGAGGACACAGAGGAAAAGCAAATCTAGGGATCAATGCCGCGACGGTGGCGACTACCGCGACCCTGAATAGCATTTTTGCTTTTCCTCTGTGTCCTCTGTGTCCTCTGTGCCCCCTCTGTGTCCTCTGTGTTCCATAAGCTTTAGTCTTTTGGTTACCATGTGGTTCCCGCTCCCCCGAAGATCCCCATGAGAACGCACAAGATCGCCGTCATCCCGGGCGATGGCATCGGCACTGAGGTCCTCGCCGCCGGCCTCGAAGCCCTGGAAGCCCTTGCCTCGCATACGGGTTCCTTCAAGCTCGTGACGGAACATTTCCCGTGGAGCTCGGACTACTACCTGAAGCACGGCCACTACATTCCCGAAGGCGGCCTCGCGAAGCTGAAGACCTTCGACGCCATCTTCTTCGGCGCGGTGGGCTCGCAACAGGTGCCCGACCACGTGTCGCTGTGGGGCCTGCGCCTTCCGATCTGCCAGGGGTTCGACCAGTACGCCAACGTCCGGCCGGCTCGCGTGCTGCCCGGCGTGAAGAGCCCGCTCGTGAACGGCAAGGAGATCGACTGGGTCGTCATTCGCGAGAACTCCGAAGGCGAGTACGCCGGCATGGGCGGGCGTTCGCATCGCGGGCTGCCGATCGAGGTCGGGACCGAAGTCGCCGTGTTCACGAGGACGGGGGTCGAGCGCATCCATCGCTTCGCCTTCGAGCTGGCCCGCAAGCGTCCGCGCAAGCACCTCACGCTCGTCACCAAGTCCAACGCGCAGCGCTTCGGCATGGTGCTGTGGGACGAGGTGTTCTTCGAGGTGGCGAAGGACTATCCGGACGTGAAGACCGACCGCGAGCTGGTCGATGCGATGACCACGCGCATGGTGCTGAAGCCCGCATCCATCGACGTGATGGTCGCCACCAACCTGCACGCCGACATTCTCTCCGACCTCGCGGCTGCGCTCTCGGGCAGCCTGGGGATCGCGCCGACGGCGAACCTGAATCCCGAGCGCACCTTCCCGTCGATGTTCGAGCCGATCCACGGTTCCGCATTCGACATCACCGGCAAGGGCATCGCCAATCCGACGGCCACGTTCTGGACCGCGGCGATGATGCTGGAGCATCTCGGTGAAGAGAGCGCCGCGAAGACGCTGATGGCCGCGATCGAGAAGGCGACGGCGAGCGGCGTGCACACGCCGGATCTCGGCGGCAAGGCGCGCACGGCGGATGTCACCCAGGCCGTGTGCGACGCGATTCGCGCCACCGCCGCCAAGCCCGTCGCCGCGTGAGCGAAGCCATCCTCAGGATCTCCGGGCTGGAGAAGCGCTACGCCTCGGGGCTGCACGCCCTGAAGGAAGTGAACCTCGAGATCCGCCAGGGTGAGATCTTCGCGCTGCTGGGTCCGAACGGCGCCGGCAAGACCACGCTCATCAGCATCGTGTGCGGCATCGTCTCGCCCTCGGCGGGGACCGTCACGGTCGACGGGCACGATGTCGTGCGCGACTACCGGGCGTCGCGCTCGTTGATCGGCCTCGTGCCCCAGGAGCTGCACACGGACATGTTCGAGACCGTGTGGGCCACCATCAACTTCAGCCGCGGCCTCTTCGGCAAGGCTCCCGACGCAGCGCACCTGGAGAAGGTGTTGCGCGATCTTTCGCTGTGGGAGAAGCGCAACGACAAGATCATGACGCTCTCCGGCGGCATGAAGCGCCGCGTGCTGATCGCCAAGGCGCTGGCGCATGAGCCGCGCATCCTCTTCCTCGACGAGCCGACGGCCGGCGTGGACGTGGAGCTGCGCCGCGACATGTGGGCGCTGGTGCGGCGGCTGCGCGATTCGGGCGTCACGGTCGTGCTCACCACGCACTACATCGAGGAAGCCGAGGAGATGGCCGACCGCATCGGCGTCATCGCCAACGGCGCGCTCGCGATCGTGGAGGAGAAGGCGAAGCTGATGCGCGAGCTGGGCCGGAAGCAACTCACCGTGCATCTCCAGACGCCGCTGCAGAGCCTGCCCGAAGCGTTGGCGCCGTGGACCCTCGCGTTGAAGGCGGACGGCCGCGATCTCGAATACACCTTCGACGGCCACCAGGAGAAGAGCGGCATCCCCGAGCTGCTGAAGAAGCTCGCCGAGCTGGGCCTCGAGTACAACGACCTGCAGACGCGCCAGAGCACCCTCGAGGACATCTTCGTGGGCATCGTGCACAGGAAGCCATGAACTACCACGCCGTTTCCGCCATCTACCGCTTCGAGCTCGCGCGCTTCGGCCGCACGCTGTGGACCAGCCTCGCCACGCCCGTGATCACCACGTCGCTCTACTTCGTGGTGTTCGGAGCGGCCATCGGCTCGCGCATGGGCGGCCTGGGCGATGTCCCGTACGGTGCCTTCATCGTGCCCGGGCTCATCATGCTGGCGATCTTCACCGAGAGCCTGAACAACGCGTCCTTCGGGATCTACTTGCCGAAGTTCACGGGGACGATCTACGAGCTGCTTTCCGCGCCGGTGAGCCCGTTCGAGATCGTGCTGGCCTACGTAGGCGCGGCGACCACCAAGTCGGTGATCCTGGGGCTGGTGATCCTCGCCACGGCGAACTTCTTCGTGCCGATCCGCGTGGACCATCCGGTCTGGATGGTGGCGTTCCTCGTGCTCGTGGCGGCGACGTTTTGCCTCTTCGGCTTCATCCTCGGCATCTGGGCCAAGAGCTTCGAGCAGCTCTCGTTCATGCCGCTGCTGGTGATCACGCCCCTCACGTTCCTCGGCGGCGCGTTCTACTCGATCGACATGCTGCCGCCCGCTTGGCGCACCTTCAGCCTCTTCAACCCGGTGGTTTACCTCATCAACGGCTTCCGCTGGACCTTCTACGGGATGTCGGACGTTCCGGTGGCCGCGAGCTTTGCCGCGACGATGGGCTTCTTCGTCGCCTGCCTGGTCGTGGTCGCCTGGATCTTCCGCACGGGGTACCGCCTGAAGAACTGAGCGGTGCCGAACAGACGGAGCGCCGCTCGCCGCGGTACAACCGCTGTTCGATGACGCGACTCTGGCTGGACAACATCACCCGCGCGCTGCTGCGCAGCGGCACTCTCGCCGGCTACATCGAGCGCCTGTCGGTGACCGGGCTCACCTCGAACCCCACGATCCTCGAGCGGGCGATCGACGCGGGCGGGGACTACGACGCGAGCATCCGCGTGCTCGTCGAGGCGGGCTTCTCGGGTGAGGCGTTGCTGTTCGAGCTCGCGCTGGAAGATCTCTCGGAAGCGGCCGATCTCTTCAGGCCCGCGTTCGACGCGAGCGGGGGCGACGACGGCTGGGTTTCCCTCGAAGTCTCGCCGCGGATTGCCGGCGATGCCGCGCAAACCGCCGCGGAGGCCATCCGCCTGCACGCGCAGGCCGGCAAGCACAACCTCTTCATGAAGATCCCCGGAACGGCCGAGGGCGTTCGCGCGGTCGAGGAGGTGATCTTTCGCGGCGTCCCGGTGAACGTGACGCTCCTCTTCACGCCGGAACACTATCTCGCGGCGGCCCTGGCGTACCTGCGCGGCCTCGAGCGGCGCCTGGCGGCAGGCCTCGATCCGGAAGTCGAGTCGGTCGCCTCGGTCTTCGTGAGCCGCTGGGATGCGGCGGTGAAGGACAGCGTCGCTCCCGAGCTGCACAACCGCCTCGGCATCACCGTCGCGAAGGCGATCTACCAGGAGCACGTCGCGCTGCTGGCCTCGGAACGGTGGCGCAAGCTTGCCGCGGCGGGCGCGCGGCCGCAGCGGCTGCTCTGGGCCAGCCTGGGCACGAAGGATCCCGCCGCGCCCGATACGCTGTACGTCGACGCGCTCGCGACCCACGACACGATCTGCACGCTGCCCGAGCAGACGCTGCAAGCCTTCGCGGACCACGGAGAGGCGATCGGCACGCTGCCGAAGGAAGACTCGGACGCCCGGGCGGTGCGGGAGCTGCACCGGCTGGAGGGTGTCGACGTCACGGAGCTAGGCACCCGATTGCAGCGCGACGGCCTCGCCGCCTTTGCGGCCTCGTGGGAGAAGCTGCTCTCGAGCGTGGAAGGGAAGCGCGAGGCCCGGGCGTCAGCCTGAGGTCCAGCGCCAGTCGCGGATCTCCGGCATGTCGCGGCCTTCGGCGCGGATATGGCGCTCGTGCTCCACCAGCCGGTCGCGCGCCATCTGCTTCAGGTAGGCGGCCTTGCCCGCGAGGTCCGGGCGATCGGCCACCACGCAATCGATGACCTTCATCACCAGGTGGAAACGGTCCAGCCCGTTCTGCACGCGCATGTCGAACGCCGTGGTGACGGTGCCTTCCTCCTGGTAGCCGTGCACGTGGAGATTCCGGTTGGAACGGAAGTACGTGAGTTGCCGGACGAGCGACGGGTAGCCGTGGAAAGCAAAGACGATGGGCCGGTCGGTCGTGAAGATGGAGTCGTAGTCGGCATCGCTCAGCCCGTGCGGATGCTCCGTGGGCGGCTGCAGCTTCATGAGGTCGACGACGTTCACGACGCGCACCTTGAGCCCGGGCAGGTGCTCCCGCAGGATCGACACCGCCGCCAGCACTTCCAGCGTCGGCGTGTCGCCGCAGGCGGCCATCACTACATCGGGCGGGCCGTCGCCATCGTTGCCGGCCCACGGCCAGATGCCGATGCCCTCGGCGCAATGCCGCGCGGCCGCTTCGATCCCCAGCCATTGCGGCATCGCGTGCTTGCCCGCGATCACGACGTTCACGAAATTGCGCGTGCGCAGGCAGTGGTCCATCACCGAGAGGAGGCAGTTCGCATCCGGCGGGAGGTACAGGCGCACGATGCCGGCCTTCTTGTTGGCCACGTGGTCGAGGAAGCCGGGGTCCTGGTGGGTAAAGCCGTTGTGGTCCTGTTGCCAGACGTGCGAGGCGAGCAGGTAGTTGAGCGAGGCGATCGGTCGGCGCCACGGCAGCTCGGCCGTCACCTTGAGCCACTTCGCGTGCTGGCTCGCCATCGAGTCGACGATGCGGATGAAGGCCTCGTAGCTGTTGAAGAGGCCATGGCGCCCCGTGAGCAGGTAGCCTTCGAGCCATCCCTGGCATTGGTGCTCGCTCAGCATCGAATCCATCACGCGTCCCGAGGGGGCGAGGAACTCGTCGCCCGCCACGGTCGCCGCATCCCATTGGCGCGAGGTCGCCTGGAACACCGCACCCAGCAGGTTGGAGAGGGTCTCGTCGGGGCCGAAGATGCGGAAATTGCGCGCGCCGGCGTTGAGCCCCACCACATCGCGCAGGAAGCGGCCGAGGACGAGCGTGTCCTGTGATTCGACCGCGCCGGGCGCGGGGACGTCCACCGCAAAGTCGCGGAAGGCGGGCATGCGGAGATCCTGCAGGAGCAGGCCGCCATTGGCGTGCGGGTTGGCGCCCATGCGGCGCGCGCCCTTCGGCGCCAGGGCCGTGAGCGCGGGCACGAGGCGTCCCGACGCGTCGAAGAGCTCGTCCGCGCGATAGCTTTCCATCCACGACTGCAGATGCCGCAGGCATTCGGGGCGCGAGGCGTCCATCGCGATCGGCACCTGGTGCGAGCGGAACGTTCCCTCGTTGGGCAGGCCGTCGACCTCCTTCGGGCCGGTCCATCCCTTCGGCGAGCGCAGCACGATCATCGGCCATCGCGGCCGCGTGGTGGACCCGGCCGTGCGCGCATCGTGGCGGACGCGCAGGATCTGCCCCACGGCGCTGTCCAGCGCTGCCGCCATCGCCTGGTGCATCGCGGCGGGATCGTCGCCTTCCACGAAGATCGGCCGCCATCCCATGCCGCGGAAGTATTGCTCGAGCTCCTCGGGCTCGATTCGCGCCAGCACCGTGGGGTTGCTGATCTTGAAGCCGTTCAGGTGCAGGATCGGGAGCACGGCTCCGTCGGTGACGGGATCGAGCATCTTGTTCGAGTGCCAGGCCGTGGCGAGCGGGCCGGTCTCGGCCTCGCCGTCGCCGACCACGCAGGCGACGATGAGCGCCGGGTTGTCGAACACGGCGCCGAACGCGTGAGCCAGCGAATAGCCCAGCTCGCCGCCTTCGTGGATCGAGCCGGGCGTGGCCGGTGCCGCGTGGCTGGAGATGCCGCCGGGCGAGGAGAACTGCGCGAAGAGCTTCGTCATCCCGGCGTCGTCCTGGCTCACCTCCGGATAGGTCTCGCTGTAGCTGCCCTCGAGCCACGTGTTGCCCACGAGCGCCTGGCCGCCATGGCCGGGGCCGGCGACGTAGATCATGTCGAGGTCGTGCGCCGTGATCACCCGGTTCAGGTGGGCATAGATGAAGTTCTGGCCCGGCACCGTTCCCCAGTGGCCCACGACCAGCGGCTTGACGTGCGCGAAGGTGAGCGGCTCGCGCAGGCGCGCGTTGGAGCGGAGGTAGATCTGCCCCACGGAGAGGTAGTTCGCCGCGCGCCAGTAGGCGTCGATGGCGTTCAGCTGCGCGGGAGAGAGGGTCTCGATCATCGGATCACGATAGGCGAAGCGCATCGGCAGGTCGGTTCGGTGCCGCACACCGGTGCGATACCGTACAGACGCACGGGAGGCCGGGGCGCATCGTGGAATGCATGATCGTCCTCGCCCTGAACGCGGGCTCTTCCTCCCTCAAGTTCGGCCTGTATCGCGCCAGTGCGGCGGAAGCCGCGTGCCTGCTCTCGGGCCAGTCGGACTCGCTCGAGGCGATCGTGCGAAGCCTTGATTCGGGCGGCCTGCCCGCCGTCGATGCCGTGGGCCACCGCATCGTCCACGGTGGCCCGCGGCTACGCCGGCCTTGCGTCGCCGACGACGCGGCATTGCGGGAGCTCGATGCGGCTGCCGCCTTCGCACCGCTGCATGCGCCGGCCGCGCGGGCGCTCGTCGCGGAAGCGCTCGCGCGCTTTCCCCATCGTCCGCAGGTGCTGTGCTTCGACACGGGCTTCCACGAGGGGCTGCCGGATGCCGCGCGCGTGCTTCCCGTTTCGCGCGAGCTGCGCGAAGAGGGTGTGCAGCGCTACGGCTTCCACGGGCTGTCGTGCGAATCGATCGTGCGCCGTCTCGGGGCCGCGTTGCCCGCGCGATTGGTGATCGCCCACCTCGGAAGCGGCGCCAGCGTGACGGCGGTGCACGAAGGCCGCTCGGTCGACACCAGCATGGGCCTCACTCCGGCGGGCGGGTTGATCATGGGCACGCGCACCGGTGACGTGGATCCGGGGCTGCTGGTCCACCTGATGCGCACGCGCTCCCTCGACGCCGCCGCGATCGAGCGGCTGGTCAACCACGAAGGCGGCCTGCTGGCCGTCTCCGGCGTGTCCGGTGACATGCGTCGCCTGCGCGAGGCCGCGCCGGCCAGCCCCGGTGCGCGCCTCGCCATCGCCATGTTCTGCCGCGCCGCGTGCAAGCAGGTGGCCGCGATGATCACGGTGCTGGGGGGCCTGGACCTGCTCGTCTTCACCGGGGGCATCGGCGAGAACGACGCCGCGACGCGCTCGGCGATCTGCGAGGGTCTCGCGTGGTTCGGCATCTCGCAGGATCCCGTTCTCTCGCGCTGCGATGTGCGCGTCATGCCGTCCCTCGAGGAAGAGCAGATCGCTCGCCACGCCTGGAGCTTGCTGTCGGAAGGCGCGCTTCCCCCGGGCTAGAATCGGACCTTCGCATCCAGGGAGCTCTCATGGGCCTCAAGCGTCCCCAGTGGCAGTCGGGCACCGTCGTCATCCTCGAGCATGAGTCGAAGGTCCTGCGCGACAACGCGCTCGGCGATCCTTCGACCCGCAACCTCGCCGTGTGGCTGCCGCCCGGATACAACGAAGGCAGCACGCGCAACCGCGGCAAGCGCTACCCCGTCATCGTCGACATGGTGGGCTTCATGGGCTCGGGCCTCTCGCACATCGCGTGGAAGAACTTCACCGAGAACGTGCCGGAGAGAGCCTCGCGCCTCATCCACGAGGGGCGGATGGCGCCGGCGATCATCGTCTTCCCGGATTGCTTCACCGCCCTGGGAGGCAACCAATACGTGAACTCGTCGGCCGTGGGCAACTACGGGGACTACCTCACGAAGGAGATCGTCCCGTTCGTGGATCGCGAGTTCCGCACCAAGGCTTCGCGTGACCATCGCGCGTGCTTCGGCAAATCGTCGGGCGGCTACGGGGCGATCATCCACGGCATGAAGTACGCATCGACGTGGGGTGCGATCGCCGATCACTCCGGCGATGCCTACTTCGACTTCGTCTACTGGCACGACTGGCCGAACACGCTGGTCGAGCTCGCGAAGTACCGCCCGCGCAAGGCCGCGGCTTCCGGCAAGTTCGACGTCCGGAAGATGGAGAAGGGCGCGGAGAAGGGCCGCGACGATGGCCGCGTGCGCCGCTTCCTGGACACCGTGTGGAAGAAGGAAAAGGTCACGATGGCCGAGGGCCACGCGATCATGAACCTCTGCATGAGCGCCACGTACGATCCGGACCCGCGCGCGCCGAACGGCTTCCGCTTGCCGTTCAACCTCGAGACGGGGGAGGTGATCCCCGAGCGCTGGCGCGAATGGAAGAAGCACGACCCGATCAACCTGGTCGAGAAGTACAAGAGGAACCTGAAGTCGCTGCGCGGCATCTACGTCGACTGCGGCTCGCGCGACCAGTACCACATCCAGTTCGGCTCGCGGATCCTCTCGAAGCGCCTCGCCGCGGCCCGCATCGCGCACACGTACGAGGAGTTCGACGACACGCACTCCGACATCGACTACCGGTACGACGTGTCCTTCCCGTTCCTCTCCAAGGCCATCAAGTAGCAGTAATTAGGGTCAGCTACTTTTTTCTTTCCGTGTGGACGGTAGAAAAAAGTAGCTGACCCTAATTACTTGCGTCTCCGGTTCTTGCGGCGCCAGGCGGTGGGAGTTTTGCCGAAGGCGCGCTTGAAGGCGTGGGCGAAGGCGCCGGCGGATTCGTAGCCCGCGTCCTTGGCGATGCCCTGGATCTCGCGCGAGGAGTTGGCGAGGTCGCGGGCGGCGAGCGAGAGGCGCCAGCGCGTGAGGTAGGTGATGGGCGGGTCGCCCAGGATGCGCGTGAAGTGCTCGGCGAGCGCGGAGCGCGAGAGTCCCACCAGCTTCGCGAGCTTCTCCACGGTCCATTCGTCACCGGGCCGCCCGTGCATCAGCGCCAGCGCTCGACCCACGTAGCGATCGTCGAGGCCGGCGAGCCAACCGGTTGCGCCCGGCGGCGTGGCTTCGATGTGGCGTCGGATCACGTCGATCACCACCAGCTCGGCAATGCGGGCGAGGCTCGCGATCCCGCCGGGACGCGGCGCTTCAGTTTCCGTGAGCTCGAAGGCGAGCGATCCCTCCAGTTGCTCCAGTGCCGCGGTTCCACGCAGGTCCACGCGGACGACGTTCGGCAGCGCGGCCAGGAGCGGATCCGCGAGGCGCCGGTCGAACGACGCGAGCCCCGTCGCAAGCCTCGTGTGCTCGCCACCACCGCCATGTACGGCAGGCACCAGCTCGCCGGCGATCGGCGGCGTCAGCAGCGTAGCGAGCGGCGTGGAGACGGTCACGTCCGTGAAGCTCTCGAGCTTGTGCGCGTGGCCGTGCGGAAAGAGCAGGGCTTCGCCTTCGGTGACGCGGATGGGCTCGTCCTCGTCCACCTGCATCCAGCACTCGCCGCGCAGCATCACGTGGAAGATCGCGGGCTTGTCGGCGTCGTGCAGGAAGCCGCGCGCGAGCGGCGTGGTCTCGGTGACGGTGAGACCCCAGGGAGCTCCGAGATCCGCGTTGAGGATGACGGCGCCGGCAAGCCTTACGGCTCGCAAGACTTCCGACAGCGCGTCCACGGTTAATGAATAAAGGGGTCAGACCACTTTATTGCCAAAGGCGAGCAATAAAGTGGTCTGACCCCTTTATTCATCTCAATGGAAGTGCGCTGCGTGGGTGTCGGCTTCCTCGGGCAGCTCCGCATGCACGATCTCGCCCTCGGGATTGGCGAAGAGCGGAGCCCCGCAGTCCTCGCAATATTCGGGCGTGAACAGGCCGGAGAGCTTCTTCACCTCGGTGATGCCGCACTCGTTCAGCTGCGCCACGACTTCGTCCAGCGGGCCGGGACGCGTGTTCTCGTCCTCGCGGCCGTAGAGCGGCCACACGACGCCGTGGGCCACGTCCTCGTCGCCGGGGAGCGTGAAGGCGATGCGATATTCGTCCACGCGCTCGTCGCCGAAGCCGGCCACCACGGCGCGCAGATCCTTCGCTTTCGTGGAGAGCGCCGCCTCGAGGAAGGCGACCGCGGCCTTCACGCCGAACGGACGCACGCGCCGGTCCGACTCGCGGCAGTTCACGTAGTACGCGTCGGGAAGCAGGCACTCGAACACGCAGCCCGGCAGCAGCTTCGCGAGCGTGGGCCGCGCCTGGGCGATCCACTGCTCGAGGCTGTGCGTGCGGCCGGCGTGGCCCGAGGCGTCTTCCTGCCAGCGGAAGATCGGGGCTCCGCGAGGGGCCACCGCGCAGGCGATCACGAAGCGCGTGTCGGCGAGCAGGTTGGCGGTCTCGGGCAGGCGGGTGAAGTCGATGCGCGGGGCCTCGCCCGTCACGGCCGCGTCGGCCAGGCGCGCGGTGAGCTTGCGAAGCTCCGAGAAGTGGCGCGGAAGCTGGTCGATCGACTGGAGGTACGGCACCACGACGCAGCCGGCACCCTCGGCGAGCACGTGGCCCTGGAGCTGGGCGCGCAACGCATCGCTGTCCTCGCGGCCGATCGGGCCCGAGGGAATGGAGTACTTCGACCAGGCGACCATAGGCACCGCGATCAGCAGCGCCTGCCACGCGGCATCGCCCTTCATCACGGGCATGGCCTCGCTCTCGTTCTCCACGAGCTCGATCAGCGTGTCGTAGGCGCCGAGGTTGCTCACGTAAAGATGGTCGAGGGCCGCGTCGATCGGCGAATCGTTCCCGTTGCCGAGGAGGCGGGCCGTGAGCGCCGACATCTCGGACTCCCAGTAGCGGTCCTCGGTGAGGCTGCCGGACGCGTTCAGCCCCTGCGACAGGGCGATCAGGCGCTCGGCGTCGCGGGTGAATCGGGGCGGGGATTTGGCACGGGTGCGCGGCATGGGCTATTTTAGCCGAATGGATCGCAACGTTCTCGGCGGCGCGCTGCTCGCCTGCTGCTACGACCCGCTCACCGGCTACTACCGCGACGGCAGCTGCCGCACGGGCGAAGACGACGGGGGCGCGCACGTGATCTGCGCCCGCATGACGCAGGCCTTCCTCGACTTCAGCCGCGAGAGCGGCAACGACCTCTCCTCACCGGTACCGCAGGCGCGGTTCCGGGGCCTGAAGCCCGGCGACCGCTGGTGCCTGTGCGTGCTGCGCTGGCTCGAGGCGCTCGAGGCGGGGGTGGCCCCGCCCGTGATCCTCGAGGCCACTCACGAGAGCGCGCTGGAGTTCGTGCCCTTGGAAGAGCTCGAGCGCCACGCCTTCGAGACGAACTGAATCGCGCTGCCGAGCGCCGAGCCGATCAAGGTTCCGATCAGCGCTGCGCGGTCTTTCCTGGCTTTGCTGTGGGTCTCGTATGTCATTTCCGTGCTCCTGGAGGGTGCCCCTTTTGGGGGCTGTCCTCTCAACATAATTACCCCGGGAACGATATACAATCCGGGGTAAGGTCACAGAATTGATGAAATCCAGGCACAAATGAGCGCACCCGCCGACATGACGGTCTTCGTGCGCGCGCTCGAGCTGGGCGGGTTCTCCAAGGCGGCGCGGGAGCTGGGCCTCACCCCGTCCGCGGTCTCGAAGCTGGTCACCCGCCTCGAGGATCGCCTCGGCGTCCGGCTGCTGAACCGCACGACGCGCAAGCTCGCGCTCACGCCCGAAGGCGAGGCCTACCTTCACCGTGCTCGGCGCATCGTCACCGATATCGCCGAGGCGGAAGCGGAAGTGGCGCAGTTCCGCACCCGGCCGCGGGGCGTGCTGCGCGTGAACGTCGGCACGGCCTTCGGCTTCCATGCGCTGGCCCCGGCGCTGCCCGACTTCCTGCGCCGGCATCCGGAAGTGGAACTCGACCTCGCCTTCACCGACCGCGTCGTGGATCTCCTCGAGGAAGGCTCCGACATCGGCATCCGCACGGGCACGCTCGCCGACTCCTCGCTGGTCGCGCGCAAGATCTGCGACCTGGAGCGCGTGATCGTCGCCTCGCCCGCGTACCTGAAGCGCCACGGCACGCCGAAGAAGCCCGAGGACCTCCTGCAGCACAACTGCGTGCGCCTCTCGGGGTTCCCCGCGCTGTGGCGCTGGCCGTTCCACGATGCGAAGGGGGCCGTGCGAACGGTCGAGGTTCACGGCAACACCATGACCAACAGCGCGGAATCTGCGCTGCAGATGGCGGAGCTTGGCGTGGGGATCGTGCGCCTGGTGGACGTCGTGGCCGGAGCGCCGCTGCGCGAGAAGAAGCTCGTGAAGGTCCTTGCGGATGCGCACCACGTCGAGCCGCTGCCGCTGCACGTCGTGTGGCCGCAGGGCCGTCACCGCTCGCCCAAGGTCGCGGCGATGGTGGATTTCCTCGTGGAGCGTTTCGCGTCCGCGCCCTGGAGAGCGCACCGGAAGGCGAAGGACGCGTGATGCTGGCCCCGTCGGTCGCCTTCGTGGATGTGGAGACCACCGGCACGTCGCCGGCGAAGGAGCGCATCACCGAGATCGGCATCGTGCAGGTGATCGAGGGCGAGGTCGTGGAGGAGTGGTCCTCGCTCGTGAATCCCGAGTGCTCGATCCCCGAGGCCATCCAGGCTCTCACCGGGATCACCAACGACATGGTGCGTAGTGCTCCGACATTCGGGGAGCTGCGGCGCGACGTGATGCAGCGCCTCGAAGGCAGCCTCTTCGTCGCGCACAACGCGCGCTTCGACTTCGGTTTCCTCAAGCACGAGTTCAAGCGCGTGGAGATGCCCTTCACCGCGGAGGTGCTCTGTACCGTGCGCCTGTCGCGCCGGCTCTTTCCGGAGGCGATCGGCCACGGGCTCGATGCCGTCGTCGCCCGCCACGGGCTGGGCAGCGCGTTCTCCGGGGACCCCGCCTCGCGCACCGGCCGCCATTCCGCGCTCGGCGATGCGCGGGTGCTCTGGCACTTCGTGCAGCTGCTCTACCGCACGCGCAGCCCCGAGGAGATCGACGCGGCGGTGAAGCGCATCCTCAAGATCCCCAGCCTGCCGCCGCAGCTCGCGCACGACGCGCTGGAGAACCTGCCCGAGGGTCCGGGCGTGTACCAGTTCTACGGCGTGAACGACCTGCCGATCTACATCGGCAAGAGCGTCTCGCTGCGCGACCGTGTGCGTTCTCATTTCTCCGGCGACTATCGCAACTCCAACGACCTGCGCATCTCGAGCGAGATCCGGCGCATCGAGTGCGAATCGACGGCGGGCGAGATCGGAGCGCTGCTGCGCGAAGCGGACCTCGTGAAGACGGTGCTGCCGCTGCACAACTACCGGCTGCGACGGAAGCTCGGCGCCTGCTTCGTCGAGCTCACCAACTTCTCCGCGCCGCCCGAGGTGCACCTGGCCAGGGACATCGACTGGGCCTCGCGCGGCCCGGGTGCCACGCCGCTTCATGGTCCGTTCGCGTCGAAGGCCCACGTGCGCGCGATGCTGGAGGGGCTCGCGGGCGAGCACGGCCTGTGCTGGCGCTGCCTCGGCTGGGAGAAGCGCGGCGGCCCGTGCTTCGCGCGGCAGGTGCGCAAGTGCCGCGGCGCCTGCATCGGGGAAGAAACGACGCAGGTGCATGGGCTGCGGCTCCTCACCGCGCTGGGGCCCTACAAGCTGCGCGACTGGCCCTGCGAAGGCCGGGCCCTCATCCGCGAGCGCGATCCGCTCACGGGCCTGGAGGCCGCGCACGTGTTCGACCGCTGGCACCACGTCGGCACGGCGCGAGATGAGATCGAGCTGGAGGAGCTGCTGACGTCGCGCGTGGAGATCGACTTCGATCCGGACGTCTACCGCATCCTGCTGCAACACGTGGGCAAGCTGAAGCCCGTGCCGCAGCCGGTGCTCTCAGAATAGCGAGCGGTTGCGGTCCTCTTTCGCAGGCGGTTCGGCCGGCGGGTCCGCGAGCACTTCCGGCACGTCGTTCTTGGAATTGCCGACCAACGCACCAATGCGCCGCAGCGCGATCGTCTCCGCCGAGGGCTGCAGCAGCGAGCGCGCATCCTCCGCGGTGCCGAAGAGCCAGCGGTCGTATGCATCCGCGGGAAGGATCACGGGCATGCGGTCGTGGATGGCGCCCACCGCCTCGTTGGCGTCCGTGGTGACGATGGTGAAGGTCTCGACGCCCTCGCCATCCTCGCGCTTCCACCATTCCCACAGCCCGGCGAAGGCGAAGATCGGCCGCTCGGGGATGGTGATCGCGTAGGCCTGCTTGCGGCCGGCCTCGCCGGTCCACTCGAAGAATCCCGTGGCTGGGACGATGCAGCGGCGCAGGCGAAAGGCGTTGCGGAACGCCGGCTTCTCGGCGAGCGTCTCGGAGCGCGCGTTGATCATCTGCGAGCCGATCTTCACGTCCTTGGCCCAGGACGGCACCAGGCCCCAACGCAGCATCGCCATCTCGCGCACGCCCGCCTCCGCGGCCCGGATCACGGGCGCATCCTGGGTCGGCGCGATGTTGAAGCGCTTCTTGACGCGGTCGTGCACCGGCACCTGGAACGTGTAGGCGATGATGTTGCCGTCGGCGTCGAGGAAATAGCGGCTGCACATCGCGCAATGTTAATCTAGCCGGATGAAAACCCACCTCGCGATAGCCGCCTCCGCGCTCGTGCTCGGCGCGTGCGCCATGGCCCAGACCTGGGAGCAGTCGAAGGAGCCGCCGCCCAAGCCCTTCGTGGGCACGCGCTGGCAGGTGATCCTCGAGCTGCCGCTCCAGGGTGAGCAGCCGTACCTCCGCATGGGCGACGGCCGCCTCGAAGGCTTCGGCGGCTGCAACCGCATCAACGCGCGCTACCTGTCGGATGCGGTCGGTGCGCGCGCCATCGCGTTCACCGCGATCAGCGCCAGCAAGCGCATGTGCGATCCCTCCGCGATGGCCGCCGAGCAGCGCGTGCTCGAGACGCTGCAGTTCGTCTCCAGCTACAGCATCACCGGCCCCACCATGACGATGAGCGGCTCGGGCGGCACGCTCAAGCTGCTGGCGGTGGAACCTCCGAAGTGAAGCTCGTTCCGGTGGCGTTGGCGCTGCTGGTGACAGCGTGCGCCGCCTCCTCGCCGGAAGCGCCTCGCGCCGCTGCTCCGATGCCCGAACCCGTCACGCTCGCCGGCACCGGCTGGACCGTCCCCGGCGCCGCCAATCCCGGTGCCGCCGCGCGGCTCGAGTTCTCCACCACGGGGCGCGTCACGGGCTTCACCGGCTGCAACATGCTCACCGGCAGCTATACCTATGACGGGGATCGCCTCGAGGTCGCCGCGGCCACCACGAAGCGCGCGTGCCTGGGTGCGGGCAACGAAGCCGAGGCGCTGATGCTCGCCATCCTCGCGGGGCGGCCTCGCGCGGCCATCTCGGGCAACAAGCTGATCCTCACCACGCCCGACGGCAAGCGCCTGGAGCTCGACCGGAATTAGGGTCAGACCCTCTTTCGAAAATAATTGGGGTCTGACCCCAATTATTTCTAGATCTCGACGTGGGTCCCGAGCTCGACGACCCGGTTCGTGGGGATGTTGAAGAAGTCGGTGGCGCGCGTGGCGTTGCGCGACATCCACGCGAAGAGGTGGTCCCGCCACCTCGCCATCCCCGGCATGTCCGCGGGCACGACGGTCTCGCGCGACAGGAAGAACGACGTATCCATGAGGTCGAACCCCAGCCCGTAGCGCACGCGGCAGGAGTTGAGGATCTCGTCGATGTCGGGCTGCTCCTTGAATCCGTACCAGGCCTCGAGCCGGTAGAAGCCTTCGCCCAGCCGCTCGTATTGCACGCGGTCCTCCGCCGGCACCACGGGCACGTCGTGCGTGACGATCGTGAGGAACACCGTCTTGTCGTGCAGGACGCGGTTGTGCTTCAGGTTATGCAGCAGCGCGTGCGGCACGGCCGTGGTGCTGCTGGTCATGAAGATCGCCGTGCCTTCCACCTTGGTCGGCGGGCTCGCGCGCAGGCTGTCCAGGAACGGCTTCAGCGGGATGCCCTGCTCGGACAGGCGGTGGAACATGAGCGAGCGCCCGCGCCGCCACGTGATCAGCATGGTGAAGATGACGAGGCCCATGATCATCGGGAACCAGCCGCCGTGGTGGATCTTGGTGGCGTTGGACGCGAGGAACACGAGGTCGATGACCAGCATGCTGCCGATCACGAGCCCGGTCATCGGCGCGTTCCACTTCCAGATGCGCCGCGCGACGACCCACGCGAGCAGGCATTCGATCACCATCGTCGCCGCGACCGCGAGGCCGTAGGCCGAGGCCAGGTTGTCGGAGCTCTGGAAGCCCAGCACCAGCAGCACGACCGCGACATAGAGCGACCAGTTGATGAACGGCACGTAGATCTGGCCGATCTCCTTGGACGACGTGTGCTCGATGTTCAGGCGCGGGACGTAGCCCAGCAAGATCGCCTGGCGCGTGACCGAGAAGGCGCCGGAGATCACCGCCTGCGAGGCGATCACCGTCGCGAACGTGGCCAGCACCACCATGGGCATCAACGCCCACGACGGCAGCATGAGATAGAACGGGTTCTTGATGCCGGCGGGGTTCGAGAGCACGAACGCGGCCTGGCCGAAGTAGTTGATGATCAGCGCCGGCATCACGAGGCCGAACCACGCGATGCGGATCGGCTTCTTGCCGAAGTGGCCCATGTCCGCGTAGAGCGCCTCGCCGCCGGTCAGCGCGAGGAACACGGCGCCGAGGACGAAGAAGCCCTGCGTCGGGTAGAGCTCGAAGAAGGTGACGGCGTGCGCGGGGTTCAGCGCGCCCAGCACCTCGGGGTTGTCGACGATGTGCGAGGCCCCCGAGGCGGCGATCGCGAGGAACCACACGATCGTCACCGGCCCGAAGAGCGCGCCCATCTTTGCCGTGCCGTGGCGCTGGATCACGAAGAGCCCGGTGAGGATGCCCAGCGTGATCGGGATCACGTACTTGCTGAAGGCGGGTGTGGCGATCTCGAGGCCCTCGACCGCGGAGAGCACGGAGATCGCGGGCGTGATCATGCTGTCGCCGTAGAACATCGCGGCGCCGAAGATGCCGATGGAGATGACCGCCCATCGCAGCCGCGGCTCGGTCTTCTTCACCTCCCGCAGCGCCAGCGCCAGGAGGGCCAGGATGCCGCCTTCGCCGTTGTTGTCGGCGCGCATCATCACGATCAGGTACTTCATCGCGACGACCCAGAACATCGACCAGACGATGAGCGAGAGCAGGCCCAGCACGCTGGTGCGCGAAAGCGGGATGCCGTACTCGGGGCTGAACGCTTCCTTCAGCGCATACAGCGGGCTGGTGCCGATGTCGCCGAACACAACGCCGATCGCCCCAACGACCAGGGGGGCGATTGCCTTGCGGGGAACGTAGGCCGCTGGGGCCGTGGCTGAAGAGGCGTTCATCGTTTATCCGCGCCCGGAAATACCGCCTCCGGGGGGATGGCGCCGGACTATACGCCCGTTTGCTGCAGCGCACAACTTGACGGCCGGAAGCGGGCTTCCCCGCCATTTCGTTTCCTGATTTCCGCGTTTCATCGCAATCGGGCTTGCGCGGGACGGGCCCCCACCTTTAGTCTGCGGGCACTCTTCAAGGTCCTGAATAACATGAAAAAAACGCGTTGGCTGGGGGTGGGGCTCTGGGCCTGGATGCTGGCCGGGGCGGGCCAGGCCGGGGCCATCGAGGCGCACCGCCTCCCCGCGGGCGAGACCATCGTCCTGGACGGCAAGCTGGACGAAGCTGCGTGGCGCGACGCCCCGCTGATGGACGAATTCTGGGAGCTCTTCCCGCAGGACAAGGTGAAGGCGCGCGTGCGGACCGAGGCGCGCTTCGTGTTCGACAAGAGCGCGCTGTACGTCGGCGTGAAATCCTTCGACCCGGACATGAGCCAGCTGCGCGAGCCCTTCGCCCGGCGCGACAACGTGCTCGCGGACCAGGACATGATCGTGCTGTTCGTCGATCCGGTCGGCACGAAGAAGTTCGCCCATTTCTTCCGCGTGAACCCGCGCGGCTCCATCGGCGACGGGCTCTTCAACGAGGACACGGGCAACGAGGATTTCTCGCCCGACATCGAGTTCGAGGTGGTCACGGGTCGGTTCGATGGCGGTTGGACCGCGGAATTCCGCATCCCGTTCGCGTCGCTGCGCTACGGCGACCCGCCGTCGTCCACGTGGAGCGTGCTGGTCTTCCGCAACTATCCGCGCGACCAACGCTACCGCATCGCCTCGGCGCCGCTGCCGCGCGAGCAGAACTGCTTCATCTGCCTGAACAACCCGCTCACCGGCCTGAACGACCTGCCGTCCGCGGACCACCTTCAGGTCACACCGCTCGTGACGGCCCGCACCACGCGCGACAAGGTCGTCGGCGTCTACGACCGCACCGAGCGCGAGGTCGTCCCCAGTCTCGACATCAAATGGAAGCCGCGCCCCGACACCATCGTCGACGCCACCATCAACCCGGACTTCTCGCAAGTCGAGCTGGACACGCCGCAGCTCGTGGGCAACACGCAGTTCGCGCTCTTCTATCCGGAGAAGCGGCCGTTCTTCCTCGAGGGCGCCGACATCCTGCAGTCGCCGTTCAACGCGATGTACACGCGCGCCGTGACCGATCCTTCGTGGGGCGGCCGCGTGACGCAGCGCTCGGACAAGTTCGACGGCACCGCGCTCGTGACGCGCGACGATGGCGGCGGCCTCGTGCTCCTGCCCAATACCTACGGCACCAACTACGCGCTGCAGGACTTCAAGTCGATGGCGAGCTACGCGCGCGGCCGCTGGCAGGTGGGCGGAGCGTCGGCCGGCATCCTCGCCACAGATCGCACGTTGGAAGACAACCGTGGCTACAACCGGGTGCTGGGCCCCGACCTCGCGTGGTTCCCCAACGCCGAGCACCGCTTCCGCGCGCAGGTGCTCGAGTCGTGGACGACGGCGCTGCCCGACGCAACGGGCCGGCTCATCAAGCAGGAAGAGCAGCGCGGGCACGCGGCCATCGTCGACTGGCGCTTCAGCAACGCGAAGTGGGACGAGTACATCGCGCTCGAGGATGTGGGCACGCAGTTCCGCGCCGACAACGGCTTCTTCGGGCAGAACGGCTACCGGCGCATCTACAGCGAGACCGGGCGCAAGTTCCTCGAGCTGTGGGGCTTCAACGAGGTCACGCCCTACCTCAACGCCGAGTACAAGACGGACCGCGAGGGCGGCGTGCAGTACCAGCAGAACAACGTGGGGCTGCGCGTGACGCTGCCGCGCGCGACGACGCTCGCCGCGGAATGGCGCCCGAACAACCTCGTGGCCGTGACGCCGGGCGGCGGCATCCGCAAGCGCGACCAGTACTGGGCGAGCATCGAGAGCAACCCGTGGCCGTGGCTCTCGCGCTTCTACACCGAAGTCGCGTGGGGCGACCGGGTGGACGTGGCCAACAACCGCGTCGGCAAGGGCGCCTACATCGGCACCACCGCGAACATGCGGCCGCACTCGCGCCTCGAGCTCGAGTACCGCATCGACAACGACTGGATCGATTCCATCGAAGCGGTGGAAGGCTCCAAGCGGATCATCGCGCAGCGCTCGCAGCAGCTGCTCGCGTTCTGGCACTTCACCGCACGCGACGGCGTGCGCACCATCTGGCAGCAGAACTGGATCCGCCGTGCGGCCTCGCTGTGGAACGAGCCCGTGTCCCACCGCGAAAGGCAGGACACGGTGTCGATCGTCTACGGGCACCGCCGCGGGCTCTACCTCACGATGTACCTCGGCGCCACGTTCGGCCGCACCGAAGACGCCGACAGCGGTTTCCGGCGCTACCAGTCCGAGGTGTTCGCCAAAGGGTCGTGGACGTTCGACGTGTTCTAGCGGGGCCGCCCGGTCCGGCCCTGGGACCGCGTGGAAATCGGATACCCTGCTTCGTCGTGGACCTTCGACGCCTCCTCTTCGTCTGCCTGCTCGCGGGGTGCTCCGCCACGCCGCGCGTGTCGCTGGAGGTCGCCCCGGCGCCCGCGCCGCTCGCGCGCACCTACGCCGGCTTCTGGGATGCCGCGCTCGCGCTCGACTACGAACGCGCGGAGAGCCTGGCCGCGACGGAGCCGGAGCGCGAGTACGCGCGTTCGCTTCGCGACCTCGCCGAGGGGCGCCTGGACAGTGCGCAGGGCCGCCTCACGGAGTTGCTCGCCGATCGGGGGGCCGAGCCTCGCGCTCGCGCGTTGCTCTCCGCGGTGGCGAAGGAGAGCGCGACCGTTCCGGAGAAAGCCTTTCCGAGCCGCGTCGACCGCTCGTTCGTCGAGGCACTGCTCGAAGCGCGCAAGGCGGAGCGCTGGACCTACACGGAGCCGACGCGCTCGATCTTTGACCGTTCAACGGCGGCGCCCACGCCCGCGATCCCGATCCGCGTGAACGGCGTCGGCGCGATGCTGGGCCTCGATACCGGAGCCGGCCTCACGGTGATCGGCTCGGAGCTTGCGGCCGCGGCGGGCGCCAAACGCCTGGGTGCCCGCACGGGAGCGCGTGATGTGCACGGCGAGGGCGTGCTGGTCGAGCTCGCGGTGGCGGACCTCGACCTCGGCGGCATTCGCATCGAGCGTCATCCGGTGCTCATCATCGACTCGGCGCGGCTGCGCTTCCGGCAGGGCGGCGCCGAGATCAGCGGCTTCGAAGGCATGCTGGGCTGGAATGCGCTGGCGCGCCTTCGCACCACCATCGACAACGCGCAGCAGGCCGTGACGTTCGAGAAGCCGGCGGGCGCGCGGCGGGCTTCGGGCGACCTCGCGTGGATCGGCGAACCTTACGTGCGCGCTCGTGCCCCCAACGGGCTGCCCATGCGGCTGTTCCTGGACACGGGCGCGTCGCACTCCTCGCTGTCCGGAAACATCGCGCGCGCCATGGGCCTCGGCGACGGCGAGCGCGTGCCCTCGCAAGTCATGGGCGCCGGCAGCTCGCGCAAGGTGGATCTCGTGGTGCACCGCGACGCGACGCTCTTCGTGGGAGGCGCGCGCGTGGCCTTCGGAGAGATGCAGTCGATCGAGCCGCGCTCGACCGGCTACGCGGTACGCGACGGCGTGCTGGGAGCGGATGCCCTGGTGCGCGGCAAGGTCGTGATCGACCCCACGGCGCACGAGTTCCTCATCCTGCCCTGACGGAAATGAATGGGGTCAGACTCCATTTAGCCCGACGAGGGCAGGCTAAATGGAGTCTGACCCCATTCATTTCTCAAGGCTTTTTGTAGGCCACGCCTTCCTTCATCACGAAGGCGACGCGCGTGACGGCGGTGATGTCCTTCGTGGGATCGCCCGGCACGGCGACGATGTCGGCGAGCTTGCCGCGTTCGAGCGTGCCGAACTGCTCCTGGGCTCCGAGGATCGTGGCGGCCTCGAGCGTGGCGGCGCGGAAGGCCTCCAGCGCGGGCATGCCGGCCTCCACCATGTAGATGAATTCCTTCGCGTTGTCGCCGTGCGGGCTCACGCCGGTGTCGGTGCCGAAGCCGATCTTCACGCCGGCCTTGTAGGCGCGGGCGAACATCTCCTGGATCTGCGGGCCGATCGCGGCGGCCTTCACGCGGATGATCTCCGGGAAGAAGCCCGGCTCCTTCGCTCGCTCCGCGACGTACTTGCCGGCGCTGATGGTAGGCACGAGCCAGGTGCCGTTCTTCTTCATAAGGGCGAAGCCCTCGTCGTCGAGGAAGGTGCCGTGCTCGATGGTCTGCACGCCCGCTCGCACCGCGCGCTTCAACCCTTCCGCGCCGTGCGCGTGCGCCGCGACCTTGAAGCCGTAGTCGCGTGCCGTCGTCACGATCGCCGCGAGCTCATCGTCGGCAAGCAGCGGGGCATCTCCGGATTTCGCCACCGAGAGCACGCCGCCCGTGGTGGAGATCTTGATCTGGTCGAAGCCTTCCTTGTAGGCCTGGCGCACGGCTTTGCGGGCGTCGTCCGCGCCATTGATGATGTATTGGTCCGGGCCGGGATTGCCCGCCAGGTCGCGGCGAAGCCCGTTGGAACCATCCCCGTGTCCTCCGGTGGAGGTCATGAACGCGGCGGCGTAGACACGCGGGCCACGGACAGTGCCGGCCCGCACGGCGTTGCGAAGCGCGACTCCTGTCGCGTACGGACCGCCGAGGTCCCGCACGGTGGTGAAGCCCGCGAGCAGCGTCTTCTCCGCGTTGCCCGCCGCCTGCAGCGCGTAGTCGCCGGGATTCAACGTGTAGCCCTCGAGCTGGCTGCGCGGATTGATCTGCGCCGAGAGGTGCACGTGGAGGTCGATCCAGCCCGGCAGGCACGTGTGCGACTTCAAGTCCACGACCGTCGCACCGGGCAGCGCGGCGTATCCGGCTTCCACGCGCGCGATGGTCTTGCCCTCGACGACGATCGATTGTTCGCGCAGCAGGCGCTGGGCGCGCACGTCGGCGAGCTGCCCGCAATGCAGGACGGTGGTCTGGGCGGCGACGGGGAGTACAGCGGTGCAGAGGAGGGCGAGCAGGGATCGTTTCACGGAAGGTTCTTCAGGTTGACCAAGCGCAGGATGGTATTCCAGTTTCGGGTGGTGGCGGGCACGCCCAGCTCCTTTTCGAGCGGCAGGTTGGGCACGCCGAATTTTCCGTCGGCGAGGCGCTCCGCCACCATGAACGCCTCGCTGCCGGTGACGCGGAAGAGGCGCAGGCCCGAGCGCTCCGAGACGCGCGGCAGCTTCGGCTTTTCCTTCGGCGGCTCCCACAGGAAGGCGACGTAGAGCTTCGCGTCGGGCTGGCGCGTGACGCCCTTGAACGGATTGGACGCGACCAGGGCTTCCAGGTCCGCCCAGGTGCGCACCATCGCCGCCACCGGGTAGCCGAGCCAGTCGAGGAGATCGGCTTCGATGCGCTGCGCGAGCTCGAGCGGCTTGCCCTGGGCGGTGAAGATCACGTTGCCCGACGCGATGAAGGTCGAGACGTCGGTGAGGCCGAGCGCGGTGAGGCGCCTGGCGAGATCGGACATCTTCACGACGCCGCGGCCTCCCACGTTGACGGCGCGCAGGAATGCGACGTGCCGCGTCATGCGCCCGGCGGGTTCGCGCGCTCGCCCCAGATCGCGGCCTCGCTGAACCCGAGCTCGGCGAAATCCGGGGCCCGGAGGTGCGCTTCGGCGGTGCAGAAGAATTCGTCGAGCTGCGGTGGGGCCACGCGGGTGCCCGAGAGCATGGCGTGCGCCTGGCCGCGGTGGTGGATCTGGTGCTCGAAGAGGTGGGCGAGGATCCGGCGCGTGTAGTCGCGATGCGCGCCGCCCACCCGCCGCGGCATGAGGATCGCGGCGTCCAGCTTCGCATCGTCCAGCGATTCGCAGAACGAGATCAGGCGCCGGTCGGCCGCGTGTTGCTCGCGGGCGACATCCACGCAGCGCGCGAAGGGCTCCTCGGGCTCGAAATGGCGCCAGGCCTGCGGATGTGGCGGAAGGCCCGCGTGGCTGCGCTCGAACATCTCGAGGTAATACCAGTCCACGGTGAGGATGTGGTTCAGCGTGCCCTTCAGCGACGGGAAGAAGCTCGTGCGCGGGGCGGCGAACTCCTCGTCCGTGAGCTGCAGGCAGGCCTTGAGGAGCCGGTGGTTCGCCCAGGCGTTGTTGTAGGCCTCGGTGGCGAAGTGCTGCGCCAGCGAGTGCCCGGTCACGATGCCCTTTTCTTGGCCGCGACCTCGGCCCAGGAGGACTGGGCGAGCGAACGGAAGCGCGACGGCGTCATCTTGTCCAGGTGGACGGTGGTCCAGCCGTGGCGGGACCAGCCATTCGTGGAATACGCGTCCGGGTCGATCTGCATCACCGCCGTCTGGTTGGCGAGCGAGAGCTTCACCACGACGACCTTCTTCTTGTTCTTGCTGGGTGCCAGGCTCGCGAAGATGCGGTTGTTCACCCGGAAGTCCGGGTGCCCCATGTGGGCCTTCTCCTCGGTGTCGGGGAGGGCGAGCAGGATCTTGCGGGCAACGGAAACGGTGACCATGGCGATCTCCTCATTTCTTCGCGCGGTTTTCCTTGCGCACCACGAGCTTGAGCCCGGACCACTTCTCGTCCACGGCGCAGACTTTGACATCCACGAGGCCCAGCGGCAGGGCGATCTCGCGGATGGTGTCTTCCGTGATGTCGGTGGCGACCTTGGAAGCCTTCTTGGGCCAGGAAACCCAGATCGTGGCGTCGTCGCGCAGCTTGGCGAGCGCACGGGATAGCGCCGCATCGAGCGTCGTGCGGCGGGTGCAGAAGACGTGGAGGATGTCCGTGCCGCGGCCCAGGCGCGAGGCGAGCGTCACCTCCTTGGGCAGGGGAGCGAGCAGTTTCAGGTAGTTGCGCGGCGCGTCCCACGCGACCACGTTGCCGCCGGCCTTGATGCCGAGCTTCTTCGACAGCGGCGTTCCGGAATAGCCGACGGGCATGTGAATGCGCTTCCCCCAAAGCACGAGGGCGAATCTTACCGCTACATTCGCGCGGCGTGTTTGCGTTTCTTTAACGCCCGCCGGAAACGTCGATGAAAGTGCCGGTGCTGTATGAAGATTCGGACGAAAGCAGCCAGAGGATGGCGTGCGCGACCTCTTCGGGCTCGCCGCCGCGCTTCATCGGCACGGACTTGGCCACGCGGTCCACGCGGCCGGCCTCGCCGCCGGATGCGTGGATTTCGGTGCGGATCACGCCGGGTCGCACCGCGTTCACGCGAATTCCTTCCTCCGCTACTTCCTTGGCCAGGCCGATGGTGAGGCTGTCGATGGCGCCTTTCGAGGCCGCGTAGTCGATGTATTCGCCCGGAGAGCCCAGCTTCGAGGCCATCGAGCCCACATTGACGATCGTGCCGCCATGGCCGCCATGCTTCGTGGACATGCGGCGCACGGCTTCGCGGGCGCACAGGAAGGCGCCGGTGATGTTGATCGCGAACACGCGCTCGAAGCGGCCGGCCTCCATCTCGTCCAGGCGCATCTGCTGCTCGAGGATGCCGGCGTTGTTCACGAGGGCCGTCACCGGCCCCAGGGCCTGGGCCGCCGCGTCGAAGAGGCGGATGACGTCGGCTTCGTTCGCCACATTCGCCTGGGTCGCGAGGGCACGGCCTCCGGCCTTCGTGATGTCCGCTACCACGCGATCCGCGGCGTCACGGTTTGTCGCGTAGTTCACGCAGACCGCGTAGCCGCGCTGGGCGGCCAGCCGGGCGGTTGCTGCGCCTATTCCCCGGCTGGCGCCGGTGATGATCACCACGTTCTCACTCATCGCCACATGGTATGAGAAAAGGCAAAAGGCGTCCTCCGCAGATAAACACAGATCAACGCAGATGAACGCAATCGGGGGTCAGACCCTGCAGTGCTGTTATCTGCGTTTATCTGTGTTTATCTGCGGAGGACGCCTTTCGCCTTAATTCCTTAAACGTGGATCTGGCGCCCGCCGCCGAAGGCCCAGTTCTCCCAGGTGGTTTCCTTGAAGACCACGAACACGTCGTCGGGATGCAGCCCCGCCTTGCTGGTGCCGGCGATGAGGTCGGCGAGGATCTTCTTCTTGATCTTCACGCTGCGTCCCACGGAGAGGAGGATCTCGATCAGCACGAAATCCTCGCTCCGCGGCTTCGCGAGATCCGGGTACGAGGGATCGAAGCGGAAGTCGTCGGGCCCCAGCTCCAGCACGCGATGGAAGCGGTCCGTGTCGGGAACGCCCGAGGCGACGAGCGCGGAATGCACCGCGCCCAGCACCTGGGTCTTGTAGGCGGCCGATTTGCCGGGCCGCATCGTGACGGTGATGAGGGGCATGGTCAGGCTTTCTGGAGGAGGCCTTCGGCGCGCAGCGCTTCCTGCACCTTCGGGCGTGCGCCGACGCGCGCCTGGAAAGCGGTGAGCGCGGGCCAGGGCGTGAGATCGATGCCGACGAACTTCGTCCAGTTCAGCACCACGAAGAGATACCCGTCGGCGACCGTGAACGTGTCGCCCGTGAGGTAGGTCTTGCCTTCGAGCTGCTTGGCGAGCCAGTCGAAGCGCTTGGAGAGCTTGGCGCGCGCGATCGGCTTGTAGTCTTCGGGCGTGTCGGCCTGGAAGAGCGGCGTGAAGCCCTTGTGGATCTCGGACGTGATGAAGTTGAGCCACTCCTGCAGGCGCACGCGCTCCTTGGTTCCGGCCGCGGGTGCCAGCTTCGAGGCGGGGGCGAGGTCGGCGATGTATTGGACGATCGCCGGGCCTTCGGTGAGGCGATCGCCGTCCTTCATCTCGAGCATCGGCACGTAGCCCTTGCCGTTCAGGGCGAGATAGTCGCCGCCCCCGTCCAGCTGCTTGGTCTTGGTGTCGACTTTCTGCAGCGTGAAATCGAGGCCCGCTTCGCGAAGCGCGATGTGCGGGGAGAGGGAACAGGCGCCGGGCGAGAAGTACAGCTTCATGAAAATCCTCCGTGACTTGAGCGAGCGGGAAGCTTACGATTACCCGGTATCATTTGAAAAGTAGGCACCCAAACGTTACGTAGGTTCCAGAAGGATACTACCCATGGCCACGACCGCCCGGCGCTTCAACGCGATGACCGCCACCTGCCCCTCGAGGGCGGTGCTCGCCCACGTGGCGGACAAGTGGACCGTGCTCATCCTCGGTGTGCTCACGGAGGACACCACGCGCTTCAACGAGCTGCGCCGGCGCGTGCAGGGCATCACGCAGAAGGTCCTCACGCAGACGCTGCGCGACCTGGAGCGCCTCGGCTTCGTCTCGCGGAAGATCTACGCCGAGGTCCCGCCGCGCGTGGAGTACAGCTTGACGCCGCTCGGGCGCTCGCTGGTGCGCGTGCTGGACAACGTGCGCGAGTGGGCGGACACGCACACCGGCGAGGTGCTCGCCGCGCAGCAGCGCTTCGAGCGCCAGGCGGCCGCGAAGGCTCAGATCCGCACGTAGATCGCGCGCCGGTCGAGCCAGACGGCGACGATCCACCAGGCGAGCGTGAAGAGCGCCGCGTAGGCAAGCGATGCCGCCTCGGGCGAGGGGAGCCACAGCAAGGCCTTGTAAAGCGGCTCGTGCCAGCGCCAGGCATCGAAGAGTACGGACATGAGCCAGGCGCCCGCGTAGATCGCGATGGCGTTTCGGCCCATGCGCCGCCCGATCGCGGGCCAGCGCTGCTTGTCGATCGCCTCGTCCACGACCGCGAGCGCCAGCATCGCCCAGCCGCCGGTCCACAGCACGTACGACGACGTCCACAGCGTCTTGTTGAACGGGAAGGCCTGCGCCCACGCTTCGCCCGCGAGCAGGAGCACCACGCCCGCGACGCCGAGGGGCCACAGCGTGCCGCGCCTCAGCCACTCCGCCGCGCGAACGCCGAGCAGCGTGGTCGCGATGGCGGGGAACGTGCTCGCAACACCCTCCGGATCGGGACGCCCGTCGATCGCATACGGTTCGCCCCAGCCCATCCACGCCCAGTAGCCGAGGAGGATCGCGCCGATGATTCCCCACTGAGTGAGAGGCCGCGTGTGGCGCGCGAGCAGGGCGGCCGCACCGAAGCACAGCCCGATCCGTTGCAGCACGCCGGGAATGCGATACATCGGCTGGTCGAGGATGAGATAGGCGAACGCATGCAGCACGAGACCGAGGCCCACGATGCGAAGCGCGCGCAGCACGATCGCGCGGTCGGTGAGCGCGTCCTGGGCGAGCGTGATCGACACGCCAACCACGAACAGGAAGAACGGGAAGATGAGATCGGTCGGCGTGCAGCCGTCCCACGCCGCGTGTCGCAGCGGCGCATAGATGTGCGTCCAGTCGCCGGGATTGTTGACGAGGAGCATCGCCGCGACGGTGATGCCGCGGAGCGCATCGACCGAATCGAACCGCGGACGCTGGGTTATGGCCATGGCGGATAATAAAGGCAATGAATGGGGTCAGACTCCATTCAGATATTCCAGCGCGGGTCGAATGGAGTCTGACCCCATTCATACGTTCCAGTGCGGATTGAATGGAGTCTGACCCCATTCATTCGGGAGGCGAGATGGCCACGAAGAAGGAAACGCGTGTTCGCAATGTGACGCCGGACAAGGTGGATCTCCGCGACCGGCCGTACCAGCCTTCCGTCGCCGTGGTGCCGCCGCCGGCGTTTCGCGTGAAGACGAAGGTGGCCGTGGCCAACCAGGGCTCCACGAGCGCCTGCACCGGCTTCGGCCTCGCGACGGTCGTGGGACATCTCCTGCGCATCGCGGATCGCCCGAAGGAAGCGGAGGTCTCGCCGTGGATGCTCTATTCCATGGCGCGGCGCTACGACGAGTTCCCGGGCGCCGAGGATGCGGGCTCGAGCGTGCGCGGAGCGTTGAAGGGCTGGTTCAAGCACGGGGCCTGCGCGCTCGACCTCTGGAACGCGATCGACATGCCGTCCGCGACCAACGAGCCGGGCAAGGACTGGTGGCTCGATGCGGTGAATCGCCCGCTCGGCGCCTACTACCGTGTCGACCCGCGCTCCATCACCGACATGCACGTCGCGCTGAACGAGGCGGGCGTCCTCTACGCGAGCGCCGTGTGCCACGCCGGATGGGACGAGGGCGTGAAGCCGAAGACGCCGAAGGGCTGGGCGATCCCGCTGCGCGACGTGAAGGCGGGCGACGGCGGCCACGCCTTCGCGATCGTGGGCTACGACGACCGCGGCTTCCTGGTGCAGAACTCGTGGTCCGCGGAGTGGGGCGACGGCGGCTTCGCGACACTCACCTACGAGGACTGGCTCTCCAACGCCATGGACTGCTGGGTGGCGCAGCTCGGCGTGGTGACGGAGGAACACCGCCGCGTCGCGAAGGCGGTGACGCCGACCACGAAGAAATCCGGCGACGCGGCGCTCTCCACCAACGAGATGCTGCGCCGGCACCAGCTCGCGCCGTACGTGATCGACATGGAGCGCGACGGAGCCCTCTCGAAGTCGGGCGCCTTCCGTACTTCGGAGGACGACGTGAAGGCGCTCGTCACCGACTACCTCGAAACGGCGTGCAAGGCGTGGGGGCTCAAGGCCGGCGATCCGCTCGACCTCGTGATCTACGCGCACGGCGGATTGACCGGCGAGCGAGATGCCGAGTCGACGTTCTCGAGGTGGCTCCCGGAGCTCTACTCGGCGCACAAATTCCCGGTCTTCCTGATGTGGGAGTCGGACATCCTCTCCACGATCGTCAATCGCCTCGCGCACGCCGTGGAGATGACGCCGCGGCCCACGGGCGGGCCGGCCGAGGTCTTCACGCGCTGGTGGAACGAGCGCCTCGAGTCGCTGCTCGCGCCTTCGGGCTGCGCGTTGTGGGACGAGATGAAGCGCAACGCCGCGGCGATCACCGAGGGGCCGGAATCGGGCGGGCGCCTGCTCTTCAAGCACCTGCGCGATTCGCCGGTGGCCGCGCGCTACCAGCTGCGCCTGCATCTCGTGGGCCATTCCGCCGGCGCCATCGCGCACGCGCTGCTCATCGACCGCATGGCCGCGCTCGAATGGGATTTCCAGACCGTCACCTTCCTCGCGCCCGCGCTTCGCGTCGACCGCTTTCGCGAGCGCGTGCTGCCGTGGCTCGAGGCGAAGCGCATCCGCCGCTTCCGCGAATACCACCTCGCGGACTCCGCCGAGCAGCAGGACAGCACGATGCGAGCGCTGCTGGGCTATGGCCGCTCGCTGCTCTACCTCGTGTCGCGCTCCTTCGAAGGCGGCAACGACGTCCCCATCCTCGGAATGCAAAACCACTTTCCTGCCGACGTCGCGCGCCTGCGCTCGGTCGAGATATGCTGTGCTCCTTCCGAGAAATCGCGCTCCACGACCCACGGCGGCTTCGACAACGACGCGGCCACGCTCGCGAGCGTCATCGCCGGCCTGAAATGAACCTCTACATCATCACCGGCACCACGCAGGGACTCGGCAAGGCCCTCGCCGCGCAAGTGGGCGAATCCGCCGACAACGAATTGATCACGCTCGGCCGCTCGCCCGATGCGCCGGTGCGCGGCGGCGCCCACCTCGGCGTGGACCTGGCCGACACGAAGGCGCTCGAGGAGGTTTGCGACCGCATCGAGCTGCGCATCCGCGGCAAGCGCTACGCCAAGGCGGTGCTGGTCAACAACGCGGGCGTGGTCTCGCCCGTCGGCCCGATCGAGAAGGCGGATGGCGCCGAGCTCGAGCGCAACCTCGCCGTGAACCTCGTGGCACCGATGCTGCTGATGCGCCGGTTCCTCCGCGCCACCGAGGGCGTGGCGCTGCTGCGCCGGATCATCAACATCTCGTCGGGCGCGGGCCGCCGTCCCATCGCGGGCTGGGCCGCGTACTGCGCGGCGAAGGCGGGCCTCGACATGGCCACGCGCACCATCGCGCTCGACTGCGAGGCGCGCCACAAGCCCGTGGAGGTCGTGAGCCTGGCGCCCGGCGTGATCGACACGCAGATGCAGGGCGTGGTGCGAAGCGCCGAAGTGGCGGACTTCCCGGACCTCGAGCGCTTCAAGGAGCTGCACGCACAGGGCCAGCTTCGCAACGCCGACGACGTGGCGCGCGACATCCTGCGGCTCGAGTCCGAAGGCCGGCTCGCCGGCGAACCGGTCGCGGACCTTCGCGAGGTGGCGGCGCGCGGTGCCGCCGCGGCGCGTTGATCACCGACCCGGCGTTCTACTTCGTCGCGATCCCCGCGATCATCCTGGTGGGGATCTCCAAGGGCGGCTTCGGCAGCGGCGTCGGCATCCTCGCGACACCGATGGTGGCGCTCGCCGTCCCGATGACGCAGGCCGCCGCCATCCTGCTGCCGATCCTGTGCCTGATGGACGTCATCGGCCTCATCGCCTACCGCGGCCGCTGGATGCGAGACCACATCGTCCTGCTGCTTTGCGGCGGCATCGTCGGCGTCGCCCTGGGCACGCTCGCCTTCAGCTACATCGACGACGCGATGCTGCGCATCGGCATCGGTGCCTTCGCGATCTCGTTCGTCGTCCACCGGCTCGCGAGCCCCGCGCAGGCCGAGGCCACGCCCCACTCGGCGGCCAAGGGGCTCATCTGGTCGGCCGCCTCCGGGTTCACCAGCACGTTGATCCACGCGGGCGGCCCGCCGCTCAACGTCTACTTGCTGCCCCGGAAGCTCGACAAGGCGGTGTTCGTCGGGACGACGGTGGTGTTCTTCGCGGTCATCAACGCCGTGAAGCTGCTGCCCTACACGTGGCTGGGCCTCTTCGACCCCGCCAATCTCAAGACCTCGGCGGTGCTGGCGCCCTTGGCGCCGGTGGGCATCCTGCTCGGGGTCTGGATGATGCGGCGCATCCCGCAGGAGGCCTTCTACCGCATCTGTTACGCCATCTTGCTGGTGGTGGGCGCCAAGCTGCTCTGGGACGGCTTCTCCGGATTGAAATAAAAAGCCGTCCACGCTGTTCACCCCGTTGAAGTAGACTGGCGCGGCACCGTTTTCACCCCACCCCCACGAGGAGACCGAACCATGATCAAGCGTTACCTGGCGATCGGCGCGGCGATGCTGATGGCGGCCGGCACGGCCCTGGCCATGCACTGCCCCGCGGACATGAAGAAGATCGACGAAGCCCTGGCGAAGAACCCGAAGCTCACCCCGGCCGAGATGACGGAAGTGAAGAAGCTCCGCGCCGACGGCGAGGCCCTGCACAAGGCCGGCAAGCACCAGGAGTCGGTGGACACGCTCGGCAAGGCGATGAAGATCCTCAAGATCTGATCGTCTGCCCGCAGCACCGGAAACGCCGCGCTTGCCGCGGCGTTTTCTTTTGGAGCTACCGCAGCACGCCCGCGCGGCCCGCTTCCACCGTGAAGCTCGCGTGGGTGGAGACCGCCGGGTCGGTCTTCTTGGGCGTCTCGATCACGCGCTGCTTCGCCTCCAGCTTGTCGCGCCCGAGGTCGATCAGCGTGTAGCCGCGATGCGCCGCGTTGCCGTAGCGCAGGTGCGGATTGGTGTTGAGGTAATCCTGGACCACCTTGGCGCTCGTGCCCTGCGAGGTGATCGAGGTCGCGCAGAACTCGGTGGCCACGACGCGCGATCCGGCCACGCCGGGCTTCTCCTGGACGTCGGCCACGTAGGCGCAGTGCACGTCGCCGCCGAGGATCACGGGGTTCGAGGCGCGTCCGTCGGCGAGCTGCGCGGCCAGCCGCTCCCGCGCGGCCGGATAGCCTTCCCACCCGTCGGTCCAGTGCTGCGGCCCTTTCTCGGAGGGCCGCACGGCGGGCGCGAAGAGCGTCTGCTGCGTGATGAGGTTCCAGCGGCCCGTCGAGCGCGCAAGACCCTCGGCGAGCCAGGCTTCCTGCGCGGCACCGAGCATCGTGCGGTCCGGATTCAAACGCTCGGTGCATTCCTCGCCGACGACATTGCCGCCGCCGCGCATCGGCTTCGGGCAGGACTGGTACGAGCGGTACTGGCGGTCGTCGAGGACGTGCAGCGTGGCGAGGCTGCCCCAGTCGAAGCGGTCGTAGATGCGGATGCCGACGCCGTCCAGCAGGACCGAAGCGCGCATCGGGTGGTGCTCGAAGAACGCGCGGTAGGCGGCGGCGCGGCGCGCGACGAAGTTCTGGTCCAGGTCCTCGGAGCGGTCGGAGGCGTAGTCGTTGTCCACCTCGTGGTCGTCCCACGTGACGATCCATGGACAGGCGCGGTGGGCGAGCTGCAGGTCGGCATCGGACTTGTACTGGGCGTAGCGCGCGCGGTAGTCGGCCAGCGTGTGGGGCTCGCTGGTGGAGTGCTTGCGCACGTGCTCGCGGCCCCAGCTCGATTCGTAGATGTAGTCGCCCACGAAGGCGACCAGGTCCGGATCCTCGGCGGCGATGTGGCGGTGCGCGGCAAAGAAGCCCTGCTCGTACTGCTGGCAGGACGCGAGCGCGATGCGCAGCCGCTCGTCGCCCTGGCCGGCGGCGGGCGTGGTGCGCGTGCGGCCCACGGGGCTCGCGACGCCGCCCGCGATGAAGCGGTAGAAGTATTTGCGCGAAGGCTCGAGGCCGTCGCACTCGACATGCACGGCGTGCGCGCGAGACGGGCCCGCGAGGACGGTGCCGCGGCGGACGATCTTCGAGAATTTGTCGTCGTGTGCGACTTCCCACGCCACATCGATGCTGTCGGGGGCCATGCCGCCGCCCATCTCGAGGGGCTTGGGGGCGAGGCGCGTCCACAGCACGACGCTGTCGGAGCGTGGCGAGCCCGAAGCGATGCCGAGCGTGAAGGGGTTGTCGGAGAAGCGCAGCGCCGCGGTCGCGGCGAAGGCGGGGCGGAAGAACGACGCGGCCGCGAGGCCCACCGCGCGCGCGAGGAACGCGCGGCGCGCCGCGGCCGGAGCCTTCAAGCGCGGGCCTTGCGGAAGAAGCCGACCCAGAGCGCCGTCGCGAGGAAGATCACGAACCACACCAGCGCCCACTCCGGAATGGAGAGGCCCAGCATCGTCCAGTCGACCTTCGAGCAATCGCCCGAGCCCTGGAAGATCTTCGGCAGCGCCTCGCCGATCGGGAAGGTGTTGACGAGGTAGTCGAGCTCCACGCCGCACGAGCCGCCTTCCGGCGGGAAATGCTGCACGTAGGAATGGCGGATCGAAGTGCCGCCGCCCACGATCGCGAGCAGCGCCACGAGGCCCGCATAGAAACGCACGCCCCACGGGCCCTTCGGCCCATGGATCGTTCCGGCGAGCGCCACGAGGCCGATCGCGGCGAACGCGTAGCGCTGCAGGATGCACATCGGGCAGGGCGTGAGCGCGTAGGCCTCGGACATCCACACCGCGAGTCCGATGAGGCCCGCACAGGCGACGAAGAGGGCGCCGAAGACGGCGCGCGGCGAGAGTCGGGCGAGCATCACACCTCCCGCAGCTTGCGCGCCTTCAACGCTCCGGGGCGCGCGAGGATCCGGTCGAGCCAGGCCTTCACGTTCGGCCAGCGCGAGAGGTCGGCCTTGTTGAACCAGGCGGTGTACAGCAACGACGCGACGTTGAGATCGGCGATGGTGAAGGCATCGCCCACCATGTACTGGCGATTGGCGAGGTGCGCATCGAGCACGGCGAGCGGGCGCGGCAGCTTTGCCTCGGCCTCGGCCGCGATCGTCTCGCTGCGCTTGTCAGGCGGCAGCACGTAGCGGTTGCCGATCCACTGCACGAGCGGGAGCTCGATCTCGTTGGCGCCCCACAGGCTCCATTGCCACAGGCAGGCCTCGGCCTCCGGCGTGGCCGGATAGAGCTTCGCGCCGCCGTGCTTCTTGGCGAGGTACATCGTGATCGCGAGCGATTCGAACAGGTGGAAGCCGCCGTCGTCGATGGCGGGAATGCGGCCGTTCGGATTGATCGCGAGGAATTCCGGCTTCTTGCTGCCGTCCTGGAAATCCGTGGGGATGTGCTCGTAGGGAATGCCGAGCTCCTCCGCCGCCCAAAGGACGCGGAAGGCGCGGGAGCGGGGTGCGCCGTAGATTTTGAGGGTCATCCCGCCATTCTAGCGGGAGACCTTGGCACGGACTTGACCGGCCGTTACGACCAATAAATAGGGTCAGACCCCATTTACGGTCAGTCGGCAGCCAGCATGGCGAGGGCCGCGAGGCCGAGGCCCACGGGGAGCACGAGGCGGCCCAGCTCCGCGGTGTCCGTCGCGGGCACCACGCGCACGGGAACGCCCGAGTGCTCGAGCAGGCGCGAGCTGAGCGAGGCGCCGAGCATCCGCGCCCACGGGCTCTGCCGGCGGCTGCCGATCACGATCTCGTCGACGCGCAATTGCCTCGCGGTCTTCGCGATCGTCTCGGCGACGGGGCCTGCGGCGGCATGCGCTTCGTTGGCGATGCCGGCCTCGCGGAGGATGCGCTGCGCGGGCTCGAGGGCGCGCGCGGACCGTTCGGCACGCCATGCATCGCGTTGCTCGAGGGCCGTCCACTGCGAGACGCGGCGGTTGAAGAGCGGTGCCACGTGGAGGAGCTCCACGCGCAGCAGCGACTCGCGGTCATCACGCGCGACTCGGCGCACCGCCGCCAGGCCGTGCGCGCTGCCGTCGACCGGAATGAGGACGATGCGCTTGCTCACGAGCGGGCCATCCGGCGCGGCAGCATCACCGAGGCGAACACGCCGCCGATCACGAGGACATGGAGCGCGATCGCGAATTCCTGGCGCGTCGCGAACCACGGCTGCAGCACCGGCTCGCTCACGATCATCTTCGCCGCGGTCCATGCGAGCACCGCCACGCCGATGTGCACGAGCCACGGGAATTTCTCGACCCACTTCAAGATCATCGTCGAACCCCACACGACGATCGGCACGCTGATGAGGAGGCCGATCACGACGAGCGTGAAGGAGCCGTGCGCCGCGCCCGCGACCGCGAGCACATTGTCGAGGCCCATCGCGGCATCGGCGATCACGATGGTCTGCATCGCAGCCCAGAAGGTGGTGGCCGACTTGATCTCGTGTTCGCCGCTTCCGCCCTTCAAGAGCTTCCACGCGATCCACACCAGCACCGCGCCGCCGATCGCCATGAGGCCGGGAATGCCGAGCAGCCACACCACGGCCATCGTCATCGCGATTCGCACTGCGATGGCGCCCACCGTGCCCCAGAGGATCGCGCGCTTCTGCAATGCGGGAGGAAGGTTGCGCGCCGCCAGGGCGATCACGATCGCGTTGTCGCCGGCGAGGGCGAGATCGATCACGATGATGGCGACGAGCGCGGAGAGGAAGTCGGGCGAGAGAATGTCCATCGCTTCGATTCTCCGAAGCGCGATGCATCGCGTGATGCGGAAGGGCGATGCGCCGATTGATATTTGCGATTCGCGTGCATCAGCCCTTGCAATGGCGTGAGAGGGCGGGCTATAACGGAATGGCAATCCCTTCAAAGGGGAGTAGCTTTAGCGATCGCATCGTCAATACGGGCTTCGGCCCCGGTGCGGTCGGCAGACCGGGTGTTCCGGTTCGTTAGCGAGACCTTTGGCTAACGAACCCATGGAGAGACACCTTGGCTCGAGCTCAACGTCGCCGTTACTTCCGACACGGATTCCTTCCCCAACTGATGGCCTTCGAGGCGTGCGTGCGCCATGGCAGCGTCACGCGTGCCGCCGAGGAGCTGTCGCTCGCGCAGCCCACGATCTCGGGACACCTGCGCAAGCTCACCGATACCCTGGGCGAGCCGCTGTTGCAGCATCGCTGCGGCCGCATGGAGCCCACCGACACCGGGCGCAGGCTCGCCCTCCTCTGCGAGGACATCTACGCGGCCTTCGATCGCTTCGAGTCGCAGCGCGATCTCGCGCCGCAGATGATGCCGGCCACGGCACGCGTCGCGATGACCGGCGCGGGGTTGCGCCTCACGCTCGACGTGGAGGGCATGCCCGGGGCGGTATCATCCGCGCTCCCGCCCCCCGAGGAAGCGAACGATGGAACTGCCCCTGAAGAAGACCCTCTCCCTGGAGGCGGCACGCGCGGCGATGGCGGCCTGCGAGGCGACGGCGGCGAAGAACGGCTGGAAGGTCGTGATCGCGATCGTCGATGACGGCGGCCACGCGGTCCTCTTGCAGCGGCTGGACGGTGCGCAGTGGTCTTCCATCGAGACCGCGCTCGGCAAGGCGCGCGCCGCGGTCGCGTGGAAGCGGCCGACGCGAATCCTCGAGGAGATGGTGAACGGCGGCCGCAGTGCGTTCCTCTCGGTGCCGGGACCCTTCGCCATGCTGCAGGGCGGCGTGCCGCTCGAATCGGAGGGCGCCATCGTCGGCGCGATCGGCGTCTCGGGCGTGAAGGCCTCGGATGACGAGATCGTCGCGATGGCCGGCGCGGCCGTCATCGCCGGGTAAAAACCCAGTAATTTCAGGGCTTTAGGTCCGCCGTCCAAAAACCCTCCGGCGCGCTGCCCTTTCGCGGTGCAGGGCTTAACAGGCAAAATGCGGGCCATGGACCTCCACGCCCTTGGCCTCCTCGACGCGCTGCGCGCCCTCCGGGAGGGCCGCATCACGGTGATGGACCTCATCGGCGCTTGTTCCCGGCGGATCTCCGCGCTCGATTCCGAGATCCGGGCCTGGGAATGGTTCGAACCCTCGCGTGCGATGGCCGAAGCGGAAGAGCGCGGCGGCGGCATCCTCGGCGACCTCCCGCTCTTCGGCATTCCCGTCGGCGTGAAGGACATCATCAACACCCGCGGCATCCCCACGCGATATGGCACGCCGATCTTCGCGAGCCACGTGCCGACGACCTCCGCGGCCGCGGTGCGCCGCCTGGAAGCGTTGGGCGGGATCGTGATGGGCAAGACCGTCACGACGGAGTTCGCGTTCCGCCATCCGGGCAAGACGCGCAATCCGTGGAACACCGCGCATACGCCGGGCGGCTCTTCGTCCGGTTCGGCGGCCGCGGTCGCCGCGGGCTTCGTTCCCGTCGCGATCGGCACGCAGACCCTGGGCTCGGTGATCCGCCCCGCGGCCTTCTGCGGCGTGGTGGGCTACAAGCCGACGTTCGGCGCGATCTCGCGCACCGGCGTGCATCCCTTCAGCTCGACGCTCGACACGGTCGGCGTCTTCGCGCGCAGCGTGGACGATGCGGCCTGGTTCGCCGCCTGCCTCATGGGCCCCGATTCGCGCGACGAGGCCACGCTCGTGCGCGGAGCGCAACACACGCTCGCCGTGCCGCTCGAGCCGCTCGCGCAGGCTCCGCGCCTCGCGGTGGTGAAGACGGCGAAATGGCCGCTCGCCTCCGAGATCCAGCAGGCCAACTTCAACGAGGTGGTCGCAACGCTCAAGGACGCCGGCGCTCCGGTGCGCGAAGTGCCGCTGCCGCGCGCCTTCGAGGACGCGTGGGAAGTCGTGATGACCATCATGGCGAGCGACGCGGTCAAGAGCTTCGCGCTCGTCGAGTCGCGACACCGCGTGCGCCTCTCGCCCGCGCTGACCGAGCTGCTCGACCGCGGCCATCGCGTGACGCCCGAGCAGTACGCGAAGGCGCGCACGAAGCGCGAGGACTACAAGCGCTGGCTGGACGGCCTCTTCGACGGCGCCGATGCGATCCTCACCGTGCCCGCGCCGGGCGAGGCGCCCGAGGGCCACGCGAACACCGGCAACGCGAGCTTCAACTCGCTCTGGACGCAGACGGGATTGCCCGCGATCACGATCCCTTCCGGCCGCGGACCGCGCGGGCTGCCGCTCGGCCTGCAGATCGTCGGGCGCTACCGGGAAGACCAACGCGCGCTTCAGGTAGCGCGCTGGTGCGAGCTCACCCTGGGCGTGAACCTGGGGCTGGCCGGCGACTGAAAAGAAATGGGGTCTGACCCCATTTGTTTCCGGTCATCATCACCAGCAAATCCAGCACGCAGTAGAAGGCGCCCGCCGCGACCGGTGGGTTGTCCGCCTTGAGGCCCAGCACCGGCACGTCGCGGTGCCACGCCCAGTTCCCCAGCCACGTGCCGTAGAGCTCCATCGCGAGCGAGAGCACGAACATCACCGCGTAGAGCCGGCGCGAAGGCGACAGGACCATGCACAGGAGGAACATCGCGAAGAGCAGCGGGCCCAGCGTGTCGCGGCCGGTCCATGCGAAGAACACGATCACCGGCGCACAAGCGGCGGCGATCCACCATTCGGCTTTCGCGGGCAGGCGGTCGGCGATCTGCATGCCGAGGCAGAAGAGCAGCACGTGGCCCGGCGGGACGAAGAGCGGGATGTTGTCGAGGCGGTAGGTGTAGAGGCCCCACACCAGCGAGAGGAAGACCTCGCCCGCGGTGGCGAAGAGCAGGCACGCGAAGAGGAAGGGGCGGCGGGCGGCGTCGCTGCGGATCCACAGCAGCCCGAGGACCAGCCAGGCCGCGATGTTCACGGCGAGCTGGCCGTGGGCGGCCCATCGTTGGTCGACGAGCAGGCCCACGACGATCGTGGCGGCGATCAGGATTCCCATGTGCTGGGCATTGTCCCCGATCCCGTCCTGAAAAGGGTGGCGGCCAGCCGAGGGTATATCCCCTCGTACGGGACGCCGAATGTGCGCTCTTGCGGGTGTTTCCTGTTCACTACATGTGACAAGACTATGTGCCGCCCCCCGGAATCCGCCTGTGACCGGTTTCACTAAAGCCGGACGCGCCGGATTTCAGTTGCAACCCATCCCGGTTTCAGCTGCAACAAGGGGCCCGGAGTATGCTGTTTCCAAAGAACTCCCATTTCCCCGCGCGTTAGTGGACAACCTCCAGGCACGGCTTGCCGAATTCGAGTCGCTGGTCGAATCGGCCCAGGGCCAGCTCGACCTGGTGGTCGCGGCCATGGACCACCTCGAGCCCGGGGTGGTGCTCTACGGGGCCGACGACCGCGTCGTCTTCTGCAACAAGCGCTTCCGCGAGATCTATGCGGAAGTGGCCGACCTCCTCATCCCCGGTACGCCCTACTCGGAAATCGCGCGCGCGTACTACCGGCGTGGCTTCGAGTCGCGCACCGGACTCTCCGAGGAGGAATACGTCCGCGCGCGCCTGGACTACCACCTCAATCCCGACGAGCGCGACTACGAGTTCCTCCACGGCGACAAGTACTGGCTGCTGATCTCCGACCGCAAGACGAAGGACGGCGGCGTGATCGGCTTTCGCGTCGACATCACCGCGAGGAAGCGCGCCGAGCAGCAGCGCGAGGCGAGCGAGGCGCGCTTCAAGAGCCTGCTCGAGATGTCGTCCGACTGGTACTGGGAGCAGGACGCGCAGTTCCGCTTCACGATGATGTCGCAGGGCCTCGCCAACCTGGGCGAGGTGCCCGAAAGCCTCGTAGGCCGCGCGCGCTGGGAGCAGGGCTACGGCGGCCTCACCGAGGACCAGTGGGTGGCCCACCGGCGGCAGCTCGAGGCGCGCGAGCCCTTCCGCGGCTTCGAGTTCACCTTCATGCGGTCCTCCGGCGAGGAGCGCTGGGTTTCGGTGTCGGGCGAGCCGGTGTTCGACAACGCCGGGCGCTTCACGGGCTATCGCGGCGTGGGAACGGACGTCACCGAGCGCAAGCGCTACGAAGCGAAGATCCGCGAGCTCGCCGACTATGACTTCCTCACCGGGCTGCCCAACCGCAGCCTGCTGGCCGCGCGCTTCGGCCACGCGGTGCGCTCGTCGGACCGCACGGGACAGCCGATGGCGCTCGCGTTCATCGACCTCGATCGTTTCAAGACCATCAACGATTCGCTCGGCCACCACGTGGGCGATCGCCTCCTGAAGCAGATCGCCACGCGGCTGGTGCACGTGGTGCGCGCCACCGACACGGTCTGCCGCCACGGGGGCGACGAGTTCCTCGTGCTGCTGCCCGAGGTGGGGAGCGCGGAGAAAGCGGCGCACGTGGCCTCGGAGATCGCGCGCGAGCTCTCCAATCCCTACGACGTCGAAGGCTACGAGCTCGTGGTCACGCCCTCGATCGGCATCAGCCTCTATCCCGCGGACGGCGCGGAGCTGCCGGTGCTGATCCGCAACGCCGACGCGGCGATGTACCACTCGAAGGCGATGGGCAGGAACCAGTGCAGCTTCTTCAAGGAGGAGATGAACGCGCGCATCTCCGAGCGCCTCATCCTCGAGAACAGCATGCGCCGCGGCCTCGCGCGCGAGGAGTTCTACCTCGAATACCAGCCGATCTACGCGCTGGGCGCGGGCCGTCCCATCGTCGGCGCCGAGGCGCTGCTGCGCTGGCGCCATCCCGAGATGGGCATCGTGCCGCCCGCGCGCTTCATCCCCATCGCCGAGGATTCGGGGCTGATCCTCGACATCGGCGAGTGGGTGATCCGCGAGGCGTGCCGGCAGAGCCGCACGTGGACCGCGGCGGGACTGCGCGAGATCCCGGTGCGCGTGAACCTCTCGGGGATCCAGCTTCGGCAGAAGAACCTGCTCGACGTGCTGCAAAGGGCGATGCAGGACTACGGCCGCAAGCCCGCGCAGATCGAGTTCGAGGTGACCGAGAGCGTGCTGCTCTCCGAGGTCGAGATGGCCACCGGCGTGCTCGAGGCACTTTCGCGCCAGGGCTTCAAGCTCGCCATCGACGACTTCGGCACCGGCTACTCGAGCCTCTCGTACCTGAAGCGCCTGCACGTGGACAAGCTCAAGGTGGACAAGTCCTTCATCCACGACATCTCGATCGACGAGCGCGGAGCCGCGTTGACGCGCGGCATCATCGGCCTTGCGAAGAGCCTCAATTTGCGCGTGGTCGGCGAGGGCGTGGAGACGGCGCAGCAGCTCGCGTTCCTCACCGCGAACGGCTGCGACGAGGCCCAGGGCTTCTACTTCTCGGTGCCGCTCAGCGCCCCGGCGCTCGCCGAGAAGCTGCGCGACTCGCGCCCCTCGTAAATAGGGTCAGACCATAATTACCTGAATAAATGGGGTCAGACTCCATTTAGGTTAATTCGGGATTTTTCCGAGGGCGGCCGCGGGGACGTGGCGCGGAGCGGCGATTGCCTCGCCCCTCGACGCGGGCCTGGAAGTCCGGATCCCCCAGCACCCATCCCTTTTGCGCAGTGGAGCGAATGCGCTCAAGCGTATCGGCATCGAGGTCCACCTCGAAAAGTGCCCGATAGGCGAGTTGTCGCGAGCTTTCGTCATCGCCGAGGTTCTCGTAGAGGGAGTGCGGCGTAACGAGGTCATCGGAGCAACCCAAGGCCAGGCGCCGATGACTCGACCAGCGGAAGTTCGCGGGATGGCCGGCGATTCCTGCACGGACCGGATTGAGTTCTACGTATCGCTGGCAGGTGAGAAAGTAGCGCTCGGCCTCGACAAGCGTCGCCTTGTAGCGTCCTTCCCACAATGTGCCTGTTCGTTTGTGAAGGTAATTGAAGTAGCCCACGTAGCGCCGCCCAAGCCGTTGCACGAGGTCTGGGACGGCGGCTGAGTCGCGTCCCGTGACCAGAAGGTGGACGTGATTCGCCATCAGGACATAGGCATGCACATCGACCCCGGTTTCGCGCGAAAGCTCTGTAAGGCAGCGGTGGAAGAACAGGCGATCGCCCTCGGTGCGGAATGTGTCCTGGCGGTCGTTTCCTCGCACGATCACATGCATGGGAACGCCTTCCACGAAACAGCGGGGCAATCTGGCCATGCGTGCACAACGCAATGGCAGGCGATTGGAGGACGCCAGCGCGAAAAAATCAGGGAATTAACTTAAATGGAGTCTGACCCCATTTATTTGGCTAGTTGTTTCGGGCCACTTCGAGGGCGAGGGCCACGAGGGCACGATCGGAGCCCGCCGGACCCATCAGCGAAATGCCGATCGGCAATCCGGACGATCCGCGAAGCGGCATGCTCACCTGCGGCAAGCGTGCATGTCCGGCGATGCTCGTGATCCTCAGCATACGCATGCGGAACGCATCGACCTCTTCGGGCGACGCGTCGACGCGAGGGGCGGGGCCTGCCGTACTGGGAAGGATCGCCACGCCGCCGGAACCGATCACGGCATGCACGTGCGTCGCGATGCGTTCGCGCTCGCGAGTCGCTGCGGCGAAGTCCCCATCGGTCACGGTCTTGGCGTAGGCGAAGCGCTGCCCGATCGCCGGGCCGAACACCGGCTTCGCGGCTTCGATCCACGCACCGTGCACTTGCCACGCCTCGTACGCCGACACGCCGAGGTAGGTCTTGCGCCAGGACTCGAGGTCGGAGTCGCAGATCCTGATGCGCCGCGGTGGCCCCACGAGACGCGCCACGGCCGCGGCCACCGATTCGAGCAACGGCTGCACCTCCGGGTCCGCGAGCGCCCATGCGTCCTCGAGGATGAAGGCTTGCGTGAAGGCGGGCGCCGGAGGCAGCAGCGCATTCGCCACGCGCTCGAACGTTCCGGCTTCGGCGGCGAGCCATCCGCACGTGTCGTAGCTCGGGGCGAGGTTCACGACGCCTTCGTCCGGCACGAGGCCATGGGTCGGGCGGATGCCCCACACGCCGCAGAACGAGGCGGGAATGCGGACCGATCCGCCGGTGTCGCTCCCGAGCGCGAAATCGGCGAGGCGAGCGGCCGCGGCCGCGCCGGAGCCCGACGACGAGCCGCCGGGTACTCGGCCCGGCGCATTCACGTTCACCGGCGTTCCGTAGTGCACGTTGTCGCCGTGCGTGCTGTAGGCGAGCTCGTCGGTGATCGTCTTGCCCACGAGCGTCGCGCCGGCCGCGAGCAGCCGCCCGACCAATGCGGCGTGCTTTGCGGGCACGGGGTGCGTCGCGAGCCACGTGGGATTGCCCGCACCGGTGGGATGACCCGCGACGTCGTAGAGATCCTTGGCGAGGAACGTGAGGCCCGAGAGCGGCCCGAGCCTGGCGCCCTCGATGCGGAAGTGGCCATGCGGAACGAACGCGCCGACGGTATCGCGCACGCCGCTCATGCGACCACCCCGTCGGGCAGGGACTCGACGTGATCGAGGATCGCGCCCGGCGTGGTGATCCACGCGTTCTTTGCGGCGGCAATGTGCTGCAGGGCCCGGCGCAGGTGGCGCAGCCGGTAGGGCTGGCCGAGGATGTAGGCGTGCATGGCGATGCCCATCACGAGGGGTTGTCCTGTCGATTGCTCGAGCATCTCGTCGAAGTTGTCCACGATGAGGTCGCAGAAGTCCCGCGCGTCCATCTGCCGGGCCATGATCATCGGGATGTCGTTCAGCTCCTGCGGGTAGGGGATCGACCAGAGGGCGCCGGTGCGCGTCGCGAAGCGCGACGGCTGGTCGTCGTGGCACCAGTTGAGCGTGTAGCGATAGCCCGTCTCGGCGAGGAGGTCGGGCGTGACGGCGCTCTCCGAGATCCACGGCGAGAGCCAGCCGCGCGGCGCTTTCCCCGAAGCCTTCGCGATGCGCTCGCGGCACGACACCAGCAGTGCTCGCTCTTCGTCCTCGGCGAGCGCGCCCTGCCGATGCGAGTTGGTATGGCCATGGCCGATCATCTCGTCGCCCCGCTTCGCGAACGCCTCCACGAGCTCGGGCGCATGGTCGTACATCGCGGTGTTGAGGATCACGCCCGCCGGGACCTTGAGCGTCTCGAAGAGATCGAGCATGCGCCAGGCACCGACGCGGTTGCCGTACTCACGCCACGAGTGATTGAGCACGTCCGGATGCGGCGAGGCGGGGCCGAGCACGGCGCCCAGGCCCTCGCCGAACGAGAAGTGCTCGAGGTTCAAGCCGAGGTAAACGGCGAGCCGCTGTCCGCCCGGCCACGTGTACTCGGGCCGCTTCGTGATGGCGGAGTACGGATAGCGCTCGTGGGATGGCAGCTTGCTCATCGCTTGCGCACCAAAAACGTGCCCGCGCCCTTCGGCACGCACCGCGACGGACGGCTCATGCCGCGATTCCCGCGCGAAGCAGCAGGAGCTCGCCGCTGTCATTCCATACTTCCATGCGGACGATCAGCCCATTCGCGAGCGTGTAGCGGTCCACGTAGCGGTTGCCTTCGAAGGCGGAGCCGTCCGGCCATTCGCCGTGGAGCGTGCCGGTGTTGTAGACGACCGTGTGCGCGGGCGTGCCTCCGGCGACCACGTGCGTGTGCTCGAAGCGCTTCTTCACCCAGCGGTAGCGTTTCGCGTTGAACGCCGCGCATTCGGAGGGATCGCGCATCGGCCGGGCTCCGGTGAACACGATCTCGACGCCGGGGGCGATGAATCGCCTCGCGCCGACCGGGTCCGGGATCATCAGGGTGCGCAGGTAAGTCTCGACCAGCTTGGCGGGATCGGCGGGAATGTCGTTGGGCATGAGGCGATTGTTGCCCGTGGCACGGCGTTTGCAAAGTAGAAAGCACCGAACCGGAGACCCTCCCAATGACAAGAGCCCTTTCCCGCCGCTTCCTCCTTGCTTCCGCAGGCCTCGTGGCCGCCGCCTTCGTGCTGGCCCCCCGTGCCCACGCGCAGGAGCCCATCAAGATCGGCCTGGTGACGGCGCTCTCGGGCCAGTCCGCCCGCGCCGGCGAGGCCATCACGCGCGGCCTCACCATCGCCATCGACGAGATCAACGCCTCGGGCGGGCTGCTCGGCGGGCGGAAGCTCGTGCTGGTGCGCAGGGACGACGAGGCCAACCCGCAGAAGGGCGTCACCGCCGCGCGCGAGCTCGTGTTCAACGAGAAGGTCGCCGTGCTCTTCGGCGGCCTCGACACGCCGGTGTCGATGGCGATCGTGCCGCTCATGAACGCCGAGAAGAAGCCCTTCGTGGGCCCTTGGGCCGCGGGTACGCCGATCACGAAGAACGGCGCCAGCCCGAACTACGTCTTCCGCGTTTCCGCCGTCGACGAGATCGTCGACAAGGCGATGCTCAACTACGCGCAGAAGACCTTCGGCGCGAAGAACTGCGGGATGATCCTCGTGAACAACCCGTGGGGCGAATCGAACGAGAAGGGCCTCTCGGCGGCGCTCGCGGCGAAGGGCCTGAAGCCCGCGGGCATCGAGAAGTTCGAGGGCAGCGATCTCGATGTCGTCCCGCAGCTCACGCGCCTCAAGTCGGCCGGCGCCGACTGCCTCTTCCTCGTGGGCAACGTCGGTCCCTCCGCGCAGGTCGTGAAGTCGCTCGACCGCATGGGCTGGAAGGTTCCGATCGTCTCGCACTGGGGTCCCGCGGGCGGGCGCTTCACCGAGTTGGCCGGCCCGTCGGCGAAGAACGTCCACTTCGTGCAGACGTACAGCTTCTTCTCCAAGCAGGGCCCGGTGGGCGAGAAGGTCATGAAGGCGCTGATGGCGAAGTACCCCGACATCAAGGGCGCCGGCGACATCACGCCCGCGGTCGGCGTGGCCAACGCCTACGACGCGATGATGCTTGCGTCGCTCGCCATCACGGCGGCCGGTTCCACCGACGGCGACGCGATCCGCCAGGGCTTCTACAAGATCGGCACCTACGACGGCCTGATCAAGAAATACACGCAGCCGTTCACCGCGACGGTCCACGACGCGATCAACGAGAACGACTACGTCTGGACGCAGTTCATCGAGGATCGCATCGTCCCGGTCGGTTCGTCGAGCTGAGGCGGCGTTGCTCGCCTCCGCGCTGCTCGCCGGGCTCGCGCTCGGCAGCATGTACGGGCTGCTGGCGCTCGGCTACCACGTCACCTACGCCGTCTCCGGCACGGTGAACTTCGCCCAGGGCAGCGCGATGATGCTGGGCGCGGTCTTCGCGTACGCGCTGATGGTGGTGCTCAAGTGGCCGGTGGTGCCCGCCGTCGCGTGCGCGCTGGCGCTCTGCGCGATCTACGGCCTGCTGGTGGAGGCCGCGGCGGTGCGGCCCTTCGTGCGGCGCGGCTCGAATGCCTGGCTGATCGCGACCGTGGCCCTCGGCATCGTCGTGGACAACGCGGCGCTCTTCACCTTCGGCAAGGAGCCGCGCGGCCTTCCCTCGTCGCTCGCGATGACGCCGATCTCCATCGGCGAGACTTCGCTCGGGATCTATCCGCTGCAAGCGTTGATCCCGCTCGCGGGGCTGGCGCTCGCGGCGCTCCTCGATGCCGTGGCGCGCAAGACGCGCTGGGGTACCGCGATGCTCGCCGTCGTGCAGAACCGCGAAGCCGCGAGCCTGATGGGCATCGACACGGCCCGCGTGATCGCCGCCGCGTACGCGCTTTCGGCGGTTCTCGCCGGCATTGCGGGCATGCTGATCGCGCCGCTCTTCAACGTGAACGCGGACATGGGCACGCTCTTCGGGCTGAAGGCGTTCGCGGTCGCGATCCTCGGCGGAATCGGCAGCGCCTGGGGCGTGATGGCCGCCGGGGTGCTCTTCGGCGTGGCCGAGTCGCTCATCACGGCGACGCTCGGCTCGGGATACACGCAGATCCTCACCTTCGCGCTGGTGATCGGCGTGCTGGCGTGGAAGCCGCACGGCCTCTTCGGGCGGGCCGGCGTGAAGAAGGTATGAGGGGCGCGCACCCCGCCGCCTTCGCCGCGATCGCCGCCTTCTTCGCCGCCTCGATCGCGCTGGCGGCCTTCGTGAACGGGTACTGGGTGTTCGTGATCGCCACGGTCGCGCTCACCGCGATCGCCGGCATCGGGCTCAACGTGCTGATCGGGCTTTCGGGACAGATCTCGTTCGGGCATGTCGGTTTCTACGCGCTCGGCGCCTATGCGGTGGCGATCATTTCGACGAGCCTCAAGGTCTCGCCCTGGGTCGCGTTGCCCGCCGCGCCGCTCGTGGCTGCGCTCGCGGGATGGGCGCTCGCGGTGCCGGCCCTGCGCGCGAGCGGACCGTATCTCGCGATGGTGACGATCGCGTTCGGCTTCATCGTCGAGAACGGCGCGGTCGAATGGAGAGCGCTCACCGGCGGGCAGAACGGGATCATGGGCGTGCCTTCGCTTTCGGTTCCGGGCTTGCCGTCGGGCGAGCGCGGCGTGGCGATCCTCGCGATCGTGGCCGTCGCAGTCGCGCTGCATGGCTATTGGCGTCTTGCGCGCGGCACGTGGGGCCACGCGATGCGTGCGGTGCGAGACAGCGAGACCGCCGCGGAATCCGTCGGCATCGATCCGGTCCGGGTGAAGACGGTGTCGTTCGTGCTGTCCGCCGCGCTGGCGGGATTCGCGGGCGGGCTTTTCGCGCCGCTGTCGGGCTTCGTGACGCCCTCGACCTTCGCGTTCTCGCAATCGATCCTCTTCGTGCTCGTGGTGCTGATCGGCGGCGCGGGAAATTCGTTCGGACCCGTGCTGGGGGCGGTGCTGGTGATCCTGATGCCGGAGATGCTCTCGGGCCTCGCGGAATACCGCCTGCTCTTCTTCGGGGGCCTGCTGCTCGTGGTGCTGTGGGTCGCGCCGCGGGGCGTGATGGGCACGCTCGAGGGGTGGATCGCGGCGCGTCGCAGGAAGAGTACGTCGGGCGTCGACGGTGAGGGAACGCTGCCGCTCGCGCCTCGCTCGCGCGCGACGCTGGCCGCCGAGGGTCTCGCGATCCGCTTTGGCGGCGTGACGGCGCTCGAGGGCTTTCGCTTCGAGGCGAAGCCCGGCACCGTACACGCGCTGATCGGGCCCAACGGTGCAGGGAAGACCACCGCGTTGAACCTGCTCTCGGGTTTCTATGCGCCGCAGGAAGGGACGATGCGCCTGGGAGGCTCGGCGCTCCCTGCGGGGTACGCGCATCGCATCGCGCGCTCTGGCGTGGCGCGCACGTACCAGACCTCGCAGCTCTTCGGCTCGCTCGACGTCGCGTCGAACCTTGCGCTCGCTCGCCTGCGGGGCAAGCTCGGGGCGCTGCTGGGCTCGAAGGCGATCGAGCGCGCGCGCGAGCCGGCGCCCGTGCTACTTGCATTCGCTGGCTATGGGGGCGACGCGGGCGCGCCCGCCGCCTCGCTTCCGCACGTCGACCGGCGCCTGGTGGAGATCGCCCGCGCTCTCGCTGCGGATCCCGACGTGATCCTGCTCGACGAGCCCGCGGCCGGCCTGGCCCGCGAAGACAAGGCGAAGCTCGCGGCGTTGCTGCGGAAGATCGCGGAGCAGGGCATCGGCGTCGTGTTGGTCGAGCACGACATGGCACTCGTGATGGGCTGCTCGGATGTGGTGACGGTGCTCGAGTCGGGTCGCGTTATCGCGAGCGGTTCGCCGGCGCAGGTGCAGTCGGACGAAAATGTCCGCCGCGCTTATCTCGGCGAGGGGTTGGATGCGACAGCGGCTTCCGCCCGCGAGGCTTCCACCGGCGTCCCCTTGCTCGAGGTGGGCAAGCTGGCGACAGGCTATGGCGCGGGCGACGTGCTGAAGGGCATCGACCTGCGCCTCAATGCCGGCGAGATGGTCGCCGTGCTCGGAGCGAACGGCGCGGGCAAGTCCACGCTGATGCGCGCGATCGCCGGGCTCCAGCGCCCGGTTCGCGGCGGCATTGCGCTCGCGGGTGAGGAGACCGCCTCGCAGCCCGCGCATCGGATGGTCGCGCGCGGGCTGGTGCTGGTGCCCGAGGGCCGCCAGGTGTTCCCCGAGCTCACGGTGCGCGACAACCTGCGCCTCGGCGGCTTTCTGCGCCGCGTGGCCATCGACGCCGACGTGGAGGCGATGCTGGAGCGCTTCCCGCGCCTGCGCGAGCGGATCGGCCAGCGCGCGGGCCTGCTCTCCGGCGGCGAGCAGCAGATGCTCGCGGTCGCGCGCGCGCTGATGGGCAAGCCGGTGGTGCTGCTGCTCGACGAGCCTTCGCTGGGCTTGGCGCCCAAGGTGATCGCCGACCTCTTCGCCGCCCTCGACCGCCTGCGTGCCGAGCGCATGACCCTGCTGCTCGTCGACCAGATGGCGGGACTTGCACTTTCCCTCGCGGACCGCGCCTACGTCATCGAGGACGGCCGCATCGTCGCCGCCGGTGCGGCCTCCGACCTCGCCGCCGACAAAGCGCTCGAGCGCGCGTACTTGGGCCACACCCCAAAATGAATGGGGTCAGACTCCATTTGCATCGATTCAGCCCCGATGAATGGGGTCAGACTCCATTCGGATCGTCCAGGTCGAGTGCCGGCTGAACAGGTTTGGGACCACGGCGACGCGGCTGGGCGCGGCGGCCTCCGAGCGACTCCAACTGTTTGCAGAAGGCGTCGCTGCCCAGAGCCCAGCCTTTTTGGACGGAACTGCGGATCTTCTGCAGCGTCTCGGCGTCGAGGTCTTCTTCAAAGAGGCTGCGGTATGCCAGCGTCCGCTCTCCCTTGTACCCGAGCGTCACGATGAGCTCGTGAGGCGTCACGAGGGTATCTGGCTTGTCGAAGGCGAAATGCCGGTGGCTGGACCACGGATAGTCGGCAGGATGCTTCACGATCCCCGCGCGAACGGGGTTCAGCTCGATATAGCGCTGGCAGTCGACCAGGTGCCGGTCGGTTTCAACGGGAATCGACTTGTGCCGGCCTTCCCATAGCGTGCCGGTGCGATCGTGCTGGTGGTTGTAGTAGCCCACATACCGTCGCCCGATGGACTGCATGAGCCGCGAGATCGACATGGAGCCCGATCCGGTGGCGAGCAGGTGGACGTGATTCGTCATCATCACGTAGGCGTGGATCGAGACGCCATGAACAGGCGCCCTCTCGGCCAGGCATCGATGGAAGAAAATGCGATCACCTTCCGACCCGAATATCGCCTGGCGATTGTTGCCGCGGACAATGACGTGATTGGGAACGCCGGGGACGTACAAGCGTGGGAGTCGAGCCATGGCAGGATAACGGTCCCGCACGAACGATGGACGACAAGGTAAATGGAGTCTGACCCCATTCATTCGACAGGAGCCAGGGTAAATGGAGTCTGACCCCATTCATTGGCGGTTCGGGATCGACCTGGGTGGTACCAAGACGGAGATCGTCGCGCTCGATCCTGCGGGTGGCATCGTCTATCGCCATCGTGTCCCGACTCCGGCTTCGAGTTACGACGATACCGTCGCAGCCTTGGTGGCGCTCGTGAAGGGCGCAGAACGTGAGATGGGTGAGGGCTCCGTGGGAATCGCCGCCCCCGGTGCGCTCTCGCTCGTGACCGGCCGCGTGAAGAACTCCAACTCCACGCGCCTGAACGATCGCCCCCTCAAGGAAGACCTCGAGCGCGAGCTCGGCCGCGAGATCCGCATCGCCAACGATGCGAACTGCTTCGCGCTCTCCGAAGCGGTGGACGGTGCGGGGCGCGGCGCCTCGATCGTGTTCGGCGTGATCCTCGGCACGGGCGTGGGCGGCGGCGTGGTCGTGAACCGGCACGTGCTCACGGGCGCCAACGCGATCGCGGGCGAATGGGGCCACAACCCGATGCCGCTGCCGACCCCGGGCGACCTGCCGTTGCCGCGCTGCTATTGCGGCCGTGCCGGGTGCATCGAGGCGTATCTCTCCGGGCCGTCGCTCGCGGCGGACCATGCGCGCGCCACGGGCGAGAGCTTCGACACGAAATCCATTGCGGAGCGCGCGGCGCAGGGCGACGCGGCGTGCGAAGCGACGCTGCAGCGCTACGAGGAGCGGCTCGCCCGCGCGCTCGGCGGCGCCATCAACCTCCTCGATCCGCACGTGATCGTGCTGGGCGGCGGGCTCTCGTCGCTGGACCGTCTCTACGAGAACGTCCCCGCGATCTGGGGCCGCTACATCTTTTCCGACGACGTGCGCACGCGCCTGCTGCCCCCGGTGCATGGCGACTCGAGCGGGGTTCGCGGCGCGGCGTGGCTCTGGGACAATGGGGGATGACAACAAGAACAGCTTCGCCGGCGTTGCACCTCGCCCTGCTCGCCGTCACGATCGCCATCCTCGGGTGGTCGGCCTTCGGCCCCTCCGACCGGACCACGTGGATCCTCGAGACGGCCCCGATCTACGCCGCGGCCCTCTGCATCGCCGTCGCCTATCCGCGCTGGCGCTTCACGCCACTCGTGCTCACGGCCATCGCGGTTCACGCCGCGATCCTCTGCGTCGGCGGCAAGTACACCTACGCCGAGGTGCCGGCCTTCAACTGGCTGCGTGACGAATACGGCCTTGCCCGCAACTACTACGACCGCATCGGCCATCTCGCGCAGGGCTTCGTGCCCGCGCTGGTCGCGCGCGAGATCCTGATTCGCCGCGGCGTCGTGCGTCCCGGCGGCTGGCTCTTCTTCATCGTGACCAGCATCTGCCTCTCGATCAGCGCGTGCTACGAGTTCGTCGAGTGGTGGGCCGCCGTGGCGCTGGGGCAGGGCGCCGATGCGTTCCTCGGCTCGCAAGGCGATGTCTGGGACACGCAATGGGACATGTTCTGCGCCTTCCTCGGCGCGATGCTCGCGCAGCTCCTGCTCTCGCGCCTGCACGATCGCCAGCTCGGCACGGCATCCGTTCGCGCCGGGAATCCGTAAGTTCCCACGCGGTCGAACGACCGACACTCATCATCCCCCGGAGAACCGAATGAACCGCGTGCTCGCATCCCTCGCCGTTTCCCTGCTCGTGGCCGTAGCACCCGCGGCGTTCGCGCAGGCCAAGACCGAGAAGGCCACCTTCGGCGGCGGCTGCTTCTGGTGCATGGAGCCGCCCTACGACAAGCTCCCCGGCGTGATCTCCACGATCTCCGGCTACATGGGCGGCAAGGTCACGAATCCGACGTACGAGCAGGTCTCCTCGGGCAGCACCGGCCATGTCGAAGTGGTGCAGGTGACCTACGACCCGTCCAAGGTGAGCTACGAGAAGCTGCTCGAGGTGTTCTGGGTGAACGTCGATCCCACGGTGAAGGACCGCCAGTTCTGCGACGCCGGCACGCAGTACCGCACGGTGATCTTCTACGGCTCGGAGGCGCAGCGCAAAGCGGCCGAGGCTTCGAAGGCGGCGATCGAGAAATCGAAACCGTTCAAGGAGCCCATCGTGACGCCGATCGAGATGGCGGGCACGTTCTATCCGGCCGAGGAGTACCACCAGGACTACTACTCGAAGAATCCGACGCGCTACAAGTTCTACCGCTCCGGATGCGGACGCGACGCGCGCCTCAAGTCGTTGTGGGGCGACAAGGCCGGCGGCTAGGGAAGAACGCCGCGGATAGAATGGAACGTCCGTTCCCACTCCCGACTCCAATCGATCCATGGGCACTGCCGAGTTTCCTGTCGTTTCGCTGGCCGAGGCGCTCGAGCGCCTCGCCGGGATGCCACCGTTCCTCGAGAAGGCGCTCGCCGGCCGCACGGCCGAGGCGCTGCGCATCCGTACGGAGGCGGGGGGCGAGTTCTCGCTGGTGGAGCAGGCCTGCCACCTGCGCGACCTCGAGCGTGAGGGCTATCTCCATCGCCTGCATCGCATGCTGATCGAGGACACGCCCGAGCTCCCGGGCTTCGAGGGCGGCGAGATCGCGCGCATGAGGAATTACCAGGCGCAGGATGCGCATGCGGCCGCGTGCGATTTCGCGCGTTGCCGCGCCGCGCTCGTCGCGGGCCTGGCGGCGCTCGATCCGCCGCAGTTGCAGCGCACGGCCCGCTTCGGCGGGCGGCTGATCTCGGTCGCGGACCTCGCCTCCATGGTCGTGGACCACGACCGCGGCCATCGCGAAGAGCTGCAGCGCCTGGTGGCCTCGCTGCCGGCGCCATGAAGGCGGCGCCCCGGCTCGCGGCCGCTCTCGCCGCGTGGTCCGCGGCCGGCGCGCTCGCGGCGCCCGAGGAGTTCAACGTCGATCCGGCGCACACCTATCCCGGGTTCGCCGTGCGCCACCTCGGCATCTCCACGCAGCGCGGGCGCTTCGACAACACCACCGGGAAGATCATCATCGACCGCGCCGCGAAGAAGGGCTCCATCGACATCGCGATCGAGACCACGTCGGTGAGCACCGGCAGCCCCAAGATCGACAACGTCCTTCGCGGCGAGGATTTCTTCAGCGTCGAGAAGCACCCGAAGATGTACTTCAAGTCGAGCTCGGTGGAGTTCGACGGCGACCGTCCGAAATCGGCCCGGGGCGACCTCACGCTGCTGGGGGTCACGAAGCCGGTCACGCTCGTGATCGACAGCTTCGGGTGCACCAAGCTCCCGTTCTTCGTGCGCACGACGTGCGGGGCCGACGTGAACACCGTCATCAGCCGCTCCGAGTTCGGGATGAATGCCTACTCGGCATTCCTTTCGGATGACGTGCGGATCAGCGTGCAGATCGAGGCGGTGAAGGTCGAGCCCGCCGCCGAGATGCCCGGCGCGGGAGGCTGACCGTGGAAATGAAGCGCCTGAACGGCAGCGGCCTCAAGGCGGCCGGCTACGACGAGCGCAACCGCAAGATGGTGATCGAGACCTCCACCGGCATGTTCGAGTACGCGAACGTGGGGGTGGAGATCTACCGTCGGCTGATGAGCTCGCCCACGCCGGCCAGCTACTTCAAGGACGTGATCGAGGAAGACTTCACGGGGCGTCGGATCAAGTAGCTACTTGTACGGGTCTTCGCAGCGGACGATGTTCGCGAACGGCGCCGAGGGATCCTTCGCCTTGCGCGGGTCGACGCAGAAGCAGGCTTCGTTCCAGTACCACCGGCCGCTCTTGCCCTGCCGCATGATGTGCTCGCAGGCGAGCGTGCCCATCTGCGTGTTGATTCGGTACGGGCGCATCGACAGGGGCGGCATGGCCGGCGGCTGGGTGTTGGCCGGAGGCGTCGGCGGCACTTCGTAGACGCTGTCGCAAACCGGCATCAGCTTGCAGTTGCCATCGCCGTTGCACAGCCACTCCCACGTGCAGTTGGCGGCGGCCGGCAGCGGGCCGAGGGCCAGCGCGGCGGCGGCAAGCAGGATTCGGGTATTCATGTGACTCTCCTTGGGATTCATTCACTTCCCTCCGGGCGTTCCCGGAAGCGATGCGCGAAGTGTGATGCCCGACCCCCATACCCTCAATGCGCCGGGGCTTGCCGATTGTTACGGTTTGTCACGTGGGGAACGAAGGGTGCGTCCGGAACCCCGTCCGTATAATGGTGAACCCGAAACGACGGTGACCAAGCCTTGAGAATTGTTGCCTGCATTGCCGTCCTGGCTTGCGTGTTGCCCTGCGCAGCCCAGGAGCCGCCGAAGAACCCGATGGCCTCGCCCAACGAACGGCTTTCCCAGACCGTCGTGGCGCGCCTGGCGGCCGAGGACCAGCCGGCGTGCGTGGCGGTCGGCATCGTCGGGCCGGCCGCGCGGACCGCCATCGCGTGCACCAACTCCGCGGGCAAGCTCACCATCGACCCGGATTCCATCTTCGAGATCGGATCCTTCTCCAAGGTGATGACGGGCGTGCTGCTCGCCAACATGATCGAGCGCGGCGAGGTGAAGCTCACCGACCCGATCTCGAAATACGCGCCGGCCGGCAGCAAGCTGCCCACCCGCGGCGGCCGCGAGATCACGCTGGGGGATCTCGTCAGCCATCGCTCCTCGCTCCCGCGCGTTCCCCCCAACTTCAAGCCGACGAACCTCTCGAACCCGTACAAGGGCTTCGACTCGAAGGCGCTCTACGAGGGTCTTGCCCAGACCGAGCTCACCGCCGACATCGGCACGCGGCAGGAGTATTCCAATTTCGGCTTCATGCTGCTGTCGGACCTCCTCGGCCGCGCCGGGGGCAAGCGCTTCGACGAGCTCCTCGCCGAGCGCATCTTCAAGGTGCTGGAGATGACGAGCACGGGCGTCGTCCTTCCCGCCGAGGTCGAGAAACGATTCGTGCAGGGGCATGCGGCGGGGTACACGCCGGTTCCCATGTGGGACATCGATCCCGCGCTCGCGGGCGCAGGCGGCATCCGCTCGTCGCTGGTCGACATGATGCGGTTCGCGGACGCGGCGGTCGGCCGCAGGACGCTGGGGCTCGGCAAGACGTTCGATGCCTCGCTGGTGCCGCTGATCGACAATTCGGAAGGCACGTCCACGCTCTTCGCCTGGGGCATGCGCCGGCGCGGAGTCGGCCGCCTCATCTTCCACAACGGGCAGACGGGCGGCATGCGCTCGATGGTCGTCGTGAACCCCGACAACGGCACGGGTGCGGTGGTGCTCACGGACAGCGTCGTCAGCTTCGAGGATCTCGCCTTCTATCTCGTGGACGCGTCGATGCCCCTCAAGCTGAAGCGCGAAGAGATCACCCTCGACGACAAGGTCCTCGACGAGTACGTCGGCACCTATCAGCTCACGCCGGAGTTCGCGTTGCGCATCTTCCGCGAGGGCTCGCGCTTGCTGGTGCAGGCGACGGGGCAGTCGGCGCTGCCCATGTTCGCGGAGGCGCAGGACCGGTTCTTCCTCAAGCTCGTCGACGCACAGCTCACCTTCCGGCGCGACGCCAAGGGGCGGGTCATTTCCGTCGTTCTCCACCAAGGTGGACGGGATCTTCCCGGGCCGCGGACGACGCCTGCTCGCGGGAGTTAAAGCGAGGCCAGGGGGGCGGTAGGCCTTTTTTCGTCGATTCCGGACTCGGGGGATCGTGAACTTCGGGACGCTTCGATGCGTTGACGTCACTTACGACGGCTGAAACCGAGGCATTGATCGTCGCTGCATTCGGCCGCACTTCGACTCGAACGGTTCATTCCCCCGGTCCTCCATCGAGAAAAAAGTCCTACGCGCCCCCCCTGTCCTCCTCTTTGCGCCGAGGCTCTGCTTGTCCGTGCCAGGGATGACCGCCTCGTCATGTGAGGGAACGACGGCGACGATCACCACCTCTCTTCGATGCGAGGAAGTGCTGATCGGCGTGATTGTGGTGTGCGCGCCGAGATGCGGGCAACGAGCCCGCTGCATGGGACGACGGGGTATTGCGTAGGTCCTTTTTTTCGGCGACGGGGCTGGCGGAATGTACCGTTCGCGTCGGAGCGAGGCCGAATGCAGCAATCCTCAATGCCACGCCTTCAACCGTCGTAAGTGACGTCAACGCAATGCCGTATCCCGAGTAGTCCACGATCCGCCATGTCCCGGCGCCGACAAAAAAGGACCTACCAATACCCTGTCGGACCCGCGCGCTTCGGTGGTCGCCCTACTTCTCCCGCCCACCACTACTACGCCCCGGCTTTTCCTGGGGCGGAGGTTTGTCATCCGCCGCCGGCTTTTCAACAGGCTGCGGCTTCTCGGCAGGAGCCGGCTTCGCGACCGGAGCGACCTGAGGAGCACCGCGCGGCTGGAGCTGTTGCGGCGGCTGAGCCTGTTGCGGCGCCTGCTGAGGCACAGGACGCGGAGCCTCGTGCACTTCCACCGGCTGCACCGGCGCCGGACGCGCGCGGAGTGCAGGCTGCTGTTCAGGACGCGGACGAGCGGGCTGCGGTTGCACCGGTTGCGGCTGCACGGGCTGCGCCTGCTGCGCGGGCTGCAGTTGTTGCGGAGGCTGCAGTTGCTGCGGCGGTTGCGCACGCACGGGCTCGCCACCGACTCGCGACGGCGGAACGGGCGCCGGTGCGGGGGGCGCGGGCGAGATGTAGGCCGGCTTGGTGCTGCCGACCGGAGCGCCGCCGATCGACTGGCCGCGCGGCGGTTGCGCGGCTTGAGCGGGCGGTTGGCCGCGAGGCGGCTGACCCGATGGCACCGGCGGTGCGCCGACGACCTGGCCACCGACCGACGTGCCGCCCTGGATGGGGACGTTGGCGGGACGTTGCACCGCAGTGCGCGGCGGAAGCACCGAGACCGGATTCGCGGCGACGGGCGCGCGCGTTGCCTCGCGCACCGCTTCGCCGGAGACGCGCGTCATGCCTTGCGTGACCGGGCGCTGCTGCACGAAGTCCTCGCGCAGCACGACGGTGGAGCCGCGCTCGCGGTTGCGGTCGCGATAGTGGTTGTCGTCGCGGCCGCGCGGCGGGCGGTTCACGATCACGTTCACGTTGTTGATGTACGTCGCGTTGTTCGTGTACCAGGGGCGATAGCGGTCGTACGGCGAGAGCGGATACCAGCCCATCGCGGGCGCGCGGCCGCTGGTGACGGCGACGCTGAAGCCGCCGGACGATCCGACCCAGCCCACCAGCGCGGGCGCCCACACGGGACGCGCGACATAGCGGCCCGGGCACCAGCCCCAGCGGTTGCCCGTGTAGACCCAGCGTCCGTAGTGGAACGGCGCGTAGCCCCACGGAGCGTTGTCGACCCACGTCCAGCCCCAGGGGCGAGCGTAGACCCAGCGGCCATCGCGGTACGGGACGTAGTCCACCTCCACGCGCGACGGATACCAGATGGCGCCGTACTCGGGCTCTTGCGACCACGAGCCGTAGGTGCCGAGATCCTCGTAGCCGGTCATGTTGGGCGAGACGTAGCGCGTGGTCTCGGCGGTGGAGCGGTCCAGGCTGTCGTCGCGCGCGAGGGCCCAGTCGTCGAACGGCGTGGCGGCGGTGCGCTCGAACTCGAAGCGCGAGCCGTCGTCGGCCACGAGGATCGATTCGCCCGCGCCGGCGCTCGCCCGGCGCGTGGCTTCCACTTCGGCCCGGCCCTGGAAGACGGTGATGCGCGACTCGGCGCGGTCTTCGTCGGCATCGATGCGATAGCGGCCGACGGCGGCGAGCTCGAACTGCGCGTTGGGCGTGGTGACGAGGTAGCGTTCGCCGCGCTCGAGATGGCGGATGCGGACGGCGAGGCTGCCGCGCACGACGTGGGCTCGCAGCTCCTCCTCGCCCAGGCGGCGTACGTCGAGCTGCGTGGTTTCGTCCAGCCGCAGCGTGGTGGAGCCGATGCGCACTTCCACGCGGCCGCGCGGCTCGGTCCACAGCGAGTTCTCGGACGTGAGCGGGGAATTCACGAGGGCCTTTTCCCAGCCGTGCTCCGGGTCCGAATAGAGGGCCACGGTGCCGTTGATGAGGGAAACGCGGCCCACGCGCGAGGGCGGCTCGGCGTCCTGGGCCGAGGCGGGGAGGGCAGGCGCCGCGAGGGCGGCGGCGAGGAAGAGGGAGACGACGGCGCTACGCATGGATTCTCCTTGTCAGCTTGCCTTATAACGCTTCAGGAGCCCTCGTGGACGACAGGGATGCGAAAGGTCTTCAGGTACATTTTCCAAGGGCCTGAATTCATGCCATTATTCGGAGGTTCACGGTAGGGACCGAGACAAGAACCCCGCGGGGAATCCGGATGGATCGAAATACGGTTTTCACGAAGACCGCGAAGGGCATTACGCAGGTCAACCAGAAGTCCGCGTCCCTTTCCAAGGACCTCATGAAGGTCCTGAAGCTGATCGACGGCAAGTCGAACTTCAGCCAGATCATGGAGAAGGCCGACCTCGACAAGCCCGTCCTCGAGAAGGCCCTCACCACGCTGCAGAAGGACGGCTTCGCGCGCGTCTTCGAGACCCGCAAGGAAGAAGCGGACCCGTTCGCCGGCGAGGACGATTTCGACTTCACCGCCCCGGGCAAGCTCCCCGGCCAGACGCAGCGCGTGATCGCGGCCGCGGCCAACGACATCAGCGAGCTCGCCCGCCAGCAGGACGCGCGGGACAACACCAAGAAGCAGATGTCGCAGGCGCAGGACGCCGCGCGCGCCAAGGCCAAGCAGGAAGCCGAGACGCGGGCCCGCCTCGAAGCCGAAGCGAAGGCGAAGGCCGAAGCCGAGCAGCGCGCCATGGAGCAGGCGCGCAAGGCCAAGGAAGCCGCCGAGCGCGCCAAGGCCGAGGTCGAGGCCAAGCAGCGCGAGGAAGCCGTGCGCCAGGCCGCGCTCGCCGAGCAGCAGCGCCAGGAAGTGGCGAAGGCCGCCGCGCTCGCCGCGCAGCAGGCGAAGGACGCCGCCGAACGCAAGATCAAGGAAGCGGAGGAGGCCAAGCGCCTCGCCGAGCTGCGTGCCCGCGCCGAAGCCGAGGCCAACGCACGCGCGCGCGCCGAACTGGAGCAGAAGGCTCGCGACGAAGAGAAGCGCCAGGAAGAGCTCCACGCGCGCCAGGCCGAGGAAGAGCGCAAGGCCAAGGAAGTCGCCGCGAGGGCCGCGGCCGAATCCGCCGCCCAGAAGGTGAAGCAGGACGAAGAGAGCCGCCGCCTGGCCGAGATGCGCGCCAAGGCGGAGGCCGAGGCGAAGGCGCTCGCGGAAGCGAGGCAGAAGGCGGAGGCCGAGGCGCAAGCGCTCGCCCGCGCCCGCGCCGACGCGGAAGCCGCGGCCAAGAAGCAGGCCGTCGAAGCCGGTGCCGCCGAGAAGGAGCTGAAGGCGCGCCTCAAGGAAGAGATCGAAGTGCGCATCCGTGCGGAGATGGAACAGCTCCTCCGCAACGAGATCGAGGAGAAGGCCCGCGCCGAAATGACCGCCCAGATCATGGCGGAGGCGAAGCTCGCCGCGCAGGCCGAGCTCGAGGAGCGCCTGGTCGAGGAGCGCGCGAGCCTGAAGGCCGCCGAGAAGGTCGCGCGCGAAGCCACGGAAAAAGTCACCCGCGAAGCCGCCGCCAACGAGGCGAAGCTGCGCGCCGAAGCCGACAAGCATGCGGCCGATGCCGCGGCCGCCCGCAAGGCCGGCGAGGCCGCCGAGGCCACGCGCCGTGCCGCGGCCATCGCCAAGGACGAGGCCGAGCGCCGCGCCGAGGAGATCAGCCGCCAGGCCGCGGTGGAGAAAGAGGAAGCCGAACGCAAGGCCGAGCACCTGAAGCGCTTGGCCGCGATGGAGGCCGATGGCCTGCGCCGCGCCGCGGAAGCCGCCGAGCGCGAGAAGGACGAAGCCGGCAAGCGGGCCGAAGGCGACCGCCGCGCCAAGATCGAGGCCGAAGCCAAGGCCATGGTCGAGGCGGAGGAGAGCGAGCGCCGCGAGAAGGAGCTCGCCCTCAAGATCGAGGCCGAGAAGAAGGGCCGCGAGCACGCCGAGATGCGCGCCAAGATCGAGTCGCGCGCCCGCGAGACGATCGAGGTCGATACGCGCAACAAGGTCCAGGCCGAGATCGAAGGCGACATGACCAAGCGCGCCGAGCTCGAGGGCAAGGCCCAGGCTCGCGCGTACATGGATGCCAAGGCGAAGGCGGAGCAGGACGAAGACGACAAGATGCGAGCCGACCAGGCCCGCAAGGCCCGCGAGATCGCCGACATCCTGCGCACCAAGGTCGAGCCCGATTCCGTCGAGTCCGACGCCCCGGCCGCCAAGCGCCGCCGCCCCCGCAAGCGCAAGGGGCTCATCAAGAACATCTTCGTGGCACTCGTGGCATCGCTCGTGATCGCCGTGGGCCTGCTGCACGTGATCCCGCTGCGCAGCTTCGCCACCAAGATCGAGAAGGCGATGTCGGGCTGGCTGCACGACGACGTGCGCATCTCGGCGGTCAAGTTCTGGCTCGTGCCGACGCCGCACCTCAAGTTCGAAGGACTCACCGTCGGCAAGCTGCTGGACGCGAAGGCGCAGAGCGGCCGCATCTACCTCGACGTGGGTGGCTTCTTCAGCGACCAGATCCGCATCAGCTCGCTGGAGCTGGACAACGTCTCGCTCTCCGCGGATGCGGTGAAGCGCGTGGCGGAATGGTCGAAGGTCGAGGGCAAGCAGGCCGCGGCCGAAATCGAATCGATCAAGATCCGCGGCCTCAAGCTCGACGTGAAGCCGGCCCTCGAGCCCTTCGGCGCGGATATGCGCTTCACGCGTGACGGCGCCCTGCGCGACGCGACGCTGCGCGAGGGCGGCGGCAAGTGGACCGCGACTTTCAAGCCCGCCGGCAAGGGCGTGATGGACGTCGACTTCTACGCGCGCTCGTGGGAGCTGCCGCTGGGCGCCGCGATCCCCGTCTCCGAGGTGAAGCTGAAGGGCCAGATCACGGGATCCGAGCTGATCGTCCCCGAGTTCGAGGCGGACTCCATGGAAGGCAAGGTGAACGGCACGCTCAAGGTCACGTGGGGATCGGGCGTGCGCCTGGAGAGCGACCTCTCCGTGGCGAAGATCCGGGCCGGCGAGCTGATGAAGCCGATCACCAAGGACGTCACCGTCACCGGGAAGCTCGACGGCAACTTCACCGTGTCGGCCGAATCGGGCGAGCTCGCGACGCTGCTCTCCGCGCCGCGCGCGCAAGGCAAGTTCCGGCTCGCCGAAGGCTCGGTCAGCAACGTCGACCTGGTGGCCGTGATGCAGTCCGACGCGGCGGGCCAGCGCGCGGGCGTGACCAAGTTCGCGGAGCTGACGGGCGAGGTGGCGAGCGGCGACAACCGCACGTCGTTCCGCAACATCGTGCTCCAGGGCGGAGTCCTGCGCGGCAGCGGCGCGATGGACATCGGCCAGAACAGCGCGCTGTCGGGACGCCTCCTCCTCGAGATCCGCTCCCAGGTGGCGCAGGATCGCGGCTCGTTCACCGTCAGCGGCACCGTTGCCAAGCCCAGCATCCGGCGCGGCGGTTAAGGCCAAGGGCGGCGCCCGCCGCCTCCTCCCGCTCTTCAGGCTCCTCGCGCCGTACAAGCGGCGCATGGCGGTGGCCATCGTGGCCATCCTCGTCTCGGCCGCGATGGTGCTCGTGATCGGCGAAAGCCTGAAGCGCGTCATCGACGCCGGCTTCGCGAGCGCCAACGAAGCCGTGCTCGACACGACGCTCACCGCGCTCGGCATCATGGTCGCGGTGCTGGGCGCCGTCACCTGGGTGCGCGTCTACAACGTCTACTGGATCGGCGCGCGCTTCACCGCGGATCTGCGCCGCAAGATCTACGAGCACCTCGTGAACCTCTCGCCGCGCTTCTACGAGGAAACGCGCACCGGCGAAGTCGCTTCACGCGTCACCAACGACGTGACACTCGTCGAGGCGGTGATGGGCGGCACGTTCCTCTACGCGATGCGCATGGCGGTCACGATGATGGGCTGTGCCGTGATGCTCGTGGTGACGAGCCCGAAGCTCGCCCTGATCGCGCTCGCGTCGACACCGGTCGTGCTGCTGCCCATCGGCTTGCTGGGCTTCCGCGTGCGGCACCTCTCGCGCGCGGTGCAGGACCGCGTGGCCGACGTGACCAGCCACGTGGACGAGACCATCCACGAGATCCGCACCGTCCAGGCCTACGCCCACGAGGTGCCCGAGGCGCACACGTTCGGCGAGCGCGTCGAAGCGGTGTTCGAGGCCACGGCCACGCGCGCGGGCTATCTCGCGCTGCTCATCGCCACGGTCATCGTGCTGGCGTTCGGCGCCGTGGGCATTCTGCTGTGGGTCGGCGCCCACGACGTCTTCGCGGCGCGCCTCACGGCCGGCGAGCTTACGGCCTTTATTTTCTATGCGGTCATCGCAGCCAACGGGATGTTCGTTGTTGCGGAGGTGTACGGCGAAATCCAGCGGGCGGCAGGCGCATCGGAACGGTTGCTGGAGCTCCTCGCCACGCAATCCGACATCAAGGCGCCTGCGAATCCCGTCGTGCTGCCCGAGCCGCCGCACGGCCGCGTCGCCTTCGAGGGCGTCACCTTCCACTATCCGTCGCGGCCCACGGTCGCGGCGCTGGACAACCTCACGCTCACCGTCGAGCCGGGCGAGGTCGTGGCGCTGGTCGGTCCCTCGGGCGCGGGCAAGACCACGGTCTTCCAGCTCCTGCTGCGCTTCTACGATCCGTCGACGGGCCGCGTCACGCTGGATGGCGTGGATGCCCGCGATGCCGATCCGCGGGAGCTCCGCCGCCGCATCGCGATCGTTTCCCAGGAGCCGGTGATCTTCGCCGCGAACGTGAGGGAGAACGTGCGCTATGGCCGTCCCGAAGCCACGGATGAGCAAGTGCGCTCCGCGCTCGAGGCGGCGTATGCGCTCGAGTTCTCCCAGCGCCTGCCCCAGGGGCTGGAGACCGATCTCGGCGAGCGAGGCGTCAAGCTCTCCGGCGGCCAGCGCCAGCGGGTCGCGATCGCGCGCGCCATCCTCGCCGACCGCGCCGTCCTGCTGCTGGACGAAGCCACGAGCGCCCTCGATGCGGAGAGCGAGAAGAGCGTGCAGCTCGCCCTCGAGCGCCTGATGCAGAACCGCACCACCCTGATCATCGCCCACCGCCTCGCGACGGTGCAGTCCGCCGACCGCATCGTGGTGATGGACCACGGCCACGTCATCGCCACCGGCACGCATGCCTCGCTGGTGGCGGAGAATGGCCTCTACGCGCGCCTGGCCGCGCTGCAGTTCAACGCGCCCACCTCGTGACCATGCTCAGACTCGCACCGCTTTTCTTCGTCGTTCTCGCCGGCATCGCCGGGGCGCAGCAGCCCGCCGCACCGCCTGCATCCCCCGCGCCGCTGGCATCGCCTGCACCGCTTGCACCGCCTTCGCCGTATCCGCCGGTGCGCGCGATCGACGTGCACGAGACGATTCACGGCGTCGATGTCGTGGACTCCTACCGCTGGATCGAGGATCTCGAAAGCCCGGAGACGCAGGCCTTCTTCCGCGCCGAGGCGGACTACGCGCGCTCGCAACTCGACCGCATCCCGGGCCGCGAGCGGCTGCTGGAGCGCATCCGCAGCCTCTCGGAGTTCCAGGTCACGGTGCTCACCGTCGCGGTGAGCGGCTCGCGCGTGTTCTACCTCAAGCTCGCCCCCGGCCTCGCCGGTCCCACGCTCTTCATGCGCGACGGCTTCGCGGGCGCCGAGAAGAAGCTCGTCGATCCGGACCGCTTCTCCGACGGTCCGCGAAAGGGCGCCATCGACTGGTTCGTCCCTTCGCCGGACGGCCGCCACGTCGCGTTCGGCACGTCCACGTCGGGCACGGAGGCCTCGGTGCTGCGCGTGTTCGACGTGGCCACGGGCAAGGACCTTCCCGTGACCATCGACCGCGCGCGCTTCAACAGCCGCCTCGCCTGGTCGCCCGACGGCCGCTCGTTCTTCTATGCGCGCCTCGCCGATGGCCCGGAGCGAAGCAAGCGCTACGCGAACATCCGCATCTATCGCCACCTCCTCGGCCGCGACGCTGCGCGCGATGAAATCGTCTTCGCGCCCGGTGTGGGCGGCGCGCGCGACGTGCCCGAGGTGTCGTTCCCCAGCATCATCGTGCCGATCGACTCGCACTACGCGTATGCCGTCGTGCGAGAGGGCGCGCGCCGTGAGCTCGCGGTGCACGCGACGGAGCTGAAGGAGCTCGAGGCCGGAACGCCGCGCTGGCGCAAGATCGTCGGCTTCGAGGACGACGTGATCGCCGTCGAGCCGTGGAAGGACGAGCTGCTGCTGCTCTCGCACCACAAGGCGGATAACCACAAGGTCCTGCGCATTCCCGCCTCCGCCGGGAGCTCGGTCGCGAAGGCGAAGGTGGCAGTGCCCGAGGGCGATGCCGTGATCCAGGGCATGGCGATGGCGCAGGACGCGCTCTACATCCGCAGCAACGTGGGCGGCGTGGACCGCCTCGAGAAGCTGCCCGTCGGCTTCCTGGGTCTGAAGAAGCCCGAGTTCGTGAAGACGCCGTTCGACACGCACATCGCGCAGATCATCGCGAGCCCGCGCCAGCCCGGCGCCCTGCTGAAGCTGCAGGGCTGGATCGAGCCGCCCGCGGTGGTGCACGTCGACGCGAAGAGCGGCGATCTTCTCGACACCAAGCTGCAGCCCAAGCCGGTCGCCGACTTCGACGCGATGGACGAGGTGCGCCTGTACGCGACGGCGGCCGACGGCACCAAGATCCCGGTCACGCTGGTGTACCTGAAGACCACGACGCTGAACGGCGAGAACCCGCTCATCCTCTCGGCCTACGGCAGCTACGGCACGCAGGTGATCCCGATGTACGACCCGGCGCGCCTCGCGTGGCTCGAGCGCGGCGGCGTCCTTGCCGTGGCGCACGTGCGCGGCGGCGGCGAGTATGGCGAGGGCTGGCATCGCGCGGGGCGCCTCACGGCCAAGCGCAACACGGTGCAGGACCTCGTGGCCGTGGCGGAATTCGTCACGCGCTACGGATTCACCAGCGCACGCAAGCTCGCGATCGAGGGCTCGGGCGCGGGCGGCATTCCCGTCGGCGGCGCGCTCGTGCGCCGGCCGGAGCTCTTCGCGGCCGTGGTGCCGCGCGTGCCGATGATGGACATGCTGCGCTTCGACGTCTCGCCCGCGGGCCGCACCGACATTCCCGAGTTCGGCACCATCACCACCAAGGCGGGCTTCGAGGCGCTGCGGGAGATCTCGCCGTACCACCAGGTGAAGGATGGCACCGCCTATCCCGCCGTGCTGTTCTCGGCCGGCATGAACGACGCGCGCATCGATCCGTGGCATGCGGGCAAGATGGCCGCGCGCCTGCAGGCGGCGAACCCGAACGGCAAGCCCGTGCTGCTGCGCGTCGATTTCGACGCCGGCCACGGGCCGGGCACCAGCCGGCGCCTGCGCGAGCAGGAAGTCGCCGATGTCTACGCCTTCCTCCTGTGGCAGTTCGGCGTGCCCGAGTTCCAGCCGCCGCAGGCCACGCCGCTGGCCCCCGCGCCCGTGATCGTTCCCGTGCCGGCTCCGGCCGGCGGGACTCCTTCGCCCACCCTGGCTCCTTCGACCACGCTGGCTCCCGCGCCGGCGCCCGTGCCCGCGCCCGGAACGCCGCCCGCGCCCGAGGTGAAGTAGCGGTTGCTCGCTTGAGGAAGTGGCATCGGGTCCGCATGTAGGGAAGATGGCCTCCGCCCAATGAAGACGATTCCGATCGCGGCCGCGCCGCCGCCCGACAAGCCCCACATCGATCCGGTGTGCGGCATGAAGGTGGCCGCGAATCCGCAGCGCCACGTGTTCCACGAGGGCACGGACTACTACTTCTGCTGCCCGAAGTGCGTGGAGAAGTTCTCCGCGGATCCGGCGAAGTATCTCCACAAGCACGACGTGCCCGCCGCGCCGCCGACGGCCGCGGAGGCCGCCGCCACGTACACGTGCCCGATGCATCCGGAGATCCGCCAGCAGGGGCCCGGCACGTGCCCGAAGTGCGGCATGGCCCTCGAGCCGGAGATGCCCTCGCTCGACACGGGTGAAGATCCGGAGCTGGTGGACTTCCGCCGGCGCTTCCTCGTGACGCTGCCGTTCTCCGCGGCCGTCTTCATGCTCGCGATGTTCGGCGGCCCGGTGTTCGCGGGCATGCCGGGGTTGTCGCCGAACTGGACGCAGCTCGTGCTGACGACCCCCGTGGTGCTTTGGGGCGCGTGGCCTTTCCTCGAGCGCGCCGTCGCTTCGGTGGTCACCTGGAACCTGAACATGTGGACGCTCATCGGCCTGGGCGTGGTTGCCGCCTATGCGTACAGCGTCGTCGCGACGGTCGCCCCCGGAGTGTTTCCGGAGAGCTTCAAGGAGCACGGCCAGGTGGCCGTGTACTTCGAGGCGGCGGCGGTCATCGTGTCGCTCACGCTGATGGGCCAGCTCCTCGAGCTGGGCGCGCGCGGCCGCACGGCCGAGGCGCTGAAGAAGCTGCTGGGCCTGGCGCCGAAGACCGCACGCCGCCTGAACCGCGACGGGACCGAAGCGGACATCGAGCTCTCGCACGTGCACGTCGGCGACAAGCTGCGCGTGCGCCCGGGCGAGAAGGTCCCGGTCGACGGCATCGTGGTCGAGGGCCGCTCGAACGTGGACGAGTCGATGGTGACCGGCGAGCCCGTGCCGGTGGAGAAGGCCGAGGGCTCCAAGGTGATCGGCGCCACGCAGAACGGCACCGGGGCGTTCGTCATGCAGGCCGAGCGCGTCGGAAGCGAGACGGTGCTGGCACGCATCGTGAAGAGCGTGGCCGAGGCGCAGCGCTCGCGCGCCCCGATGCAGCGCATGGCCGACGCGGTGGCCGGGTGGTTCGTGCTGGTCGTATTCGCGATCGCCGTCGCGAGCTTTGTGGCGTGGGCCACCGTCGGGCCGGAGCCGCGCTGGGCGCATGCCGTGGTGGCCGCCGTGTCGGTGCTGATCATCGCGTGTCCGTGCGCGCTGGGGCTCGCCACGCCGATGTCGATCATGGTCGCGATGGGCCGCGGTGCGGCGAGCGGCGTGCTGTTCCGCGACGCCGAGGCGATCGAGCGGCTGCGCGGCGTGGACACGCTCGTGATCGACAAGACCGGCACCCTCACGGTCGGCAAGCCCGCATTTCGCGCCATCGAGACGGCCAACGGATTCGCCGCCGACGAGGTGCTGCGCATCGCCGCTACATTGGAGCTCGCGAGCGAGCACCCGCTGGCCGAAGCACTCGTGGCCGAGGCACGGCGGCGCGGTCTCGAGCCCGGGTTCGCCGAATCGTTCTCGTCCGTCACCGGCCAGGGCGTGCAAGGCCGCGTCGAAGGACGCTCCGTCGCGGTGGGATCGGCCGCGTTTGTACGAACCGCTTTCGCATTCCTCCCGGAGCTCGACGCCCGAGCCGAATCGCTGCGGGGCGAGGGCGCCTCGGTGTTCTTCGTCACGCTCGACGGCGCGCTCGCGGGGCTGGTCGCGGTGGCGGATCCGATCAAGGAGAGCACGGCGGATGCGATCGCCGAGCTGCATCGCGCCGGCCTTCGCATCGTCATGGCCACGGGCGATGGAGCGACCACCGCGCATGCGGTCGCGAAGACGCTCGGCATCGACGAAGTCCACGGCGACCAGACACCGGAATCGAAGGCCGCGCTGGTGGCGAAGCTGCAGAAGGAAGGACGGCGCGTGGCGATGGCGGGCGACGGGATCAACGACGCACCGGCGCTCGCACGCGCGGACGTCGGCATCGCCATGGGCACCGGCACCGACATCGCGATGGCGAGCGGCAAGGTCACGCTGGTGAAGGGCGACCTTCGCGGCATCGCGCGGGCGCGCGCGCTCTCGGAAGCGACCGTGGCGAACATGAAGCAGAACCTCGCGTGGGCCCTGGGCTACAACGCGCTCGGCGTGCCGATCGCGGCGGGGGTACTCTATCCCGTGTTCGGCCTGCTGCTCTCGCCGATGGTCGCCGCGCTCGCCATGAGCTTCAGCTCGGTGTCCGTCGTCGCGAACGCGCTTCGACTGAGGAAGGCCTAGGACCGCCATGCCCGCATCGCCCGCCCACGATCTCTCCGGCCGCCAGCATTCGCACGTGTTCGACGCGGGAAACCGCGCGGGGGAAGTACGCACGCAGATCGTGATCGCGGTCACCGCGCTCACGATGGTCGTGGAGATCGCGGTTGGCTGGTGGTCGGGCTCGATGGCACTGCTCGCCGACGGCTGGCACATGGGCACGCACGTCGCGGCGCTCGCCATCGCGGTGTTCGCCTATCGCTACGCGCGCCGCTGGGCCACGGACTCCCGCTTCGCGTTCGGGACGTGGAAGGTGGAGGTGCTGGGCGCCTTCGCGAGCGCCATCGTGCTGGGCCTGGTCGGGGTGGCGGTCGCGGTGGAGTCCCTGGTGCGCCTCGCGCGGCCGGAGCCCATCGACTTCAAGATCGCGCTCATCGTCGCCGTCGTGGGGCTCGTGGTGAACCTGGTGTGCGCCTTCATCCTCGAGGGCGCGGGCGGGCATTCCCATGCGGGCCACGATCACGATCACAGGCACGATCATGGGCATGCGCACGACCTCAACCTGCGCGCCGCCTACGTGCACGTGCTCACCGACGCCTTCACGTCGGTCCTCGCGATCGTCGCGCTGACCGCGGGCCTGTTCCTGGGGTGGTCGTGGCTCGATCCCGCGATGGGCCTCGTGGGCGCGGCGGTGATCGCCGTGTGGGCCTGGGGCCTGATGCGCGACTCGGCGCGCGTGCTCCTCGATCGCGAGATGGATTCCCCGCTCGTGGGCCAGGTGCGCTCGGCCCTCGAAAGCGATGGTGATGCTCAAGTCGCGGATCTCCACGTCTGGCGCGTCGGGCGCGACCGCTACGCCTGCATCGCCTGCGTGGTGGCCGATGCGCCGCTCGCCCCCGACGTCTATCGCGCCCGCCTGGAAGCGCTGCCCACCATCGCGCACGCCACCATCGAGGTCAACGCATGTCCCGCCAAGTCCTGCTGCGGAAAATGAATGGGGTCAGGCCCCATTCAGCGAGAGGGAATTAGCGCCCATGCAGCCTGACCCCATTCATTCGGATGTCCTCTCGTTCTGGTTCGGGGAGAGCGGGAAGAGCCGCGCCGAGTGGTTCCGGAAGGATGCGGCGTTCGACCAGCAGATCCGCAAGCGCTTCGGCGCGCTGCATGCCGGGGCCTCGGCCGGCGGCCTTGCATCGTGGGAGGACGAGCCGCGGAGCGCGCTGGCGCTGCTCATCGTGCTGGACCAGTTCTCGCGCAACCTGTTCCGCAACGACCCGCGCGCGTTCGCACAGGACGCACGGGCGCTACGCGTCGCGGAGAAGGTGCTGGAGCGGGGATGGCATCGCGCGCTGCAGCCCATCGAGCGCCAGTTCGTCTACCTCCCGCTCGAGCACGCGGAAGATCTCGCACGGCAGGACCGGGCGGTGGCGCTTTTCGAGGAGCTGCAGGCGAGCCCGGGCATGGAGGGCATCGCGGAGTGGGCCGAGAAGCATCGGGTGGTGATCCGGCGCTTCGGCCGCTTCCCGCATCGCAACGCGGCGCTGGGAAGGACCTCGACCCCGGAGGAGGAAACCTTCATCCTCACGCCGGGCTCGGGTTTCTGACTACTTCTTCGCTTCCTTCGCCCGCGCGGCGATGTTCATCGCCTTGTTGTTCTTGCGCTTGCGGGTGTTGCCGTAGCTGCCCTTGAAAACCTTGCCCTTGAAGCTGCGTTTGTCGCCTTTGCCCATCGGTATGACTCCTTCATAGGATCCACCCCGATTATAGGCTCGTAAGGCCCTATCCCTTGAGTCTTTCGCGTTCGCGCTGCAGGCGCTCGCGCTCCTGGTCCAGGCGCTGCTGGTCGCGCTCCAGCTGCTTCAGCGCGCGCTGGCGGTCGCGCTCGGCGCGTTCCTTGTCGCGGTCGGCCTGGGCCTTCGCGCGTTCCGCGTCCTTCGACATCTTCTCGTAGCCCTCGGGCACGCTGAAGAGGTCGGCGGAAGGCTCGGAGCGCTTCACGCCGGCCAGGCGATAGATCGACTCGCCCTGGCGCGGATCGGCGTAGCGCGAGTACATCGTCACCTGCAGGTCCGGCGCATACCAGGTCTCGGAGACGACGTTGATCGGCGCTTTGTTGCCGATCTCGCCCGCGGGAATGGTCCACACGGTCTTGCGGCCCTCGGAGCGCACGCCCTCGATGTCCTTGGAGCCCAGGTCGGTGGTCACGCCCTTGCCGAGCTTGCCCACGCTGTCGAAGCGCATCACGGAGGCTCCGGGCAGCGGCGGGACCGGGGCCAGGGGAGCGAGGGGTGCCACGCCGGGCATCGGAGCCGCAGGCGGCCGCGGAGGCGCGGGTGGCGCGAGATAGATCTCCTCGCTGTCGCCGTTCCGGACGATCTGCACGCGCACTTCCTCGCGGTTCGGGCCGTCGCCCGTTTCCGCCGTGGTCACCTTGCGCACCGTGATCTTGGGGACGTCGAAGACATCCTTGCCGTCGACCGTCACCTTGATGCCATCGACCTTCACGGCCTTGCCGCCCGCGTTGATCTCGATCTTGCCGCTCACCTCCTTGCCGTCGACGAAGACCTTGCCGTCCTCGATGCGGATCTCGGTGCCGTTCATGCTCATGACCTGCTTGTTCTTCGAGTCGTAGCTGTACGAGTGGCCGAAGCTGCGGGGCGTGACGACGGCGCGCTTGGAGCCGGGCGACAGGATGATGCGCTGGCTCGTCACCGGATCGTTGATGTAGATCGCGGGTGTCTTGCCGTCGCCGCCCACTTCCTCGCGCGTTCGGCCCTGGGCGTCGCGGTAGACGCGGCTCGAGGTCCTCTTGGTGATCACGTTGCCGTCGGAGAGCGCCTGGTTGTTCTCGGTGACGACCTCCGCGCTGTAGGGCGCGTTCTTCACGACGCGGGAGGAGCCGACGCGGCTGGAGAACATCGTCCCCATCGACGTGCGCATCTCGTTGGAGAAGTCCTCGGCCCATTTGCGCCAGGCGTCGGCCTGGTCGTTCAGCACCAGCAGGTCGCCGCCGTTCCATTGGAAGGTCGGCGCCGCGGGCGCGTGGTTGTCGCCGGCGTACACGGCGGTGGCGGAGAAGGTGGCCGCGAGGGCGGCGGCGATCGCGTGCGTGCGGAAGGTCATGGTCTGTTTTGTCCTGTCGGTCTAGTCGAGCAGGCGCACGGCGAGCGGTTCGCCCTGCGCCGAATAAAGCATTTCCGCGCGCACCGGCTCGGATGCCCGCTCGGGAGAGACGGGCAAGCCCCAGTCGGCCAAGAGCGCGCGCGGAAATTCGGTGGCGACCACGGTGGCGCCGGGCTCGAGCGCGATGCGCTCCAGCGGCCGCAGCGCCAGGAACGGGCCGGGATCGGATTCGCCGGCGACGAGATCGTCGATCGCGGGCGTGGGTTGCTGGAGGACGATGGGCGCGTGGACCATCCAGCTCACCAGCGCCACGGTGGCGGCGAGGGCGAGGGGCGGCATCCACCACAGCGCGGGACGGCGGGCCTTCGCGTGGCGCCTGCGGAATTCCGCGGTGAGCGCGGCTTCGAGCGCGTCGGGCGCCTTCATGCGCGAGAGCTCGCCCTTCAGCTCGTCCAACCGCGAGGTGAGGTACGCGTCGTGCAGCGGGTTGGTCGTCGGTTCGTTCATGTTCGTGTTCATGGTCAGGACACCTCTTTGGCACGCGGGGGTGCCGCGAGGATTCCGCGGCGCGCCAGGCGTTCGGCCAGCTGCGCCCGCGCCCGGGAAAGGCGCGACCGCACGGTGCCGATGTCGATGCCGCACACCTGCGCGGCCTCGGCGTAACTCAGGTCGGACAGCTCGCAGAGGATGAGCACGTCCCGGTAGTGCGGCGCGATCTTCGCCACGGCTCGCCGCACCTCTTCAGCGATCTCGCCCTTCAGCACGCGGTCGAGCGGCGTCTCGCGGTCGATGTGCGCTTCGGGCAGCGAGGCGTCGTCGGCGAGATCCGCGGGGTCGGTCGCATCTTCGCGGCTCGCGAACTCCTTCCGCGCGAGGTTGCGCGCCACGCCGCAGAGCCACGCCCCGATCGAGCCGCGCGTCGGGTCGAATTGATCCGTGCGCGTCATGAAGTGGATGAAGGTTTCCTGCGTCACCTCGGCAGCACTGTGCGGCGATCCCGTGCACAGCAGGGCGAAGCGGTACACCGCATCCTTGTGCTTGCGATACAAGGCGACGAAGGCTTGCTCGTCGCCCTGCTTCATTTTCGCCAGCAGGCTCAGCTCGGGTTGCATGTTCCAGGGGGGCATGGGTCTCGGTGCATCCTCTCACCCGATATTGCGTCCCGGCCGTCCATAAGTTCCCACCAATGAACGATGGGGTCACGGGTGGCGAGGGGGTTGGCGATACGATGTCTGGACACCGGCTGGTTCCAGAAGGTATCGCCAACCCCCTCGCCACCCGTGACCCCCTCCCTCATTCGGCGTCGGGCTGGGCGGCGGGGACGGCGGCGGCGAAGGCGGGATGCTCGAGGCACGCGGCGTGGACGGCGGCGATGCGCGGCCACGCGGAGAGATCCTTTTCGAGGCGGAGCGCATTGAAGGCCTGGGGCACGAGGCAGATGTCGGCGAGCGTGGGCGAGTCGCCGAGGCAGTAGCGGCCGGAGGCCCGCGCCGCGAGCTGCGATTCGATGGCGCCGAAGCCCTCGCGGATCCAGTGGCGGAACCACTCGTCGCGCGCCTCCTGCGTGGCGCCGAACGCATCGCGCAAGTGCAGCAACACGCGCAGGTTGTCCACGGGATGGATGTCGCACGCGATGGCGAGCGCGATCGAGCGCACGAACGCGCGATCGGCGGGCGAGGCGGGAAGCAGCGGCGGCTCGGGGTGCGTCTCGTCCAGGTACTCGATGATCGCGAGCGATTGCGTGATGCTCTCGCCCCCGACGGTGAGCATCGGGACCAGCCCCTGCGGATTGAGCGCCAGGTATTCCGGCGAGCGCTGCTCGCCCTTGCGAAGGTGGACGAAGCGGCGCTCGGCCGGGAGGCCCTTCAGGTTCAGCGCGATGCGGACGCGAAACGCGGCCGAGGAGCGGAAGTAGTCGTGGAGGATCATGGTCGCGGCATCTTATACTTGGCCCGTGGACCGCGAAGAAATCCGGCGCCGGCTCGCGCACCTGCCCCCGCTCGAAGACCTCCTCACCGCCGACGACATCGAGAAGCAGCGCGACAACGCGCGCGCCTTGCTCCGCCCCGCGGCCGTGCTGGTGCTGGTCGTGAACCACGCGGCCGGCGCCACCGTCGTCTTCACGCAGCGCACCTCGAGCCTGCCCGCCCACGCGGGCCAGATCAGCTTTCCCGGCGGCCGCGTGGAGGAGGGCGACGAATCCCTCGAGGCCACGGCGCTCCGCGAATCGAGGGAGGAAGTAGGCCTCGACCCCGAGCGGGTCGACATCCTCGGCCGCCTCCCCGAGTACCGCACGTCCACGGGCTTCCACGTGACGCCGGTCGTGGGCTGGATCGAGCCGCCGGTGGCCTTCACCCCCGATCCCTCCGAAGTGGCGGATCTCTTCGAGGTCCCGCTGGCCTTCCTCCTCGACCCCAGGAACCACCGCCACGAGAACGCCTACTACAAGGGGCGGCTCCGCCACTACTGGGCCATGCCCTTCGGCTCCCGCTTCATCTGGGGCGCCACGGCCGGGATGCTGGTCACCTTCCAGCGGGTCCTGGACCGGGCTTGACAAGAACGAACGATCGTACTATTTTAGCGCCATGAACGCTCTCGCCATGCGCCAGAACACCAAGGGTGAGTCCACCCGGGCCCAGATCCTCGAGGCCGCCGTCCAGATGGCGTCCGAGAGCGGTTTCGAAGCGCTCACCATCGGATCGCTCGCGGAAAAGACGGGGCTGTCGAAGAGCGGCCTCTTCGCCCACTTCGGCTCCAAGCTGGACCTGCAGATCGCCACGCTGGACGAAGCCGCCCGGCGCTTCACCGAATCCGTGTTCCTCCCAGCCCTGAAGGTGCCGCGGGGGCTGAAGCGCCTCCAGGCCCTGTTCGAAGGCTGGGTGGATTGGCCCGGCCGCGCCTCGCTGAAGGGTTGCCCGCTCAACTCGGCCTCCGAGGAGTACAACCACCAGCCGGGCCCGATGCGCGATGCCGTGATGGAGCGCCAGCGCCTGCTCGAGCGCGAGCTCGCCAAGGCGGCGCACATGGCCGTGGACGCGGGCGAGCTGGCCCCCGGCACGGACACGAGCCAGATCGCCTTCGAGATGGTCGGCATCGTCCTCTCGTACTACCGCTGCGAGCTCCTGATCGGCCACGACCCGGCCCGCCAGCGGGCGCTCACCGCGTTCCAGCGCCTGGTCGATTCGGCCCGGCCGCAGTCTTCCGCCTCGCTCGCGGCCGTCCGCCGCTAGCCCCCTCCAGGAGTCCCTGAACATGCATCCTTCCCTCTCGCTCCCGAATAGCACGAACGTTCGTAACGCTTTGTCACTGGCGTGGACGCGGGCCCAGCTGAGCGTGTCTTCCGCCCTCGCGCCGGCCGCGGCGCTCGACAAGGCGACCCGGCTCTTCCTCACCCCGCCGCGCTTCAGCCACACGGCGCGCGAGCGGGAGCTGCTCTCCATCGGCGTGCGCTACGCCGTGGCCTCCCCGTACGGAACGCTCGCCGCCTGGCGCTTCGGCCACGAGGCGCGCCCCGCCGTCCTTCTCTCGCATGGATGGGGCGGACGCGGTGCGCAGTTCCGCGCCTCCGTCCCGCGGCTGCTCGAAGCGGGCTACCAGGTCATCGCGTTCGACCACGTGGCGCATGGCCACAGCGAAGGGCACGAAGCATCGCTCGTGCATTTCGTGCGCGGCGTGGATGCGGTCGCGCGCGACCTCGAGGCGCGCGGCGTCACGGTCGCCGGCGCCATCGGCCACTCGCTGGGTGCGGCCGCGCTCGGAGCGTGGCTGCGCGGCGCGAACGTGAAGCCCCGCGTCGTGCTGCTCGCGCCGCCCAGCTCGATCATTCGCTACTCCGGGCACTTCGCGCGGATGCTGGGCCTGCCCGAGCGGCTGCGGCGAGAGATGCAGTCGCGCATCGAACGCCGCCTGGGGATGGCGTGGAGCGAATTCGAGCTCCCGGGCGCACTGCAAGGTATCGATGCACCGGCGCTCGTGATCCACGACACCGCCGACAAGGACGTTCCGTACGCCAGCGGCCTCGCCGTCGCTCGCGCGTGGAAGGGTGCACGTTTCGTTGCGACCACCGGCCTCGGACACCGCGCGATCCTGCGCAGCGACACGGTCGTCGCCGACACCCTCGATTTCCTGCGCGACGAAGTCCGCTTCGCTCCGCCCCCCGGGCCGCGCGAAGGCTTCGCGTTCGCCGCGCCCGCGCCCCTGCTCTAGGAGAAGAACCATGAAACGCACGCTTCCCCCCGAAGACACGCCCCGCATCCTGTTCGTCGCGCTCGGGATCTGGGCCGTCGCCACCGTCGTCGCCGCGCTGCAGGGCGTGTTCGCCAAGCTCTCGCTCGCCGAGATGGGCGGACTGTCCCTCTTCGCCTTCGTGTTCGCCAGCGCAACCACGTATCTCGACCGCTCGCTTCGCGACTACCTCGCCACGCGCAGCACCCGCAGCTACCTCACCTTCGTGATCGAGGTGGACCTGGGCGTCGCGATCGGCACGATGATCGCGCTCGGGCTCGCGCAGGGCCGCGTCGAGGCCGCGCTCACGTCGTTCCCGCTCGCGGTCGTGATCGTGTTCGCGTTGCCCCTCGCGGCCGTCGGACACCTGCTGCTGGCACAGCGACTCCTGCGGCGCGATCCGGTGCACGCGCTTCGCTCGCCGGTGGTGCTGCCTTGAAGTTGCGGGACGGCATGGACGGCGGCGACTTCGAGCGGCGCGGCAAGCCCCACCTGCCGGGCCACCTCGGCATGCGCATGGTCTCGATCGCGCAGGGCCTGGTGGTGATGGAGCTCACGGTGATGCCCGAGCTCATGGCGCCCAACGGCTTCCTGCATGCGGGCACCGTCGTCTCGCTCGCGGACACCGCCTGCGGCTACGCGACCATCGCCCACCTTCCGGAAGGCGCGCAGAGCTTCACGACGGTGGAGCTGAAGGCCAACCTGTTGGGCACGGCTCGCGAAGGCGTGATCCGCGCCGAGGCGAAGGCGGTGCATCTCGGCAAGACGACGCACGTGTGGGATGCGCTGGTCTTCGGCAACGGCGGCGAGAAGCCCATCGCGCTCTTTCGCTGCACCCAGCTGATCCTCTACCCGAAGTAACTCAGGCGACGGGCTGCGAGAGCACCTGCTGCGCGCCCGGGCGGGTGCGAAGCGTTGCGTACCAGCGTTGCAGGTTCGGGCGCGGTTCGCGCTTCGCGGGAAGGCCCAGCCAGCGGTGCGTGGCGCAGCCCACGACGATGTCCGCGGGCGAGAAGGCCTTGCCCGCGACGTGCTCGCGGCCCGCGAGGTGCGCGTCGATCACCGCGGCGAACTTCTCGCCCTTCTGCAGCGAGGCTTCGATGGCTTTCGCGTCGCGCTTGTCCTCGGGCGTGCGGCAGAGGCCCCAGAACGCGACCAGCATTGCCGGCGTGAAGCCCGTCGATTGCCACTCCATCCATCGGTCGACGTCGGCGCGCCTCTCCAACTCCGAGGGCCATAGTCCCGACGCCTGCGCGTGCTTCGCCGCGAGGTAGCGCACGATCGCGTTGGATTCGTAGAGCACGAAGCCGTCGTCCTCGATCACGGGGACGAGGCCGTTCGGGTTCTTCGCGAGGTAGTCGGCCTGGTCGTTGCCGCCGAAGGCACCACCCACGTCCACGCGCTCGTACTCGAGGGCGAGCTCGTCCGCGCACCACACGACTTTCTGCACATTGACGGACGAGAGCCGCCCGAGGATTCGCAGCATCAGCTCTTGGCGGGCGGCTTGGGCGGGGGAATTTCGAGGGCCGGGCCCTTGTTCGCATCCGAGCTCTTGCTGCGGCTCATCATGACGACGGCGGCGAGGGCGGCGACGACCGCGACCACGGCAATCACGGCAACGAGCTGCTTCTGGTTGCCCTTCTGGTCCTCGGTTTCGATCTTGTCGACCAGGCTGCGGACGTTGCGCAGGGCCTTCTGCTCGAGGTCGCGTTGGGCGTCGTCGGTCATCGTTGCCTCCGGTGGGCGATTGCCGCGAGGGGCGGTACGGAACTTGCAGCTATCATAGCAGCCGGTCAAGGCGCTCCCAGCGAAAGCGTCGCCGGACGGAGACAGGAACAGATGCCCAGCAAGAAGATCGCCATCGTCACCGGTGGCAACCGCGGAATCGGTCTCGAGATCACCCGCCAGCTCATGAAGGAGGACGTGTTCGTCGTCCTCGGCTCCCGCGATCTCGCCAAGGGCGAGAAGGCCGCGGCCGACATCAAGGGGCGCAAGAGCAACGTGGTTGCGTACCAATTGGACGTGAACGACACGAAGAGCGTGCGGCGCTTCGTCGAGCAGGTCGAGAAGGCCCACGGCCCGCCCAGCATCCTGGTGAACAACGCCGGCGTCTATCCCGAGGAGACCACCGCCAAGGTGATCGACACGCCCACCTCGGCCTGGCGCGAGACGTTCGAAACCAACCTTTTCGGCGCGGTCCGCATGTGCCGCGAGGTGGTCCCGCTGATGCGCAAGCTCCGCACCGGCCGGATCGTGAACATTTCCAGCGGCCTGGGACAGCTCCACCACATGGGCGAGGGCAGCCCCGCCTACCGCGTCTCCAAGGCGGCGCTGAACGCGCTCACCAAGACGCTCTCCGCCGAGGTCGCCGACGCCGGCATCCTCGTGAACTCGATGAGCCCCGGGTGGGTGAAGACCGACATGGGGGGCGAGCAGGCCACCCGCTCGGTGGAAGAAGGAGCGGATACTGCCGTCTGGCTTTGCATGCTGCCTTCCAATGGTCCTACAGGACAGTTCTTCAGGGACCGCAAGCCAATACCCTGGTAGACGACAGCCGTAACGCAGCGCACAGGCCGACAATGCGATAGAGGGGAAACTCCCCGCGCACCCGGCACTCGAATAGCGATGACCATGAAGACCCGCAAGATCCTGGCTCTCGCCGCCGTGGCGGCCACGGCCCTCGCACTCGGCGCCTGCACCGTGGGGCGCTTCGCGTACAACAACGCCTCGCCGGTCGTCACCTACATGGTGGACGACTACTTCGACCTGTCCGGCAACCAGGAAGGCTGGGTCCGCACGCGCTTCGAGCGCCTGCAGGACTGGCACCGGACGCACGAGCTGCCGGCCTACCAGGCGGATCTGCGCGACGCCGTCGCCCGCACCGAGCGCCCCCTGACCCTCGAGGACGCGCGCTGGGTGAACAAGACGCTGCGCGCCTACTACAAGCGCATGGTGGACCAGGCCCTGCCCGACATGGCCGATCTCCTGATGCAGCTCGAGGCCGACCAGGCCCAGCACTTCGAGCAGCGCTTCGCCAAGGAGAGCGCGAAGATCGAGAAGGAGAACAAGGGCGATGCGGCCGAGCGCGAGAAGAAGCGCGCCGAGAAGCTGATCGACCAGGTGGAAACGTATACCGGTCGCCTCGACGACCACCAGCGCGACCTCGTGCGCGGCCGCGTGCACTTCATGACCGACGTCTCGCAGATGCGCCTCGCCGATCGCCAGCGCCGCCAGCACATCGTGGCCGAGCTGGTGCGCTCGAAGCCCTCCAAGCCGGAGATGGTGGCGGGCCTGCGCAAGGTCCTGATCGACACCGACTCGTGGCGGAGCCCCGAGTACACGAAGGCGATCGCGAAGCGGGACGAGGAAGTGGCCGAGATGATGGTGCAGCTCGCCGCCACGTGGTCACCCGACCAGCGCGAGCACGTGCAGAAGAAGCTGCGCGGTTACCTGAACGACGTCTCAGCGCTGATCGCGACCCGCTAGCGCGGCAGCGAGCGCCGCCGCATCGGGGTGCAGCAGGTGCAGGCGCCCCGCGGCGAACCGCGCAACACCCCGTAGTCCCACGCCCTGCAGGGCGTCGGCTTTCACCGCGGCGCCATCCTTCACCGTCACGAGCACCCGGCCCGGCTTGGCATCGGCCTCGAGGACATTCGCGCGGCCCCCCAATGCTTCGAGCACCGATCCGGCATCGAGAACGGTTGAAGTCTCGCCGCCGGCAAGCCATGCGCGGATGTCGCTCGCGACCTGGTCCGCGATCGGCCCCACCACGACCTGCAATCCGTTCGGGCCGACGGCGATCATGCCGCGCGCGCCCAAGGTCTTCAGCGCGGGCTCGTTCACCTTCGACCGGTCCACCAGCACGAGGCGTAGTCGCGTCGTGCACGCATCGACGCTCTCGAGGTTGGCGGCACCCCCGAGGGCAATCACGAACCCTTCTGCGCCACCCGCCGTACGCGAACTCTTCGTGGCGGATGTCGCGGCCTCGAGCGGCTCGCGCCCCGGCGTCTTCAGGTCCAGCTTCACGATGAAGTAGCGGAACAGGCCGTAGTAGAGGCCGAAGTAGAGCGCGCCCACGGGAATGAGATAGAGCGGGTGCGTCGCCTTGCCGTAGTTCAGCACGTAGTCGAAGAATCCCGCCGAGAAGCTGAAGCCCAGGCGCGTGCCGAGGAGGTCCATCGTCACCATCGCGAGGCCCGTCAGGATCGCGTGCACGAGGTAGAGGAACGGTGCGAGGAACATGAACGTGAACTCGATCGGCTCGGTCACGCCCGTCAGGAAAGAGGTCAGGCCCATCGAGAGCAGCAGGCCGCCGGTCGCGCGTTTCCGCTCGGGACGGGCCGTGTGGTACATCGCGAGGCACGCAGCCGGCAGCCCGAACATCATCACCGGGAAGAAGCCGCTCATGAACGCGCCCGCCGTCGGGTCGCCCGCGAAGAAGCGGTTCAAATCCCCCGTCTTGCCCGCGAACTCGCCGAGGATGAACCACGCGACGTTGTTCAGAATGTGGTGCAGGCCCGTCACGATCAGCACGCGGTTCAGCACGCCGTAGATGAAGAGCCCGAGGCTGCCCGCTTCCACCACGGCGCGCGTGAGCGAATCCATGCCGGCCACGAGCACCGGCCACGCGATGCCGAAGACCACGGCAATGCCGAGCGCCGCGGTGCCGGCCGCGATGGGCACGAAGCGCCGCCCGCCGAAGAACGCGAGGTAGTCGGGGAGCTTGATGTTGCTGTAGCGGTTGTAGAGCGCGCCGGAGACGACGCCGCAGATGATCCCGAGCGGCACCGAGAGGCGCGCGATCTCCTTCGCGGGCAGCCCTGCGACCGCGGCGGTGCCGTGCGTGGAGATGAAGTACGCGACCGCGCCCGCGAGGCCCGCCGCCCCGTGGTTCTCCTTCGCGAGGCCGACCGCGACGCCGATCGCGAAGAGGATGCCGAGGTTCGCGAACACCGCGTCGCCCGCGGCCGCCACGAACGCGATGTTGAGCAGGTCGGGCTGCCCGAGGCGCAGCAGCAGGCCCGCGATCGGCAGCACCGCGATCGGGAGCATGAGCGCGCGGCCCAGGCCCTGGATCCACTCGAGGAAGGCTTTCATCATCGCTTCGCTCCGGTGAGCGCGCGCACGTCGGCGGCGGTGGATTGCAGCAGCGCTTCGCGCGCGAGGGCCTCGCATTCGGCGAGCGTGCGCTCGCGCAGCACGCGCTTGATGCGCGGGATGGCCGCGGGCACGGCCGAGACCTCGTCCACGCCGAGCCCGACCAGGATGGGAATCGCCGTGACGTCGGAACCGAGGCCGCCGCACACCGCGACTTCCTTGCCGGCGCTGCGCCCTGCGTCCGCCGCGAGCGCGATCAGCCGCAGCACGCTGGGGTGCAGCGCATCGAGCTGCGAGGCGAGCTCCGGATGCCCGCGATCCATGGCGAGCGTGTATTGCGAGAGGTCGTTGGTGCCGATCGAGAGGAAGTCGGCGTGGTTGACGAGCTGGTCGGCCAGGATGGCCGAGGCGGGCGTCTCGATCATGATGCCGAGCGCGGGTGCGGAGTCGAGCCCCAGTGCCCGGCAGTGCTCGTCGACGAACGAGCGCACCAGGCGGATCTCGGAGGCATCCGTGACCATCGGCAGCAGGATGCGCACCTGCGAGGCGGGCTTCACGCGCAGGATCGCGCGCAGCTGGGTGTGCAGCAGCTCGGGCCTCCAGAGGCTCGTGCGCAATCCCCGCAAGCCGAGCGCCGGATTGTCCTCGTGCGGCATCGGCAGGTAGGCGATCGGCTTGTCGCCGCCGATGTCGAGCGTGCGGATGGTGAGCGGCCGGTCGCCCAGCGCATCGGCGATCGACTGGTAGGCATGGAGCTGCTCGTCCTCGTCGGGCGCTTCGCGGCGGTCGAGGAAGAGGAATTCGGTGCGAAGCAGCCCGCAGCCTTCGGCGCCGTGCGTGACGGCCGACTTGGCGTCGTCGAGCGAGCCCAGGTTCGCGTAGACGGCGATGTGCGTGCCGTCCTTCGTGGCGCCGGGCTCGCCGGCGCGCGCGAGATCCGCGGTTTTCTCGACGGCGCGCTGCGCGAGGCTGCGTTCCACCTGGGCACGTTGCTCGGGCTTCGGATCCGCGTGCAGTCGGCCTTCCTCGGCGTCGAGGATGACGATCGTTCCTTCCGGCACGTCGAGCACGGCGCGCCCGGCTGCGACCAGCGCGGGAATGCCCTGCGAAGCGGCGATGATCGCCACGTGCGAGGTCGCCCCCCCGCGCGCCATCACGATGCCCGCGAGGCGCTCACGGTCCATCGCCGCGAGTTGAGAGGGCAGCAGCTCGTCGGCGATCACGATCGCGCCGAGGGGCAGCTCGCGCGAGCTCGACGGTCCCTTGCCGACCAGCACGCGCAGCACCTGGTTCTCGAGGTCGCGCAGGTCCGCGGTGCGCTCGCGCATGCGAGGATCTTCCAGCGTCGAGAGCAGGGCGACGGTCGCGCGCGTCGCTTGGCGCCAGGCGTGGCCGGCGCTCTGGCCGCGCGCGACGAGGTCGGCCGCGTGCCTGGCGAGCTCGGGATCGTCCACCAGCTCCACATGCGCTTCGAGGACCGCGAGCTGCTCGCCGGAGGCCTCTGCGGCGAGGCTCTTCAGGTGCTCGCGCACGCGGCCGATTGCGAGCTTGAGCGCCTCGCGTTCTTCCGTGACGCCGCGCCCGGCTTCGGGCACCGCGATCTCGGCTTGCGTCCATTGCACGGCGGGGCCGACCGCGATGCCACGACAGGCGATGACGGCCGACCTGCGCTCCGACGTGGCGGGCTTGGGCATGCCGGCCGCGGCGGGGGGCGTCGGTTGCGTGAAGAGCGAGTCGAGGGCGTCCAGCGCGTGCAGGGCGTGGGTGCCGGTGGCCACGACCTCGATACGATCGCCGCAGCGAACGCCGAGCGACATCATCGCCGTGGTGCTGCGCGCGTTGGCGCTGCGGCCCTTGGCGTGCACGAAGACTTCGGCCTCGTAGGGTTTCAACGCGCCGGCGATGACGGACGCGGGGCGGGCGTGCAGGCCGTGCTCGAACGGAACGCCGAAGTGCCGGCGCTCCTCGGGGCCCTGCGGCGTGGAGGGCGCGGTAGGTGCAGCGGCGATATCGGCCTCGATCTCGAACAGCACGTCGCCGACCGCCACGATCCGGCCGGTGACCGCGCGAACGATGCGCCCGCCCGCCGTGACCAGCACCGGTGTCGCTGCGCTCGCAGCCTTGCGCGCGACGAGGTCGAGATCGAACTGCAGCACCGGCTCGCCGGCACGCACACGCTGGCCCGCGGCGACGAGGCGCTGGAAGCCGGCACCGTCCAGCTTCACGGTATCGATGCCGACGTGGATCAGCACGTCCTGGCCTCCCGCGGTGCGGACCGTCAGGGCATGCCTCGCTTCCTTCGGGAAGAGGACTTCGCCGTCGCACGGCGCGTGCACGATGCCGTCGGTAGGTTCGATCGCGACGCCCTCGCCGGCCATCTTCTGCGCGAACACGGCGTCGGGCACTTCCTCCAGCGGCAGGCACCATCCGGCGAGCGGCGAACGCACGACGATCGTCGTCATTTCACCAGCTCGATGCTGTCCAGAATCCACATCGGTTCGAGCGTGGGCTGGGCGAAGCGCATGCAGAGGTCGGCCTTGCCGGTGCGCGGCGCGAGAGGCGCGGCGGGCAGTGCCGTGATCGCCATGTTGGCGGCCGCGGGTGCGAGCGGCAGGCGTGCGACGAGCTCGCCTTCGCAGCCGAGGCGCACCTCGAGCTCGCCCACGGCGGTCTCGGGCTTCGGGAAGGTGACCTTCTTGATGAGCTCGCCGATCTGGTAGTTGTACGGAAGCTGGCCCACGGTGACGGCGACGGCCTTCACGCCGGTCAGGTCCACGCCCGGGTAGATCCAGCAGGGGCTCTGGATGTCGGCGTAAAGGGCGGCGCGGTCGCCACCGATGGGTGCATCGTCTTCCATCGAGAGCGCGATGTTCTCGGTGCAGAGCTTCAGCTCCTGGCTCTTGCGGCGCGTCTCGTGCGCGGGATCGAGCACGAAAGCGCGCGTCTTCGAGATGCGCCGCTCGCCGTCGAATGCGGCCGCCTTCAGCGTGGCGCCGGCCGCGGCGCTGACGGGCGATGCGTAGCGGTTCGACGTGGCTTGCGGTTCCGTTCCATCGAGGGTGTAGCGGATGTCGCCGTAGGACGCGGCGTTTGCGAGCGTGACTTCCATCTCGCCATTCCCGCGCAGGCGGGAATCCAGCCGCGGTGCGAAGGCGCTGTCCGCGACGGGCATGCCGAGCGCTTCGTAGTGCGGCAACTGTGCGGAGAGCCGGCGGAGGAAGTCGTTCCAGTCGCGGCGCTCGGGCTTCGACCAGCCCAGCTCCGCGATGGCGGCCGAGCGCGGGAAGAGCATGTGGGCCACGCGCTCCTCGGTTCGGATGTGCTCGGTCCACACCTGGCCCTGCAGGCCGAGCACGTGCTTGCGCTTCGCGGCGTCGATCTCGCCGGGCATCGGGTCGAAGGCGTAGACGTCCTTCAGCGTGATCACGTTGCCACGGCCCGGGGGCTCGTCGGCGGCTCCGGACTGGCGATTGTCGAGGTAGAGCGTGGGATGCGCGGCGAGGATCGTGTCGTGGCCGGCCGCGGCGGCTTTCAATCCGCCCTCGATGCCGCGCCACGACATCACCACGGCTTCTTTCGGAAGCGTGGGCTCGAGGATCTCGTCCCAGCCGACGAGGCGGCGCTTCTTCGAAGCGAGGTACTTCGCCATGCCGACGGTGAAGGGGCCCTGCAGCTTTCCCGCCTTCCATTCAGCGTTGTCCACTTCGTCGCCGCCGACGTGGATGTACTTCGACGGGAAGAGCGCGATCACTTCGTCGAGCACGTCCTGGAGGAAGCGCGTGGTCTTCGCGTCGAGCTTGTAGGCATCGTGATAGACACCCCAGTCCGCGGGCACGGCCGTCGGCGGATCCGCCCTCGCGGAGTACTCGGGATACGCGGCCAGCGCCGCCGCCGCGTGGCCCGGCATCTCGATCTCCGGCACGACGGTGATGCCGCGCTCGGCGGCGTACGCGACGATCTCCTTCATCTCGGCCTGCGAGTAGAAGCCGCCGTAGAGGCGCGGCTTGCCGGTCGCGGGATCGATGTCCTTCTGCGGCGCCTGGCCCGCCGGCACGCGCCATGCGCCCACCGACGTGAGCTTCGGATACTTCTTGATCTCGATCCGCCACGCCTGGTCGTCGGTGAGATGCCAATGGAAGACGTTCAGCTTGTTCATCGCCATCGCGTCCAGCAGCTTCTTCACGAACGCGGTCGACTGGAAATGCCGCGCCGAGTCGAGCATCAGTCCGCGCCACCGGAACCGAGGCGAGTCCTCGATGGCCACGGCCGGCAAAACCCGGGTCAGAGTGGAGTTTCCCGGTGGAGAAGAAACTCCACTCTGACCCGGGTTTTGAAGGAGCTGTGCGAGCGTCGTCCCGCCGTACAGCATTCCGGCTCGGTCGGAGGCATCGACCACGGCGCGGCGTGGCGTGATGCCGATACGGTAGCCCTCGGCGGGCGTCGAGACGCGCGCGCGCTGGAAGGCGATCGCGCCGTCGACGACGGGACCCTGAGACACCGCGAGCTTGAGGCCGTGCTCGCGCTCGATCACCGCGGCGAAGCGCCGTGCGGCCGCGAGGCCGTCGGCATCCTGCGCGACGATTCGCGTGGCGGCGGAAACCGGGAAAGAACCCTCGCCGCGCACGACCGAAGCAGGGTTGGGAACGACGGCGATCTCGGCGGCGCGAGCCGTCCCGATGACCGCCAGGCAGACGATGACGCCTACGAGGAAGAGGATGCGCATGCGAGATGCAGTCTAACGTCGAAAGAATGAAAAGAGGGCGGGGTATGTTGCATCCCCGCCCTCGAAATGGGGGTTAAGCGAGACCCCCCACGGCCACTCCCACCTGCAACTACAACTTCGCGCGGATCCCGAAGTAGAACTGGCGGCCGTTGCGGTAGAACGCGCGCGGCTGGTCCTGGTTCGCTCCGTAGTACTTCAGGATCGGATCGTTGAGGTTCAGGGCTTCGGCACTGACGCTGAAGCGGTCGTTGATCTGGTAGTTGATGGCGGCGTTCAGCGTGCCGGTGTCGTCCTGGAACTGCGGCGTGCTGCGGTCCAGGCCCACGAAGAACTCCGAGCGGTACGTGTAGGCGAGGCGGATGCTGAAGCCCTTCGCCTCCCAGTAGCCGCCGATGTTGCCGGTGTTCTTCGACGCACCCACGAGCGGCGCACCGTTGTCTTCCTCGGCGTGCGAGTAGGTGTAGTTCGCGAAGCCGCCGAAGCCCCAGGGCAGCGGGCTCTGCCACGACAGCTCCACGCCCTTCACCTTGCCGCTGCTGTTGATCGGCGCGGAGATGGTGTAGGTCTGGAACGTGTTGTTGCGGATGTTGAGCAGCTGCGTCTGGTACGTGCCGAAGGCGACGTAGTTGGTGAGGTCCATGTAGAACCCGCCGATCGCGAACAGCGCACGGGGGGCGTAGTAGAGCTCGAGCGACACGTCCGCGTTGGTGGAGCGGATCGGCTTGAGATCCGGGTTGCCGCCGTTGCCCGTGAGCGTGGTGTCGTCCGCCGTGATCGAGCCGCCCAGCGCGCTGTAGTCCGGGCGCGCCATGGTCTTGGCGAGCGCGAAGCGAAGCACGGTGTTCTTGTCGAGGTCGAACTTCAGGTTCGCGGACGGCAGCCAGTCGGTGTACGTGTTGTTCACCGAGCGGCGGTAGAACGTGCCGAAGGCCGAGGTCGTGATCGCGCCGGGAACCTGCGGGCAGGGAGCCTGCACGGCGCAGACGCTGCCGTCCACGCCCTGGTTCACGAGCACGCTCTCATCCGTCTTCACGTAGCGAAGGCCCACGTTGCCGGCGTAGCCCTGGCCCTCGAAGTTGGTCATGAGGTAGGCGGCTTGAATTTTCTCCTTCAGCGAGAACTCGCCCGGCCAGAACTGGCGGCCCAGCGGATCGCGGTTGGAGTAGAGGTTGCCCCAGCGCTCGAGCTCGCCCGTGTCGATCTGCCACGGCTGGCGCGGGAAGTTGCCGCCGAGGCCGCTGCCGAAATCGCCCGGGTACGTCGAGCCGTTCCACGCCGGCAGGTTGGCCGGGTTGAACGGGTCGGCCGCGAAGTTCGGGCCCTGGGCCACTTGCTGCGTGCTGCGCTCATGCTCCGCCCAGCGGTAGCCGAACTTGAGACCCGAGAATGTCCCGGCGCCGAGGTCGTAGTCGCCGTCGATCTGGCCGTACTTCTCGTCATCCTTCGTCTTGCCGGGGCTGGCGCCGAAGATCCAGTTGAGCGACGTGCCGACGAACGACGAGGGGTTGCCGTTCGGGAACGAGACATCCGCGGCGGAGCGCAGGCCGTTGAAGTTGTACGAGGCGCCGGTGTTGAACACGTCGCCCTCGAACACTTGCTGCACGGGCGTCTCACCCTTGCCTTCGGACTTGCCGACCTTGCCGGAGAGGTTCATGCGGTCGGAGACGCGCCACTTCACGTCGAAGTCCCAGAAGTTGGTCTCCGAGAACGCGCCGGGGCGGTAGATATCGTCCACCACCGCGTACTGCGCGTTGTTGCCCGGGGAGCCCACGTTGTTCCAGGTGGCGGCGGTCAGCGTGCCGTTCTCCACGCGATAGAACGAAGGGACGCGGTTCGCGTTGATGATGGCGTTGCCGAACATCATCCAGTTGCGGTTGTAGTTGGTCGCCTCGAGCTTCGAGCTGAAGGCCGAGAAGTCGATGGTGACGTCGCGCAGCGGCTTGAACTGCACGTCGAGGAAGCCGCCCTTGCGTTCGCGCTCCTGCTCGAAGAGCGAAGAGCCGATGAGCGTGGGGAACGCAACGCCGGCCAGCTCCGGGACCGCGGTCGCGAGCGCGCTGGTGGGCGAGATCGTGCCGTAGCCGAGGATCTCCTGGCCGTCGCGGCGCAGGTGGCGCTTCTCGTAGAAGCCCTGGAGCATGATGCCGAAGTTGTTGGCTTCGTTCTTCCACGCGAGCAGCGCGTTGAACTGCGGATCGGTCTTCTTGGGCAGCTCGGCGTACACGCCGCCGAGATAGGCCTCGACCGTGAGGTTCTTGCGGAAGTCGAGCGCCTTGCGCGTGATGATGTCCACCGCGCCGGCCACGCCGCCTTCCACGAGGTCGGCCGTCGCGCTCTTGCGCACGAAGACCTGGCTCACCAGCTCCGACGGAAGCATGGTGTAGCTCACGCTGCGGCCGACGAGGCCCACCTGGTCCAGGATGAACCAGTCGGACGAGGCGACCGTGTGGCCGTTGATCAGGGTCTGCGTGAGGCTGGGGTTCGTGCCGCGCAGGCTCACGCGGTCGTTCTCGTCGAAGCCGCCCGAGCCGCCCGATTGGGAGCTGGTGGTGACGCCGGGGATTCGCTGCAGCGAATCGGCGATGTTCTTGTCCGGCATCTTGCCGATGTCCTCGGCGGTGATGACCTCGACCACCGAATCGGCATTGCGCTTGGACTCGATGGATTTCTCCAGCGAGCCGCGGATGCCGGTGACTTCGATCTTCTCGACCTTCTCGGTCTTGTCCTTGTCCTGGGCTTGCTGGGCATATGCGCTGGCGACACCCATGCAAGCGAGTGCGACTGCGGCGGCGATGGGCGTTGGCTTGAACTTCATTCGGAATCCCCCTTTGTGGCTTGGCTTAAGAACCGTCGGAAATACAGCGGTGCAGACCTATCTGAGCCCACTGTACTACCAGACAATGCCAAAAAGCTACCAATTTTTGAGGCCCGGTGGTACCTTGTCTCGGAAGCACCCCAATCGTGGTACTGTACTGGTACCAAACCGGAGCCCCATTTGATGAGTTCCCTGGCCGAAATCCTCGGTCCGCTCGACCCCGGCGGAAGCCTCCCGCTCTACCAGCAGCTGCAGCGGGCGCTGCGCGAGGCGATCGAGAAGCGAATCCTCGGTCCCGACGACGCGTTGCCGGCGGAGCGCCAGCTCGCCACCGACCTCGCGATCTCGCGCATCACGGTCCGCAAGGCTATCGACGGCCTCGTGGACGAAGGGCTGCTCGTCCGCAAGCAGGGCGCCGGCAACTTCGTGTGCGCGCGGATCGAGAAGAACTTCGCGAAGCTCACCTCGTTCTCGGAAGACATGCGCGCCCGGGGCCGCACGCCCCGCAGCGTGTGGCTGCGCCGCTCCGAAGGCACGGTGACGCCGGAGGAATCGCTGGCGCTGCGGCTCTCGCCCGGCACGCCCGTATATAGGTTCCACCGGCTGCGCTACGCGGACGAGGCGCCGATGGCCCTGGAGTACGCGACCATCGTGTCTTCCGCGCTCCCCTCGCTGGAAAGCGTGGACAGCTCTCTTTATGAAGCGCTGCAGGCCGCCGGAGCCCGGCCGAACCGGGCCCTGCAGAGGCTTCGCGCGCTGCTCCTCAATGCCGAGCAGGCCAAGCTCCTGCATGCGAAGGAGGGCGACGCCGGATTGCTGGTCGAACGGGTGGGCTTCCTGCCCGACGGGCGCGCGATCGAGTTCTGCCAATCCTATTACCGTGGCGACACGTACGATTTCGTCGCGGAGCTGAGCTCCTCGAATGAGTGACTTGAGCGCGAACGCCATCGATCCGGGTTCCACGCAGCTGTTCCAGGAGGCCGCACAGGCTTCCGATGCCGTACGCCTGCAGTTCGAGCGCACGCACTCGGCCGCGCTGGCCCTCGGCTCGGCCCTTCGGACACTGAAGCCGCGCGCCGTCGTCACGTGCGCACGCGGCAGCTCGGATCACGCGGCAACGTTCGCCAAGTACCTGATCGAGACGCGCACCGGCGTGCTGACGGCCTCCGCCGCGCCGTCGGTGAGCTCGGTGTACGGAGCGCGGCAGGATATGCGCGACGTGCTCTTCCTCGCGATCTCGCAGTCGGGCCGGTCGCCGGACCTCGTGTCGGCCACGGCCGCCGCCAAGCAGGCGGGTGCGCTCGTGGTCTCGCTCGTGAACGCCGAAGGCTCGCCGCTTGCGGAGGTGTCGGACTACGCGCTGCCGCTTTGCGCGGGGCCGGAGACGAGTGTCGCGGCGACCAAGAGCTACATCGCATCGCTCGCGGCCATCGTGCATCTCGTGGCCGCGTGGGCGCAGGACGATTTGCTGATGGATAGCCTCGCCGTGGCGCCCGAGCAGCTTCGCCGCTCGTGGGATCTCGACTGGAGTGCGGCCGTGCCGAAGCTCTCCGCGGCCTCGAGCCTGTTCGTGGTCGGGCGCGGTGTCGGCCTTGGCATCGCGCAGGAAGCGGCGCTGAAGTTGAAGGAGACCTCGGGGCTGCATGCCGAGGCTTTCTCTTCGGCCGAGGTCCGCCATGGCCCGCAGGCGCTGCTGAAGGAAAACTTCCCGGCGCTGCTCTTCTCGCAGAACGACGAGGCGAAGGAGGGCGTCGAGACGCTGGCCTCCGATCTCGCCGCGCGCGGCGTGGACGTAATGCTGGCCGGTGCATCGGTCGAGGGCGTCACCGTGCTGCCCTCCGTCGCCGCGCATCCCGCCATCCAGCCGATGCTGCTGGTTCAGAGCTTCTACAAGCTCGCCAACGCCGTGGCCATCGCGCGCGGCTTCGACCCGGACCGGCCGCCGCATCTGCGCAAGGTGACCGAGACCCTCTGATGCGGGAGGCGCTCGGTAACGGCCGCGTGCTCCTCGACGAGGGTTTCGTCGACGGTCGCGTCGTGCTCGTGGAAGACGGAAAGATCGTGGACATCTGCGGGATGGGCGATGCGCGGATCGCGGATGCGAAGCGGGTGGATCTCGCCGGCGCGCTGCTCGTCCCCGGCTTCGTGGATTCGCAGGTGAATGGCGGCGGCGGCGTGCTCTTCAACGACAACCCGTCCGTCGAGACCATCCGCACCATCGGCGCGGCGCACCGCCGCTTCGGCACGACGAGCTTCCTGCCCACGCTGATCAGCGACGACCTCTCCGTGCTGCTGCGCGCGATCGGCGCGGTGCGCGATGCGATCGCGGGCGGCGTTCCCGGCGTGGCGGGCGTGCATCTCGAGGGCCCGTTCCTCTCGGAAGCGAAGAAGGGCACGCACGACCCCACCAAGTTCCGCGACCTGGACCGCGATGCGGTGGCGATGTTGTCGTCGCTCGAGGTCGGCCGCACGCTCGTCACCCTCGCGCCCGAGGAGACGACGCCGGATTCGATCGCGAAGCTGGTCCGCTCGGGTGTCGTCGTCGCCGCCGGCCACACCAACGCGACCTACGACGAGATCAAGGCCGCGTTCGACCACGGCCTCACCGGCATCACCCACCTCTTCAACGCGATGTCGCCGATGACGCACCGGGAGCCCGGCACGGTGGGAGCCGCGCTGGACGACGAGCGGAGCTGGTGCGGCATCATCGTCGACGGCCGCCACGTCTCGCCGGTGGTGCTGAAGATCGCGCTGCGTGCGAAGCGCCGCGACCGCTTCATGCTCGTCACCGATGCGATGCCCAGCGTGGGCGCGGAGCAGCCCGAGTTCACGCTGCAGGGCAAGAGGATCACGGTGAAGGACGGCATCTGCGTCGACGAGAACGGGACGATCTCGGGCAGCGCCATCGACATGGCCTCGGCCGTTCGCAACACGGTCTCGATGCTGGAGGTCCCGCTCGAAGAAGCGGTGCGGATGGGAAGCGCGTACCCCGCGGAGTTCCTGGGGCTGGGCCACGAGATTGGCCGGATTGCGCCCGGCTACCGCGCGAACCTCGTGGCGATGACCGAGCGCGTCGAGGTCAAGCAGACCTGGATCGACGGGAAATGAATAAAGGGGTCAGACCACTTTATTGATGGCTCAATAAAGTGGTCTGACCCCTTTATTCATTTCTTGGCCGCCGCCCGCTCCGCGTTCACGGCCTGCATGTCTTCCTGGCTGACGGTGAGGCCCGAGCAGCGCTTCGACGCCTCGGCGCTCACGCGGTTGTGGTCGGCGATGTCCTTGTCGAACTGGTCGGCCTCGGAGTTGAGCAGCATGTTGCGGGCATTCAGCTGCTCGGTCGTGGTGTTGTAGGCCTCGGCGAGCTTGGTGCCGGGCTTCACCGTGTCCTTGGCGTCGAGGTGGGCCTTCATCTCGATCGAGAGCTGGCGCGAGCGCGTGTCGTAGTCGTACTTCTGCTGCTGGAGCTTGCCGCGGCGGGCGACGGCTTCGTCACCAAGCCTGAGGCAGGTGCGGTATTCGTCACGCGTGGCGAGCGCCTTTGCGGCGGGAGCGGGCGCCGCGGGAGCCGGCGCCGTTTGAGCCAGCGCGAACCCGGCGGGTAGCGTGAAGAGCAGTGCTGCGATCAGGTTCTTCATTTCTTCCCCACCGCGGCGCGTTCCTTCATCACCGCGTCGCGATCGGCCTTGGTGACCGTCAACGTCGAGCAGCGCTTGTTGCGGGCCGCGAGCTGTTGGTTGAACGTGACGACATCCTTGTCGTACTGGTCGGCGGCCGAGTCGAGCGTTTCCTTGCGCGCCTCCAGGTCCTTGGTCTTCGCGCGGAAGGCGGTGAAGGCGTCCTCGGGCGCGTTGGGCAGGGGCGAGGTGGCCATGTGGCTGCGGACCTCGGTTTGCAACTTCTTCGAGGCCGCATCCTGCTCGGCGCGGCGGGTCTCGAGCGTCTTGCCCGTTTCCTGCAGCGTGTCCTGCTCGGCCAGGCAGGAGCGGAGCTCGTCCTTGGTGGAGGTCTTGGGAGGCGGGGTCTGGGCCAGGGCCAGTCCGGCGGGGAGCAACAGGAGGAGGGCGAGGGATTTCATGGCGGCGATTTTACCGCGACGGTGCTATAACGGCGATGCACCGCCAACCCAGAGGAGACCACAACAATGAAACGGATCGTCGCATCGTTCGCCCTGCTGCTCGCCGTCGCCCTGCCCGCCCTTGCCCAATCCCCGGATGAAGCCGCCGTGCTCAAGGCCTACGAGGCGCTTTCGAAGGCCATCGTCGCCGTGGACAAGGCCGCGCTCGAGAAGCTCACCGTGCCGGAGCTGAGCTACGGCCACTCCGCCGGCCGCATCGAGAACCAGGCCCAGTTCATCGACCAGCTGGTCTCGAAGCGCAGCGTCATCACGTCCGTGGACAACACCAAGATGGTCGTGAGCATCGTCGGCGACCTCGCCGTCGTTCGCGGCCACTCGTCGCTCATGGTCGCCAGCGCCAACCCCCCGGCGAAGAGCGAGCTGGAGTTGCTGATGGTCTGGCAGAAGCGCGGCGGGGAATGGCGCCTGCTGGCTCGCCAAGGCTACAAAGTCTAGGAAATGAATGGGGTCAGACTCCATTCAACTTCGTCGTTTGAGGTTGAATGGAGTCTGACCCCATTCACTTGGTAAAATCGGGGGTTCTCTCGAGAAACCCCCGAATGTCTTCCATCGCCACCGAAGTCTCCCGCCGCCGCACGTTCGCGATCATTTCCCACCCGGACGCGGGCAAGACGACCCTCACCGAGAAGCTGCTGCTCTACGCCGGCGCGATCCAGATCGCGGGCTCGGTGAAGGCGCGCAAGGCTTCGCGCCACGCGACCTCCGACTGGATGGAGATCGAGAAGCAGCGCGGCATCTCGGTGGCGAGCTCGGTCATGCAGATGGAATACCGCGACTGCGTGGTGAACCTGCTGGACACCCCGGGCCACGCGGACTTCTCCGAAGACACGTATCGCGTGCTCACGGCCGTCGATGCGGCGCTCATGGTGATCGATGCCGCGAAGGGCGTGGAAGCGCAGACGCTGCGGCTCCTCGAGGTCTGCCGCGCGCGCAACACGCCGATCATCACGTTCATGAACAAGATGGACCGCGAGGTCCGCCCGCCGCTGGAGCTCATGGACGAGATCGAGTCGATCCTCAAGCTCACCGCCACGCCGTTCACGTGGCCCATCGGCATGGGCAAGCTCTTCGGCGGCGTGGCGGACCTCCGCTCCAACCAGATGCGCGTCTTCAAGGCGGGCGAGGATCGGCGGCAGGACGACGTCGAGATCATCGAAGGCCTCGACAACCCGCTGCTGAAGGAGCGCTTCGAGGATTCCTACGACCAGGCCCGCAGCGAGATGGACCTGATCCGCGACGCCTCTCCCGAATACGATGCCCCGGAGTTCCTCTCCGGCCGCCAGACGCCGGTGTTCTTCGGCTCGGCGGTCAACAACTTCGGCGTGCGCGAGGTGCTGGATGCCCTCATCGATCTCGCGCCGCCCCCGGGTCCCAAGCCCGCGATCCAGCGCGTGGTCGAGCCGACGGAGCCGAAGTTCACCGGCGTCGTGTTCAAGATCCAGGCGAACATGGACCCCGCGCACCGCGACCGCATCGCCTTCGTGCGCGTGGCCTCGGGCAGGTTCGAGCGCGAGATGAAGCTCGTGGTGACGCGTACCGGCAAGGCCGTTCGCGCATCCTCGGCGGTGTCCTTCCTCTCGCAGCGCCGCGACCTCCTCGACGAGGCGTTCGCCGGCGACATCCTCGGCATTCCGAACCGCGGCCTCCTGCAGCTCGGCGACACCATCACCGAAGGCGAGGACCTCCAGTTCACCGGCCTGCCGTTCTTCGCGCCCGAGCTCTTCCACGAGGTGGAGGTGAAGGATCCGCTGCGCTTCAAGCAGCTTCGCACCGGCTTGCAGCAGCTCGGCGAAGAAGGCGCGATCCAGGTCTTCCGCATGGCGCTGGGCGGGCCGTTGCTGCTGGGCGCGGCCGGAGCGCTGCAGTTCGAGGTCGTGGCACACCGCCTCGCGCACGAGTACAAGGCCGAGGCGCGCATGCAGCCCAGCAAGTACCGGATGGCGCGCTGGATCACCTCCGACCTGCCCGGCGAGGTGGACCGCTTCATCGACGCGAACGGACATCGCGTCGCCTACGACGTGGTCGAGGCGCCCGCGGTGCTGCTGGAGCGGCCGTACGACCTCAAGGTGCTGGGCGACCTGTGGCCGAACATCAAGCTGCACACGCTGCGCGAACACGCGGGATTGGTGTTCCACGCCAACATGGCCCAGGCGCAGTAAGCCGATGAGCAGCGCGGCGTGATCCGCCGCTTCATCGCCTTCGTCCGCGCGTTCTTCGCGCGCCTCTTCGGCCGTGTCGAGCGGCCGGGATACTTCGTGAAGGGCAGCGCCGCCGCGCTCCTCGGCCAGGTGGTCGTGGCACCGTTCCTTCCGCCTTCGCGGGAGTACCTCGTGTACGTCCCGCGCAACTACGGCGGCCTCAAGCGGCACACGCTCATCGTCTTCATCCACGGCTGCAAGCAGACGCCCGAGGAGTTCGCCGCCGGCACGCGCATCGCCGCATTGGCGGATACGAAGGGATGGATCGTGCTCATGCCGCGGCAGACGGAGCGCGCCAATCGCTTCGGCTGCTGGAACTGGTTCGACCCGCAGACCTCCGCGGGGCGCGGCGAGGCGGCGATCGTCCTGGCGCAGATCAAATCGGTGCAGCGCCAGTTCCGCGTGGACAAGCATCACATCGTTGCGGCGGGTTTCTCTTCCGGCGGCGCATTGGCGGCCGCACTCGGCATTCGCCACCCGCGGCGTTTTGCCGGCGTGTTCGTGCATTCGGGAATCGCGTGCGAGGCGGCGCACCTGCCGTCTTCCGCGTACGACGTGATGGCGCGCGGTGCGAGGACGGATCCCGCGGGGATCGGCCGGAAGGCAAGGGCCTCCTCAGGCGCGATTCGACTTCCGATGCTGGCGGTGCATGGCGAGGACGACGAGGTCGTCGCGCTGATCAACGGCGAGCAGGTCGCCGAGCAATTCCGCGCACTGAATGGCGAAGGCCACCAGGGCGAGGATCTCGCGCCGCTCGTGAAGGTGCCGAAGCTCGCGCACGCGTGGAGCGGCGGAGATGGCGCTTATCCGTTCAACGATCCGAAGGGCCCGGACGCGACGGCGATGTTGGGGGAATTCGTGGAGCGCTTGCGCGGGAACTAGCTGCGCTCGGCTCGACGCAGGTGCTTCAACTCGCCCTTGTCGATCAGCTTCGCGATGTCGCTCGCCCCGCCCACGAGCACGCCTTTCACGAACACCATCGGGAACGTCTGCCATCCCGTCCACATCTTGAGCGCCGTGCGCCGGCGCCAGTCCCGGAAGTAGCTGCCGTACGTGAGGTACTTGTACGGGATGCCCGCGGCGTCGAGGAGCTTCCTCGCCTTGCGCGGCGCGGGATTGAGGGCCATGCCCACGATCACAACGTCGTTCGAACGGATCGCGTCGCGCACCTCCTGGACGATGTCGTTGCGGTCGGTCGCGATCCTCTGGCGAATGGCCGGGTGGATGTGGGATTCGTCGAGGATGGGGCGGGACATGGCGTCTCCTGGGGTCAACGGTTCGCGGGCTGCGGCGTTGATCGCACTGTAGCTCGGCAAACCGCTTCGCAAGATGTAACCAGGTGTTGATTTCGGGACCATTCCCGTCGGTTTGCTGACTAACTTGTCATGGATCATCGGAGGTTACCCACCATGAAATCGATCGCAAAAGTGCTTACGGGCGCCGTGGCGATCACGGCAGCTTCGGCATTTGCCCAAGCGCCCGAATTCCCGCAGCAGCCGTCCTACAGCGAAAACGCCTATCAACAGGCGGCGTACCAGGACCGCGGACCCGCGATTCCCCAGCAGGAGCTCGACTCCATCCTGGCGCCGATCGCGCTGTACCCGGACGCGCTGCTTTCTCAGCTCCTCATGGCCGCCACGTTCCCGCAGGACGTCGCGCAGGCCGCCCAATGGTCGCGCTCCAACACGGGCGTGAAGGGCGATGCCGCCGTGCGAGCCGTGGACAACGAACCCTGGGCCCCGGCCGTGAAATCCATGGTCGCGTTCCCGGAGGTGCTGAAGGCCATGGGCGACCAGCCCGAGTGGACGCGCAAGTTGGGCGAGGCCTTCCTCGCGAGCGAGTCCAACGTCATGCAGACGGTGCAGAACCTGCGCCAGCGCGCCGACCAGGCGGGCAACCTGCGCTCGAGCGAGCAGCTCGCGGTGAATCGCGATGGCGACAACTACGCCCTCGCGTCGCCGTCGCCCGAGACCACGTACGTTCCGTACTACGATCCGCGCACGGCCTACGGCACGTGGATGTACCCGGACTATCAACCGGTCTACTGGAACCCGTGGCCGGGCTACGCGTACGCCGGTGGCTGGGGCTGGGGTCCTGGCATCTACCTGAGCACGGGCTTCTTCTACGGCGGGTTCAACTGGCGTTATCGCTCCGTCTACTACTCGGGCCATCGTCCGTACTACTGGCGCGGCAACGACTACTACCGGGGCTGGCGTAACGACCGCCACGACGGCCGCCGCTGGAACACGAACGGAAACGGCAACGGCTGGAATGGCCGCGACCGCAATCCGGGTAACGGGAACGGCAACGGCAACTGGAATGGCCGTGGCGACGGGAACAATGGCAACGGCAACTGGAGCGGCCGCGGCAATGGCAACAACGGCAACGGCCAGGGCCGGGGCAACGACAGCTGGCGTCCGCCGCAGCGCCAGGAGGGCTGGCAGAACGCCCAGCGTCCGGTGCGCGTCGAAGAGGGCACCCGCACGTCCAATGGCTCGGTGCGCAGCGCGGCGCCGCGCTACGGCCTCGAAGGTGGCGGCCGGGTCGTGAGGCCGGCGCAAGTGCAGGCCGCCCAACCCGGGCGCGCGGTCCAGGGTGAATCCATCGGTGCCGTGCGAACGGCGCCGGCCCAGGTCCAGGGCGCGCAGGTGCAACGCGTGCCGACGGTTCGCAACTACACGCCGCGCCAGCAGGCGCCCAATGCGGGCGTACCGCAGAGCGCATCGGTGGCGAAGCCCATGCAGATGCATTCGGCTCCGGCACCCGCGGCGCAAGCCGCGCAGCGCAGCTTCCAGCCGCAGCAGCATTCGGGCGGCGGCCAGCGCTCCGGCGGTGGTGAACGCAGTGGCGGTGACCGCGGCGGTGGAAACCGCGGCGGCGGTGAAGGTGGTGGTCGCGGTCGCGAGCGCTAGTACTTTCGCGGCAGCGTCAATCAGTCGGGCATGGGGCATGATTTCCCCCATGCCCGATTCCATTCATGAGATCCCCGCGACCGAGCTGAAGGCGATGCTCGATCGCAACGAGCCCCTCGAGCTGATCGACGTCCGCAACCCCGGCGAGCATGCCTTCGCCGCCATTCAGGGCGCCAAGCTCCTGGATGAGCCGACGTACCAGGCGCTCCTCGCCCTGGACCGCGGCACGAAGATGGTCTTCCAGTGCCACCACGGCGCGCGCAGCCGCCAGATGGCGCATCACTTCATCCAGCAGGGATTCACGAACGTCTACAACGTGAGCGACGGCATCGAGGGCTGGTCCCTCCATGTCGATCCCTCCGTGCGGCGTTACTAGCTACCAGGCGACCGGATCGACGCGGTAGAGCTGCCGCAGCTCGTCGTAGAGCGCGGGGTGCAGCGTGGCCATCGCGGCGGGCTGCTCGAAGAACACCTCGGAAGCCACCGCGAAGAACTCCGCGGGGTTCGTGGCGCCGTAGTAGCTCAGCAGCACCGGCGGCTCGCCGGACATCGAACGCTGCTGCAGCATCGCGAACTCGTAGCTGAGGACCTGGGACCAGCGCGGATAACGATCGCGGTTGCCGAGATACGGCGCGCCGTTCGCATGCCCCTTCTGCTGGTCCAGCTGGTGCGCGAACTCATGGATGACGACGTTGCGCCCATCGTTGTCGACGGCCGCGCCCTGAAGCGTGTCGTCCCACGAAAGCACGACCTGGCCGTTCGACCACGATTCGCCGGAGAGGGCGTTGCGCTCTTCCTGGAGGATTCCCGAAGGCTCGGCCCGTACGCGTTCCACGATGAAGGCGCCTGGATACACGAGCACTTGCGAAAGCTTGGGGAAATAGTCCGGCTTGCGGTTGAGGATCAGCAGGCAGGCCTGCGCCGCGATGGTGACGCGCACCTCGTCGTCGATCTCCTGTCCGTCGCACCCGATGAAGGGCTTCTCGGCGATGAAGACCTGGATGTGCTGCTCGAGCTGACGGCGAAGATCGGCGGGAAGGCGGTGCACATAGGGCACGCGCCGCTCGAGGATCGCGCGCCACGCGGGCGGGAACGGCCGCGCGCGGATCTTCCGCCGGCGCCGCTCCGTGATGAAGGGCCCCGACACCAATAGCCCTATGACGAGCAGGGTGACGAGGGCGATGAGGAGGGGACCCATGGTCACCACCTTGGTGCGTCCCGGACCCGTTTCAAGGACAGGTCTGCAAAAGTAGGACAAACGTTACCGGGCGGAACACCCCTGCCTCGGGCTGTCCAACTTGCAGAAGGTCTCATTTTCCAACCTTGCAAGGAGCTCTCCATGGCCCAGGTCAAAGCCGTTCCCGAAGGCATGCACACCATCACTCCGCACATCGTCGTCGCCGGCGCGGCGAAGGCCATCGAGTTCTACAAGACGGCCTTCGGCGCCGTCGAGGAAGCGCGCCTGGCCGGTCCCGACGGCAAGATCATGCACGCGCTGGTACGCATCGGCGATTCGCAGGTGATGCTGATGGACGAGGACGAGCGCTGGAAGTCCGTGGGCCCGAAGACGCTGAAGGGCTCGCCCGTGACGATCCACCTCTACGTGAAGGACGCGGACGCCACGTTCGAGAAGGCGCTGAAGGCGGGCGCGAAGGCGACGATGCCCATGGAGGACATGTTCTGGGGCGACCGCTACGGCGTCATCGAGGATCCGTACGGCCACAACTGGGCCATCGCCACGCACGTGCGCGACGTGAGCCGCGAGGAGATCGACAAGGCGGCGAAGAAAGGCACGCCGCAGGCGCACTGACCGCCCGGGGCGGGTGCCTCAGTCCTCGGGAAACCGGACGATGTACCCGCCCGACTTCGCGTCGCGCTCGAGTTCCAGCTCGCCGCGCTTCTGCGCTTCCTCGAGCAACTCGTTGAACGAGCGGAAGCCGTAGTAGCTCTCGCTGAATCCCGGCTTCCGGCGCTTCAGGGCCTGCTTCACCATCGAGCCCCAGATGGTGTCGTTGTCGCCGCGCTCGTCGAGCAGGGCATCCATCGTGTCCAGCACCAGGTCGAACGCTTCTTCCTGCTTGTCGGTCGCCTTGGGCGGGGGCGGCGACGACGAGGACTTCTGCCGGGGCGGGGTCGCCGGCTTCCTCGGCTTCTGCTCGCGCACGAGGTCGTCGTAATAGATGAACTCGTCGCACGCGGCCACCAGGAGGTCCGACGTCGACTTCTTCACGCCCACGCCGATCACGGTCTTGTCGTTCTCGCGCAGCTTGCTCACGAGCGGCGAGAAGTCCGAGTCGCCGCTCACGACGACGAACGTGTCCACGTGCACCTTGGTGTAGCAGAGGTCCAGCGCGTCCACCACCATGCGGATGTCGGCGGAATTCTTGCCGGACATCTTGATGTGCGGGATCTCGATCAGCTCGAACGACGCCGAGTGCATCGGCGCCTTGAATTCCTTGTAGCGGTCCCAGTCGCAGTAGGCCTTCTTCACCACGATGCTGCCCTTCAAGAGCAGGCGCTCGAGGACCTTGCCGATGTCGAAGCGGTCGTACTTCGCCTCGCGCACGCCCAGCGCGACGTTCTCGAAGTCGCAGAAGACCGCCATGCTCTTCGTGTCGTTGGATTTGTTCATGGGGGCATCATACCCGCCGCCGGGTGGGCCATCCGCCCGGGGCTAGAGCTCCGCGATGACCTTTGTCATGACGTGCTCCCCATGCTTGTACGCGGGGCGTGGCCCGGGGAAGGAGTCCGTGGTCACGGTGACGGCCACCATCTCGGGCACGCGGAACGTCTTCCACCCGACGCTCGTGCCGGACTCACTGCCGCCGCCGAGCTGCCACGCGAGCAGCAGCTCCTGGCCGAGGCGGTCCGTTCCGTAGACGTGAGGCTCGACGCGGCGCAACGAGCCGCCATAGCTGAAACGAAGGATCCGCTTGTCGCGAATGGCGTCTGCGATGTTCATGGCTGGATTCCCGCCTGCGCGGGAACGACGTCAGGCGAACGCCTTGAACTTCTCCGTGGCCGCGACGAGGCGCGAGCGGATGCCGGGCTCGAAGGCGGAGTGGCCCGCGTCGGCGACGATCTCGTAGCCGGCCTCGGGCCAGGCGCGATGCAGGTCGTCGGCGGAGAAGACCGGACACACGATGTCATATCGGCCCTGCACGATGGTGGCGGGGATCTTCGCGATGCGCGAGACGTTGTCGAGCAGGAAATTCTCGGGCAGGAAGATGTCGTGCATGAAGTAATGCGCTTCGATGCGCGACAACCCGAAGGCGATGCGCTCGCTGCCGAAATCGGCGACCAGTCCCGGATTGGGCAGCAGCGTCGAGCACGACGCCTCGTAGGTGCTCCACGCCTTGGCCGCGGGCACGCTCACCTTCGGATCGGCGTCTGTGAGGCGCTTGTAGTACGCCGTGAGCAGGTCGCCGCGCTCGGCTTCGGGGATGGGCCCGGCGAACGCGCGCCACGCCTCGGGGAAGAGCGTCTTGATGCCGTAGAGGAACCAGTCGATCTCGCTCTTGCGGCAGAGGAAGATGCCGCGAAGGATCAGCCCGAGGCAGCGCTGCGGATGATGCTCGGCATAGGCGAGGGCGAGCGTGGAGCCCCACGAGCCGCCGAACACGAACCACTTCTCGATGCCCAGCGTTTCGCGCAGCTTCTCGATATCGGACACGAGCGCCGGCGTCGTATTGTTCTCGAGGCAGCCCAGCGGCGTCGAACGGCCGGCACCGCGCTGGTCGAACACGACGATGCGGTAGAAGGCCGGGTCGAAGAACTGGCGATGGACCGCGCTGGCTCCGGCGCCGGGGCCGCCGTGCAGGAAGACGACGGGCACGCCGCGCGGATTGCCGGACTGCTCGTAGTACATCCGGTGCGGCGCGTCGAGGTCGAGATGGCCGCTCTGGTACGGCTCGATCGGCGCGAAGAGGGGGAGCAGGGGGCTCTTGTTCGAGCGATCGTCGGCGGGCATGACGGATACATTACACTAGGCGGCGAGACTCGAAAGTCACTGAAAATGCTCTACCAACTCTACGATTGGCAGCGTGCGGCGATGGAGCCGTGGCGCTACCTGGCCCAGGTCGGCACGCAGGTCTACGGCAATCCGCAAAGCCCGTGGGCGCAGCTGCCGGGCAGCCGCAATGCCGCGGCCGCCTTCGACCTCATGAACCGCCTCACGCAGGACTACGCGCGGCCGCCCTTCGGGATCGAGACGGTGACGGTCGGCAAGCGCGAGTTGAAGGTCCGCGAGGAGCGCGATCTCGAGAAGCCCTTCTGCACCCTGCTGCACTTCGCCAAGGCCGGGGCGCCGCGCCAGCCGCGCGTGCTGATCTTCGCGCCGCTCTCGGGCCACTTCGCCACGCTGCTGCGCGACACGGTGAGCGCCATGCTCGCCGACCACGACGTGTGGATCACCGACTGGAAGGACGCGAAGGAGATCCCGGTCTCCGTCGGCCCCTTCCACTTCGACGACTACGTCGCCTACGTGCGCGAGTTCATCACGTTCCTCGGTGCCGCGGACCTGAACGTCGTCTCCGTCTGCCAGCCCACGGTACCGGTGCTGGCCGCGGTTTCGCTCATGGCCGCCAACGGCGAGAAGACGCCGCGCACCCTCACGATGATGGGCGGCCCGATCGACTCCCGCAAAAGCCCGACGCAGGTGAACAACCTCGCCACGACGCGGCCGATCTCGTGGTTCGAGTCGAAGGTGATTCAACGCGTGCCCGTTCGCTTCCCGGGCTTCATGCGCCGCGTGTATCCGGGCTTCCTGCAGTTCGCCGGCTTCGTCGCGATGAATCCCGACCGGCACCGCGACTCCTACCTGCAGTACTACCAGCACCTGGTCGAGGGCGACCGCAGCAACGCCGATGCGCATCGCCGCTTCTACGACGAGTACAACGCGGTGATGGACCTTCCCGCGGAGTACTACCTGGAGACGGTCGAGCGAGTGTTCCAGAAGCACCTGCTGCCCCAGGGCAAGCTCGTGGTCGCCGGCGAGAAGGTGCGCCCGGAAGCCATCAAGACCTCCGCGCTGCTCACGATCGAGGGCGAGCTGGACGACATCTCCGGCAGCGGCCAGACCCAGGCGGCGCATGCGCTGTGCAAGGGCATTCCCGCTTCCCGCAAGCAGCACTACGAGGCGCCGAAGGTCGGCCACTACGGCATCTTCAGCGGCCGCAAGTACCGCGAGACCATCTACCCCCGCATCAGGGACTTCATCGCCAAGCATTCATAACAAGATCGCTCGGAGGGCGCGCATGGCCAAGATGATGACGCCGCAAGAGATGTTCGAAGCCTGGCAGAAGATGTTCAACCCGGCGAACTACACCCCGGGCGCTTCCTCGATGCAGATGTTCCCCGACCTGAAGGACGTCGAGAAGAAGCTCTCCGAGCTGCATGCCGTCGAAGGCTGGCTCTCCGCCAACCTCGGCATGCTGCAGGTCTCCATCAAGACCCTCGAATACCAGCGCGCCATGCTGCGCGGCGGCGAGAAGGCGCGGGAAGTGATGAAGGAATCCCGCAAGAAGTGAATAAAGGGGTCAGGACAACTTGTTCGTACGCCTCTTTTTTCGAATAAGTTGTCCTGACCCCTTTATTCACTTCTCGTAAAGCGTGAAGGCGGCGTCCCAGTCCGGCCCCGGCGGGTTCGCCGTGAGGTCGCGGATGTATCCGAGATAGAGGTCGCCCAGCCGCACGTAGTCCTTGTGGCTGTGCAGCGATTCGAAGACGGCCTTCGCGGCCGTCCAGCGCCGGGCGCGGAAGTCCTCGAGCCCCGCATGCCAGGTGGCGAGCAGCTCCGCGTCGTGGGCCGGGAGCTCTCCCTCGGGGCAGAGCGGCTCGAAGATGCGCTCGGCCCGCACCCTGCCGCGCACGCGCACCTTGTCCAGCTCGCGCCACACGAAGCCTTCGGATCTCTCGCGCACGCGCTCGCCCGCGACGATGGGCACGTGGTATCGCTTGGTGAGGCCCTCGAGGCGCGAGGCGAGGTTCACGCCGTCGCCCAGCACCGTGTAGTTGAGGCGCTCGGGCGAGCCGATGTTGCCCGCGATCATGTTCGACGTGTTGAGGCCGCATCCGACCTCGGGGTTGGGCATCCCGCGCGCGGCGAGGCGCACGCCCAGGGCTCGCACGCCGTTGCGGATCGCGATCGCGGCCATCACGGCGCGCTGCGTGTCGCCCGCGCGCGGCACCGGGGCACCGAACACCGCCATCACCCCGTCGCCGATGTATTTGTCCACCACGCCCTCGTGCTGTTCGACGATGCGGCTGATCTCGGTGAGGAACTCGTTCAGCAACCCGAGGCTCTGCGTCGGCGTGAGCGTTTCGGCGAGCGCCGTGAAGTTGCGCACGTCGGTGAAGATCACCGAGGCCTCGACCTCCGCGCCGCCGAGCTCGATCTCCCCCTTCAGCAGCTGCTCGGCGACCTGCGGCGAGGAGACCTTGCCGAGGATGTCGCGCATGGTGTCGCGCTCGACCAGGCCGCGCGCCATGCCGCTGAACGCGCTCGCGAGCTCGTCGATCTCGGAGCTTCCGGTCGCGCTCACGTCGATGTCGTAGTTGCCGCGCTCGATCTCGCGCGCCGCGGCCGCGAGATGGGCGATGGGCCGCGTGATGCGCCGCGCGATGCGGATGGAGCCCAGCAGCGTGACGCCCAGGCACAGCGCCGCGAGGAAGATCATCACCACGCGCAGCAGGTTGTAGTTCTCGAGCCCCTCGGCGACCGAGAGCTGCAGCACCGCGTAGAGACGGGGCCGGCGCGGGTCGTCGAGCGCGATCGTGACCACCTCGAACTCCTCGCCCATCATCTCCGCCCGCGTGGTTCCGGGCGCGGTCCGGAGGATTTCCGGAGCCGTCTTCAGCAGGTCCGGCAGGCGCGTGCTGGGCACCGTGCTGGCGAGCAGCGTCGGCGGATTCGTGGACGCATCGAAGAACGTGATGTCCGTCGAGGTGAGGAACTTGCGGTCGCGCGCCAGCGCCTCGTCCCACACCTTCGTGCCCGGCGCATGCGGGTCGTTCTGCAGGCGCTGGAAGACGCGGGCGCCGACCTGGAGCTTGCCGCGCACGGCCTCCTGCGCGGTGCGCTCGACCGTGAGGTGGATCAGCCAGAAGCTCACCAGCAGCACCGCCATCAGCAGGCCGACGAAGAAGACGACGATGCGGTCCTGGAGCCGTGTGGCCCGCTGCGCCATCAGTGCGGCTTGGCGGAGGTGGGGTTGAACTCGGCGAGCACGCGGTCGAACTCGCCGCGGATCCTCGCCAGGGCTTCCTCGGAATCCGCTTCGAAGCGCATCACCAGGACGGGCGTCGTGTTGGACGCCCGGATCAACCCGAATCCATCCGCGTAGTGCACGCGCAAGCCGTCGAGCGTGACGATGTCGGTCGCGCCGGGGAATTTCGCGCTCGCCTGCATCTTCGCGATCAGCTTGTGGTTCGCGCCTTCGGGCACGTTCACGTGCAGCTCGGGCGTGGAGAGCGAGTCGGGCAGGGACTCCAGCGTCTGCGTGGGGTCGGCGACTTTCGAGAGGATCTCGAGCAGCCGTGCCCCGGCGTAGAGGCCGTCGTCGAAGCCGTACCAGCGGTCCTTGAAGAACACGTGGCCGCTCATCTCGCCGGCGAGCGGGGCGCCGGTTTCCTTGAGCTTCGCCTTGATCAGCGAGTGCCCGGTCTTCCACAGCGTGGGCTTGCCGCCGTGCTTGCGGATCCAGTCGAAGAGGTTGCGGGTGCTCTTCACGTCGAAGATCACCTCGCCGCCGGGATTGCGCGAGAGCACGTCGGCCGCGAAAAGCATCAGCTGCCGGTCGGGATAGATGATCGAGCCGCGCTTCGTGACCACGCCCAGCCGGTCGCCGTCGCCGTCGAAGGCAAGGCCGATCTCGCTGTCGCCCTTCTTCAGCGCTTCGATCAGGTCGACGAGGTTCTCGGGCTTCGCGGGGTCGGGATGGTGGTTGGGGAAGTCGCCGTCCACCTCGCAGTAGAGCGCCTCCACCTCGCAGCCCAGGCGCGTGAAGAGCTCCGGCGCGATGGCCCCCGGCGAGCCGTTGCCGCAGTCGATGGCCACCTTCATTTTCCGCGCGAGCTTCACGTCGCCCACGATGCGCTGCAGGTACTGCTCGCGCACGTCCGACTTCTCGAATTTCCCCCGGCCCGAGACCATCGCCCCGTCCTCGATCATGTGGCGCAGGCCCTGGATCGCCTCCCCGGAGAGCGTCTCGCCCGCGACCATCATCTTCAGGCCGTTGTACTCGGGCGGGTTGTGGCTGCCGGTGACCATCACGCCGCTGCCGGTGGCGAAGTGGTGCGTGGCGAAGTAGACCATCGGCGTGGCGACCACGCCGGTGTCGATCACGTCCATGCCCGCGGCCTGCAGGCCTTCGGCCAGCGCGGCAGCGAGCTTCGGCCCGGAGTGCCGCCCGTCTCGCCCGACGATGAATTTCTTCACGCCCTTCGCGGCGCCGAGCGTGCCGAGGGCCTGGCCCACTGAGCGCGCGACCGATTCGGTGAGCGTCTTGTCGACGATGCCGCGGATGTCGTAGGCCTTGAAGATGCTGGAGTCGAGGATCATTCGCCTTGCTCGAAGAAGTGCATGAGTCGGTTCGGCAGCCAGCGGCCGTGCCCCGGGAAGCCGGACACGAAGCCGACGTGTCCGCCGTGCTTCGGGAATTCTATCGCCACCCGGTCCGAGACCTCCTCGGCACGCGGCAGGAAGCGCTCGGGAAGGAAGGGATCGTCGCGCGCATTGAGGAGCAGCGTCGGCACGCGGATCTTCGTGAGCCACGGCTTGGAGCTGGCGCGCGTGTAGTAGTCGTCCACGCCGGTGAAGCCGTGCACGGGCGCGGTGACGACGTCGTCGAAGTCGCGGAGCGTGCGCGCCGCTTTGGCACGGTTCGCATCGAAGATCCCGGGAAAGCGCGCGAGCTTGTCGAACGAGCGCCGGCGAAGCGTTCCGAGGAAGTGCTTGCCGTAGAGCTGGGCGAAGCCGGTCGAGAGCGCGTTGCCGGCCGCGGTGAGGTCGACGGGCGCCGAGATCGCCGCGGCGCGCGATACGCGGGGGACGGCCGCCTCGCCTTGCTCGCCGAGCCATTTCAGCAGCACGTTGCCGCCGAGCGAGACACCGGCTGCGTAGAACGGCACGTCGCCGGCCAGCGCCTTCAACTTCGCCAGCACCCACTCGACTTCCGGCGTGTCGCCCGAGTGGTAGGCGCGCGCGAGGCGGTTGGGCTCGCCGCTGCAGCCGCGGAAGTTGAAGACGCTGCCGCGCCAGCCACGCTGCTTCGCGAGGGTCATGAGGTGCTTTGCGTACGGCGAATCGGACGAGCCTTCGAGGCCGTGGAAGAGATGGACCCACGGCGTGCCCGGCGGGCCGTCGACGAAGTCCACGTCCACGAAATCGCCGTCGTGCGTGTCCCAGCGTTCGCGGCGATAGGCGATGTCGGGGCGCGCGGTGAAGAGCGAGCCGTAGAGGGTCTGCAGGTGCGCGTTGGCGAAGCCGGGCGTGGGGACGAACGGCTCGCTCATCGCGAACGCCAGTCGAGGCTGTAGGCGCCGTCGGGGCGGCGGGGGCCCATCACCGCGAGCAGCGGTTCCAGTGCCGCGGCCTGGGCCGCGTCGGCGCGCGCTTCGCCCGTGAAGGCGAACGTCCTGGGCGGCGTGAGCGTGCCCTGGCCGTTGATGCGCAGCGGGCCGTCGATCGTCGCGAGGGTGATGCGCGAAGGGCCGTCGATCGCCTCGAGGCTCATCTTGAAGGAGCCGAGGGGACGCACTTCGGAGAGTGCGAGGACAGCGCCGCGCCACTCCGCCTGGGCCGCGCCGCGCAGGCGCTCGCCATCCCAGTCGAGGCGCGGGGCCGTCACGGTCAACGCTCCGGTGGGACGAAGCGTCGCGAGCACCGGCAGCAGCGCCGAGAGCGCCGACGCATCCCCGCGTGCCTGGAGATCGCGGGCCTGCCAGCCGCCGATCGCGCGCGCGGCCTCCGCCTCGAGGGCCAGGTTCGGCGCCGCGGCGCGAACGTCGAACGCGATGCGTCCCGCGAAGATGCGCGAGGGCTTGAAGGTCCACGTGACGAGGTTCCCGTTCGCGCGCGCCTCGCCCTGCCACCACCGGCCGCTCACGTCGGTGAGGCGAACGGTGCCTTGCGTCGCGGCCCCGACCCGCGCGGCGATGAACCTCGCGGGCGTGAGCACCGCGAGGAACAGGAGGTAGGCCGCGAGGCCGAGGGCGGCGAGCGCGGCAGCGCGGCGGTTCATGTCAGGGGCGCGAGAGGACGAGCTCGGCGCGCACGCGCCCGGCAGCGGGAAGGGCCTCGATGCGCGCGGTATCCACGCGCAGGCCCAGGCTCGATTGCGACGCGGCGATCGTCTCGAGCAGCGCCCCGTACGGCACGTCGGCCGCGGCGAGGCGAATGCGCTTCGCGTCGATCATCGTCACCTGCGCCGCGGGCAGCGCCCGGCCGATCGACGTCGAGAGGTCGGCCACGGCGCCCGTCGTCGCATTGGCGAGCGCGGGCATCGAGCGCACGCGGGCGACTTCACCCGCCTGGCGCTCCATCGTCGCGAGCGCGGAAGCGAGCTGCGGGATCTCGGAGGCCATGCGCGAGCGCGAGCGTTCGAGCGGCAGCCACACCAGCGCCACGAGGAGCAGCACTCCGGCGATGGCTCCCCCGATGAGCAGGGTCCGGCGTTCGCCCGGGGAGCGCTGCGCCCAGAACGCATTCATGGCTTCACCTCGAGCCGGCCGTTGGCGTAGCTCACCGCCTTCGCGCTGCCGGTGGGGAAGTCGCGCGCCGCCTTCGTCGCCTGCGCGAGGAAATCGTCGTCGGAAGCCAGGCCCCGGCTTCGCTTCAGGTCGGCCAAGTTGCGGGAGAGCTGCAGCGACGGGTCCACGATGACCTTCGCATCGGGGAATGCGGTGCGGAAGACTTCCTCCTGCCGGGCCACGAGCGCGTCGTGGGCCTTCTGCAGGCGCCACGCATCCACGGCGGTGAAGGCGAGCTGCAGCAACGCGATCAGTCCCAGCAGCACGACGGCGGCGCGCGGCAGGATTCCGGCGCCCCGCATGGTTCCGGGGGTGACGACGCCTCGCAACAGGTCGATGGCACCGCGCGGCGCGGGCGAGGCGACGATCGTGCCCCACGCCGATCCCGCGGCGAACGCGATACCGGCCTGCTCGCTCCAGCGCGCGAGGTCGGGCAGTGTCGCACTCGCATCGGTATGCAGGCGGACGGTGTGCGGGCGCTGGCCGCGGCCACCGGCTTCATCGATGGCGACGCGAAGGGCAAGCGGCAGCTCGCCGCCGACCGAGCGGTCGAACGAGACGGCGACCCCCTCGTCGTCCACCAGGAATCCATGGTCGTCGCGCAGTACCGCGTGCCAATCGCCCTGGCCGCCCGCGAGCAGCGCGCTCTCGCACCAGGCGGAGCGCGGCCGGATGCCGTGCGCAGCGAGCACGCGCGTGGCCGATTCGATCCAGCCGCGATCCACGACCGCGACCAGCGTGTCGCCGGCTTCGTTGGTGGCGCCGGCCACCGCGTGGATGTGCGCGGGATCGGCGAGCAGGCGATCTTCCACGGCGAACGGCAGCAGCTCGCGGATCGTCGCGGCGTTCACGCGCGGGAGCTTCAAGCGCGCGAACAGCACGCGCGATGCGGGCAGGATGGCCTCGACGTCGTCCGCGCGCGGGATGTCGGCCATCGGCGAGGTCCCGGAGCGCAGCACCTCGCCGCGCGCGTCGAGCAGCAGCCACGCGAGCGGGGTGGCGTCGTCGAGGCGGTCGGTGGCGGGGAGGAAGAGGCGGAGCTTCATCAGTACAGGGGGCGGCGCCAGATTATAGCGGTGGACCCGGCGGCGTTCGCCTTGCGCTCGATCAGCGCCTCGCTCGCGAGCTGCACGTCGTCCTGGGCCACCTGCACGCGCGCGATGAAGTAGCCCGACTTCACGTCGAGGTCGTTGCCGAGCGCGCCCGCGGGCACCTTGGCCCAGCGTTCGAAGATCTGCTGCGGGGACTTGATCGGCAGGGCGTTGCGCGACTTCACGAAGGCCGCGACCTGCTCGGCGGGCACCTCCGGCGCGATCGCGAGGATCACCTCGGCTGCGGCGGTGTTCACGTTCACCGGCGTGCGCGCGGGAAGCGCCGTGACGTACGGCTTCAGCTTCGCGACCGTGGCCGAATCGAAGCCGCGGATGCGGTAGAGCTCTTCGACCTGCACCATCGGCTGGTTGGACGGCCGGTAGGGACGCGCGAGGCTGAGGTAGTACGGATCTTCGGCACCGGCCGTACCGACGAGGTCGGAGTCGGCATCGATCCAGTCGATCACCGCGGGCACGAGGTCCTCGTTGACGCCGAGCGAGGCGAAGAGGCGCCGCGCGATCTTCTCGTCGTTGAGGCTTGCCTTCTTGTCGAGGCCCACGAGGTTGTTGAGGTTGTACTTGCCCTGCTCGTCGAAGAGCACGCCGGACACCAGCGCACGCTCGACGGGGAGCGCCGAGATCGGCTGCGCCCAGGGCTCGCCGAGGGAATCGACGGCGCTCGCGGTGCGGCCATCCTCGGCGATGACGCCGCGCGCCCAGTCGAGGCCGGCGCGCGCGTAGAGGTCGGCCTGCGCCCGCGAGGCGACGAGGGTCGCCTGGTTCAGCAGCGCCGATTGCTGCGAGAGCATGAACATCGCGGTGGATGCGGCCACCGCGACGATGAGCAGCGCCGTGACGGCGGCGACGCCGCGCTGCTTCATGGCAGCACCACCGGCAGGTCCACGAGGCGCACGATCCGCTCGCCCGTTTCCAGCTCGAGGGTCATCTCGACGGCGGCGGGCATCGCATCGGGGCTGCCCGACAGGCCCCACGTCGGCCGCCATTCGCCGCGCGGATCCATGAACCGGAACGCGAGCCCACGCACGCCTTCGATGACGGTCGTCGACGCCGGATCGATGCGCGGCGCGGAATCGACCGCCGGCCAGGCGAGGCGCATCACGCGGCCATCCATGAAGCGGTAGGCGATGCGCTGCGGAGCGGCGAGGGCGTTGTCGTAGAGGCCGCCGCCCGAGCGCGTGACCGAGAGGCCCGGCGCGGGATTCGGCCCCAGGTCCACGACGGAGGTGACCGGCGCCATGTCGTTGCCGTAGGTGTTCTTCGCTCGGCGGTTCAGCACGGCCTGCAGATCGCGCTCCACGCGGCCCACGAACAGCGCCACGTCACGCCACTTGCGCGACTCGTTGGCGAGCGAGGCGCGGCTCTCCAGCAGGACGTTGAGCCCGCGATACGCGAACGCCGCCAGCAGCGCGAAGATCGCCAGCGCCACCAGCAACTCGATCAGCGTGAACCCCAAAACCCGGGTCAGAGTGGAGTTTCCGGGCCATCGGGAAACTCCACTCTGACCCGGGTTTTGGGGGCGGGGTCTATTGCGCGACATAGGCCGTGAGTTTGGTGAGGACCCGTCCGGGGTCGCGAGCATCGGCCACCGAGAGATCGACGCGGCGAATCGTAGGATTCGCGGTGTTGCTGACTTCCTCGACGATCGTGAGCCCGAGCCCGGCCTGCTCGGCCGTGTATTGCGTGGAGCCGGTGTTCGGGAAGACGCGGCGGGCGCGCATCTCCGAGACGCGATTCTCCGCGGCCCAGGTGGCGAGCAGGCGATGCCGGGTTTCCAGGGCACCGTCAGTAGCAACACCAGCCGCGCGCGTCGTCGCGGCGAGCGCCACGGCGAGGATCGCCACCGCGACCAGGATCTCGATCAGCGTGAAGCCGCGGCTCACTGCACGATCCTCACCGCGCCGGCGGCATCGCCTTCGATCGCTCGCGGGAGGCCGCGCACGTCGACGCCGAGGCGGAACGGGACCCCGAAGCCATCGGGCAGGAAGATGAGGCGCGTGTTGGTCGGCAGCTCCTGGCCATCGACGTAGAGGGAGGTGATGCGTACTCCGGCCGCCAGGGCCTTCTCGCGAGTCGTGTCGGGCTCCCAGGTGCGCTCGGCGCCGAGGCGCCATTGGCGAAGCCGCGCGTCCTCGATGCTGACCGCGGTGGGCCGTCCGCCGAACCAGGCCTGGTCGCGCGCGTCTTCGAGGGCGAGGGCGAGCAGGCCGCTTTCGCGCTTGGCCACTTCCTCGTCGCCGGGAAAGAGGTTCACCGCGGCGATCGCCACCATGAAGCCGGCGATGGCGACGACGACCAGGACTTCGAGGAGCGTGAAGCCCCTAGTCCCAGTTCCCGATGTCGGCATTGTTGCCTTCCCCGCCGCGCGCGCCGTCGGCACCGAGGCTGAACACGTCGATCTCGCCTCGTACGCCGGGACTCAGGTACTGGTAGTCGCGGCCCCAAGGGTCCTTCGGTACGCGGTCGAGGTAGGGCTTGGTCCAGTTGGACGGCACGGGGTTCGTCGTGGGCTTCTGCACCAGCGCGGCGAGTCCCTGGTCCGTTTGCGGATAGGAGCCGTTGTCGAGGCGATACATCTTGAGCGCCTGCACGATGGCGGCCGTGTCGGCCTTGGCCGCCACGCGGCGTGCCTCGTCCGGACGATCCATCACGCGGGGCACCACGATGGCCGCAAGGATCGCGAGGATCGCCACGACGACCAGCACCTCGATCAGGGTGAAGCCTCGCGAATGAATGGGGTCAGACTCCATTGAAGTCAATTTCACGTTCATTTTCCGATGAGCTGGTTCAGCTGGAAGATGGGAAGCAGGATCGACATGACGATGAACATCACGAGCCCGCCCATGAGGAGGATCATCGCCGGCTCGAAGATGGCGGCGAAGGCGGCGAGGCGCACCGCGATGTCGTTCTGCTGGGTCCTGGCCGCGCGCTCGAGCGCTTCGTCGAGCTTGCCGCTGGCCTCACCGCTCGCGATGAGATGCACCATCACCGGCGGGAAGGCCCCGGTGGCCCCGAGGGCGCGCGAGAGCGTCATGCCTTCGCGCACGCCACGCGTGGCGGTGGCGAGCGCTTCGCGCATCGGCGTCAGCGTCATCACGCCGGTGCCAGCCTCGAGTGCCTGCAGGATGGGCACGCGGCTGCCGACGAGGATCGAAAGCGTGGCGGCGAAGCGCGCGGCGTCCAGGCGGCGGAGCAGCCGGCCGATCACGGGCATGCGCACGACGACGCGATGCAGCGATGCGCGCGAGTTGGGCCGCTTCAATGCAAAATGGATCGCCACCCCGGCGGCCACCGCGAGCCCGATCCACAGGACCCACGTCGCCTGCAGGAAGCTCGAGAACGCGATCAGCACGCGCGTCATGATCGGGAGCTGCTGGTGGGCGTGCTGGAACACCTGCACCACCTGCGGCACCACGTAGACCAGCAGCGCGCCCACCACGCAGAGCGCGACGGCGAAGACGATGGCCGGATAGATGAGCGCGAGGCCCAGGCGGCCGCGGAGCAGGGCGCGGTCCTCGAGATAGTCGGCGAGCCGCGAGAGCACGCGCGGGAGCGCCCCGGAAGTCTCGCCCGCGGCGACCAGCGTGCGATAAAGCTCGGGGAAGATGCGCGGGAATGCGGAGAGTGCCTTGGCGATCGTATTGCCGGCGAGCACTTCACCGCGCAACGCGGCCAGCACCTGGCGCGATCTCTCGTCCTCGGCCTGCTCGATCAGCGCGTTGAACGACTGCTCGACGGTGAGGCCGGCCTCCAGCAGCGAGGCGAGCTGGCGCGTGAGCTGCGTGACCTCGGTGTTCGAAAGGGTGACGGCGCGGAAGCGCGAGCCGCTCGCAGGGTCGTTGGCGGCGATGACCTCGACGCGATGCGGGGTGAGGCCCTGGTCGCGCAGCAGCGAGCGCGCCTGGCGGGCGCTGTCCGCTTCGAGGACGCCCTTGTGGAGCTTTCCCTCGACGTTATAGGCCTGGTAGCGGAACCCGGGCATCCGGAGTTACGTCCGGGTGACCCGGAGGACCTCATCCATCGAGGTCGAACCATCCTTGACCCAACGCATCCCATCCTCGCGAAGGCGCGTCGTGCCGTGCGCCACCGCATGCTCGCGAAGCTCGCGCTCGGAGACGGAGTCGTGGATGAGCCTGCGAAGGTCGTCGTCCACCGTCACCAGCTCGTAGATGCCGGTGCGGCCCTTGTAGCCGGAGAAGTTGCACGCCGCGCAGCCCACCGCGGTGTACGTGCGCTCGTTGTTCGCTTCGAACGGCGTCTTGCACGCGCCGCAGAGCTTGCGCACGAGGCGCTGGGCCAGCACGCCGTTCAGCGTGGAGGCGAGGAGGTAGGGCTCGATGCCCATGTCGATCAGGCGCGTCACGGCGCCCGGCGCGTCGTTCGTGTGCAGCGTGGCGAGCACCAGGTGGCCGGTGAGCGAGGCTTGGACGGCGATCTGCGCGGTTTCGAGGTCGCGGATCTCGCCGATCATCACCACGTCCGGGTCCTGGCGCAGGATCGCGCGGAGCGCCCGGGCGAACGTCATGTCGATGCGCGTGTTCACCGGCGTTTGGCCGACGCCATCCAGCTCGTATTCGATCGGGTCTTCGACGGTGAGGATGTTGCGGGTCTTGCGGTCGAGGCGGTTCAGCGCCGAATAAAGCGTGGTCGTCTTGCCCGAGCCGGTAGGGCCCGTGACCAGGAAGATTCCGTGCGGTTGCTGGATCAGCGCGTCGACTTCGTCGCGCGTGTTCGCCGGCATGCCGAGGGCGTCGAGCGTCAATCGGCCGGCCTGCTTGTCGAGCAGGCGCAGCACCACGCGCTCGCCGGCGGCGGTGGGAATGGTGGAGACGCGAACATCGATCGGGCGGCCGGCAATGCGAAGCGCGATGCGGCCATCCTGGGGAAGGCGTTTCTCCGCGATGTCGAGCGACGCCATGACCTTGATGCGCGAGACCATCGCGGGATGCAGGCCGCGGCGGGGCTCGACCACGTCGCGCAGCGCTCCGTCCACGCGGTAGCGCACCAGTGCGCGCGACTCGTAGATCTCCAGGTGCACGTCGGACGCTCCGTCGCGCACGGCTTGCGTGAGCAGCGCGTTGATGAGGCGGATGATCGGCGCGTCGTTCTCGGCTTCGAGGAGGTCGGCGACTTCGGGCAGCGCCTCGGTGAGCTTGGCGAGATCGACCGACTCGCCCATGTCCTCGACGATCGTCTCGGCGGTGTTCGGCTCGCGCGTGTAGGCGAGATTGAGGCAGTGCTCGAACTCCTCCGCGGTGAGCAGCACCTCCTTGAGGGGCTTGCCCGCCATGCGTCGCACTTCCGCGAGCGTGGCACCCGCCGGATACGGCTTCACCCACACCTCGAGAGCCCCGTTCGCGATGCGCGCGGCGATCACGCCCTTCGACTTCGCGAAGGAGTAGGGCAGCAGGCGCACGGCCTGTGGATCGAGCTCTTGCGGGTTCACGGTGCGTTCGAGGGGAGCGGTCATCCTATTTTCCGAGAATCTGGCTCTTCTGTTCTTCCAGCGGCGGAAGGACCTTGGCGGACTCGGCCGGCAGCAGCACGTTCCACGGCAGCTTCATGTCGCCCTGCAGGCCGCGGATGTATTCGTAGCGGTCGGCGGTGATCGACGCGGCGGCCTTGTCGTCCTTCAGGATCACGGGGCGCAGGAAGACCATGAGGTTGGTGCGCTTGCGGTTCCTCGACTCGTACTTGAAGAGCGAGCCGATCCAGGGGATGTCGCCCAGCAGCGGCACCTTGTCGATGGTGGCTTGCTGGTCGTCCTGGATCAGGCCGCCGAGGACCACGATCTGGCCCGCGTCCACGAGCACCGTGGATTCGAGCGAGCGCTTGTTGGTGATGATGTCCGCGGACTGCACCAGCGCCTTGTCGCGCGTGATGCTCGAGACTTCCTGGAAGATCTTGAGCTTCACCGCACCGGCTTCCGAAACCTGCGGCGTGACCTTGAGCTGGATGCCGATGTCCTTCCGCTCGATGGTCTGGAATGGGTTTGCCGCCGAGCCCTGGCTCGCGGTCTGGTAGCTGCCGGTGATGAACGGCACGTTCTGGCCGACGGTGATCTTCGCTTCTTCGTTGTCGAGCGTGAGCACGTTGGGCGTGGAGAGCACGTTGGCGCCGGAGGTGCCTTCGAGCGCGCGCGCCAGCACCTGGAGGTTCAGCACCTCGATGTTGGTGCCGGGGATCCGCAGCGTTCCGTCGATGATGCCGAGGTTCAGGCCCTGGCCCAGCGAGGCGGGGAAGTTCGACGCGGCGCCGACGATGTTGGTGCCCAGGCCCCCTGCGATGCCGGTGTTGAAGTTGGTGCCCGCGAAGCCCGTGCGGCTGCCGACGTCGCCGGCACCCTGCCACTGCACGCCGAATTCCTGGGCGAGGCCGGTGGAGATCTCGACGATCAACGCTTCGACGTAGACCTGCGCGCGGCGCTGGTCGAGGCTGTCGATCACCTGGCGGAGCGCCCGATACACAGGCTCCGGCGCGGTGATGATGATCGAGTTGGTCGGCGGGTAGGCCTGGATGATCGAGCTGGGCGCGGCCCCGGAGAGCGGCGAGGCGCCGCTGGTGCCGGGGCTGCTGCCGAGGGTGGAAGTGGCGGTCGTTTGCGTCGCCGTATTGCCGGTGGGCGTGGTCTGCGTGGTCGTGCTGCGCGAGGTCTCGTTGCCGGAGAGCAGGCCACGCAGCGTGTCGGCGATGCGCACCGCCTCGGCATTGCGCAGGAACACGACGTAGATGTTGCCGCTGCCCGCTGCCGGCGTGTCGAGGCCGAGGGCGAGGGTCTTGATGCGGTTCATGAGGTTCGGGTTGTCGGCGCGCACGACCAGGCTGTTGGTGCGCGGATCGATGGCCACGGCCGCTTTCGGCTGCGCGCCCGGGGCGTTGGCGGGCGCCACCGTCTCGGGCACCACGCGCTGCAGCATCTGCCCGATGTCCACGGCCGAAGCGTTCTGCAGCTTGATGATCTGCACGTCCGCGCCCGAGGGCAGGTCGATCGAGCGGATGATGCGTTCGATCCGGCGCACGTTCTCCGCGTAGTCGGTAATGACGATCGCGTTGTTGTTCGGGTAGGCGGCGATGAAGTTGTTGGCCGTCACCAGCGGGCGCAGCACGGGTACCAGCTGCACGGCCGATTCGTTCTGCAGCAGGAAGACCTGCGTGACGATCCGGTCGCCGGGGATGCGCGTGGCGGCTTCACCCGTGGGCCCGCCGCTCGTCTTCGCTTCCGATTCGGGGACGATCTTCACGAAGCCGCCTTCCTCCACCGCGGCGAAGCCTTGCACGCGCAGCGCGGAGAGCAGCATCTGGTAGAGCATGTCCTTCGGCACCGGCCGGTCGGACACGATGTTCACCGTGCCCTGCACGCGCGGATCGAGGATGAAATTCTTGCCGGTGTGCTGGCTGATGGTCTTGATCACCGACTGGATGTCGGCGTTGACGAAATTCAGCGTGATCCGCTCATCGGCGGCCGGCGTGGCGGGCTGCGGGGCCTGGGCCGAAACGTTGAGCGCGAGGGCCGCGAGGAGTGCGGCAGACCAACTTAGAAACCGTGTCACGTTTTGGGGCTTCCTCTTTGATTTATCGGGCATTTTGCGCCCAAACCCAGAATTATGACAGGGGGTTGTGACAGGGCAACTTCACGGGTTTATCGCGTAGGTCAGCTGGACCGTGGCCGACCCCCGCTGGACGTCGGCCTGGATGGTCGAGGTGGTGGCGAACTTGGAGTAGAGGCCGGCCAGGTCCCCGGGCGAAAGGACGGTCTGGCCGTTCACTCGCTTGATCACGTCGCCGGGCTGGAGGCCCAGCTTGGCGGCGAGGCTTCCGGGAGGCGCCGCCTCCATCCTCACGCCGCCGGAGCTGTTGGGCGAGATGCGGCCGAGCAGGTTCAGCTGGCCCGGGTCGCGCAGGGTCTCGTCCAATTCCTTGCGCGAGATGGCGAAGCTGTTGCCCGCCGACGTGACGTTGAGGCGGAACTGCGGCGTGCCGGCGGCGAGCTTGGTCGCGCCGCCCTTGGGCGCGGTCTTGCGCGTTTCCAGCTCGATCCGCTCGCGAAGCCCGGCGCGCGAGACCACCACGGCATCGGGCAGGACTTCCACGAGCTTCACGCCCGGCATGACGTCGTTGCCGATGTAGACCGAGAGGTCGCGCGCGGCTCCGGTGTTGAAGATGGCCGAGGCCGCGGTGCCGGGCGTGGGCGCCACGACGCCCTTCAGCCTCAGGCTCGAGGTGGCCGCCGTGGCGACGGTCGTTCCGGATGCGGTGCCTCCGAAGAGGCGGGCAGCGACCGCGAGATCCGCGGTGCCCTCGGTAGCCGGAGCCGACACGGTGGGCGAGGGGGCGAGGAAGACCCAGGTCCAGTGGGCGAGCTGCCACGCGAGCACGAGCACGAGTGCCGCCACGACGAACGTGCCGGCGCGCGATGCGGGTGAAGTCAGTTGGGGTGCCGCGGCCATGCCGTCATGTTAACCGCGGGCGCGGCGTTCGAGGTCGACGTCGAGGTACTTCCACGGCTCGTGGTTGAACGGGTGCTTCCGGAAGTTGAGGATCCACGGCTGCACCAGGATCGTCTCGGTCTTGTACGTCTCCACCACCCAGGGGACGTAGACGAGGATCAGCTTCACCATCCTCGCCATGAGGGCGCTGCGCTCGGGGCCGTCGGGAAGGCGCTTCATCTTCTCGTACAGCGCGTTGTACTCGGGAAGGTCGAACATGGCGTAGTTCACCTGGTTGATCGAGCCCTTCCACAGCAGCTGCAGGAAATTCTCGCCGTCCGGGAAGTCCGCGATCCATCCGTAGCTGAACGATTGCACCCGCCCCAGCTGCGCCAGCTTGCGAAGCGACGGCAGCTTTTCCACCGTGTTGAAGGTGACGCGGAGGCCGATGTCGTCCATCGACTTCTTCCACAGCTCGTTTCGCTGCCGCTCGCGCAGCGTGGGGTACGACGCGTGGTCGAACGAGAGCGGCGTGCCGTCGGGGTTCTCGCGGTAGCCGTCGCCGTCGCGGTCGACGAAGCCGAACATGTCGAGCAGCGCCTTGGCCTTCGCGGGGTTGTACTCCAGCGTCGGGCTCACGAAGTGGGGGTCGTGGCCCGAGACCGCGGGCGGCAGCGGCGTGTACGCGCGCCTCGAGGTGTGCTTGTCGAGGATCGTCACCTGCTCGTCGATCCGCCAGGCGTGCGCGATCGCTCGCCGCAGCGCGATCCGTTCGGGCGTGAATCCGCCGAGCGCGTTGGGCACGCCGCCGATCTTCTCCTGCGTGTTGAGCGTGGTGTACGTCGTGTACGCGATCTCGTCGGGCACCGCGTAGTAGCCCTTCTTCGCGAGCGCGGGCGCCACCTTGCCGCCGGGGATCGCGAAGCTCGCGTACTCCTGCGGGAAAGGCCGCAGGTAGTCGGTCTCGCCGTTCAGGAACGCGAGCCAGCGCGGCTGCGCTTCCTCCACCGTGAAGAACTCGATGCGCCCCACGAGCGGAAGGCGCTTGCCCTGGAGCGCGGCGTGGACCTTGCGGCTTTCCTCATCCGGGCCGGGCTCGCCGTCGAAGTAGTCCTCGCGATAAGTGGGGTTCGCGTCCAGCACGACGCGCGAGCCGCGCACCCATTCCCGCAGCAGGAACGGGCCGGTGCCGATGGGGTGGCCCGAGACGTCCTCGGAATATCGCTCGACCACCTCGCGGGCCAACGCTCCGGTGGGCACCATCGCGAGCACGTAGGCGAAGGAGTAGTCGCCGGTGACGAGGCGGATGCGCACGGTGTAGCGGTCGAGCGCCTGCAGGCCTTCCATCGGAGCGTCGAAGTCGAAGCGGCCGGTTTCCTTGGCGCGCTTCATCGCCTCGTCACCGCCGCGGATCTTGCCTTCGACCAGGAAGAGCCACGTGCTCCTCACCTTGGGGTCGAACATGCGCTTGATGGAGAAGACGTAGTCCTCGGCCGTGAGCTCGCGAGGTTTGCCGCCGAAGGCGGGGTCGGGCGTGAAAAAGATGCCGGGCTTGATGCGCAGCGTGTACGTGGCACCCTCGTCCGTCACCTCCGGCAGCGCGACCGCCGTGTTGGGCTTCAGCTTCGCGGGGCGCGCGAGGAAGTCGTAGGTGAGGAGCGGGTCGAAGATCACCTGCATGATGCCGCCGGAGGCTTCGTCCGATTCGGCGACCGGGTCCAGCTTCGCCTCGGCGCTGGGCGATGCGTACCGCACCACCTTGCGGACGTCCGCTGCTTTCGCGCTCGCTAGCGAAAGGACTAGGGCGAAAGGCAATATCCACGGATAAACACGGATAAACACGGATGAGTCGCGGATCATTGCGGCAGGGTCCCACATCGAGACGCCCATCAGTGTTTATCCGTGTTTATCCGTGGACAACGCCTTGCAGTAACCCGCGCAGCGGCTAGTGCAACGTGTGCGTTTCGGTAGGGACGTCGCGGACGGCCTGGGGAGCTTCGCCGGCCGGCGAGGCGTGATGAACCGTCATCCGCCAGCCATTTTCCGTGAGCACGTAGACATTCGTCGCGCACACGGGCGCGGAAGCGCCTTGCTCCCCGGGCGCGGAGAGCATCTCGACCACGGCATGCACGGCCATCGTGGAGCCCATGTAGCGGCGGGCGTCGGTGGTGCGGATGCGGATCGCCGTGCCCGACGCGAAGATCTGCATCCAGCTCTCGCGAATCGCTTCGAAGCCCACGAGGCGCGGGCCCTGGGGATGGACGCAGACGATGTCGTCGTCGGCTGCCCAGACGGCCATCATCGCGGAGACGTCGGAGCGCTCGAAGGCGTCGTAGAACGCGGCTTCGGCCTCGTCCGGCGTGGGGAACATCTGGTCCTTGCGGCGCTTTTCCGGCATGAAACGTACGGTCATCGAGCGGGAGCGAATGATAGCTTATAGTTCACGGTTCCCCGAATGAGCCACGCGATTCCCGGAGCCATCATGATCAAGTTTTTCGTCAACGGCGACCCCGTCCAGTTCAACGCCTCCCCCGACACCCCGCTGCTGTGGGTGATCCGCGATTCGATCGGCCTCACGGGCACCAAGTTCGGCTGCGGCATGGCGCAGTGCGGGGCCTGCACGGTCCACGTGAATGGCGAGGCCACGCGCTCGTGCATCACGCCGGCCTCCGCGGTTGCCGGGAAGCGCATCAACACCATCGAGGGCCTGCCGGACACGCCGGTCACGAAGGCCGTTCGCGCCGCGTGGCTCGACAAGGACGTCGTGCAGTGCGGCTACTGCCAGCCGGGCCAGATCATGTCGGCCACCGCGCTGCTCGCGAAGAACCCCAAGCCCAGCGACGCCGACATCGACGCGGCGATGGACGGCAACCTCTGCCGCTGCGGCACCTACCAGCGCATTCGCGAGGCGGTGAAGACCGCGGCCGCGGCGCTGCCGGCGAAGAAGTGAGGCCCGCCATGACGACTTCCGTGAAGAACGCCTCGCGCCGCAAATTCCTGCAGTCCTCCGGGGCGCTTTCGGGCGCGCTGGTGATCGCCTTCTACCTGCCGATGGGCGGCCGTGCGTATGCGCAGGCTCCGAAGATGGTCTATCCGCCGAACGCGTTCCTGCGCATCGGCAAGGACAACACCGTCACCGTGATCGTGAAGCACCTCGAGTTCGGCCAGGGCGTGCAGACGAGCCTCCCGATGCTGATCTGCGAGGAGCTCGAGTGCGACTGGACCAAGGTGAAGGCGGAGTTGGCACCCGCCGATCCGGTGTACGGCAACATCTTCTGGGGCGGCATGCAGGGCACCGGCGGCTCCTCGTCGGTGGCCAACTCGTTCGACCAGCTTCGGCTCGTCGGCGCGCAGGCCCGCACGATGCTCATCCAGGCGGCCGCTACGCAGTGGAAGCTGAAGCCCGAGGAGCTGAAGGCCGACAAGGGGTTCGTGACCGGCCCCGGCGGCAAGAAGGCGAGCTTCGGCTCGCTCGCCGACGCGGCGATGAAGCTGCCGATCCCGCAGGACGTGAAGCTGAAGGACCCCAAGGACTGGAAGCTCATCGGCAAGCCCACGCGCCGCCTCGACGCTCCCGACAAGGTGGACGGCAAGGCGGTCTTCGGCATCGACGTGAAGCGCCCGAACCTGCACACGGCCGTGGTGATGCATCCGCCGGTGTTCGGCGCGCAGGTGAAGTCCTTCAACGTGGACAAAGTGAAGGCCGTCTCGGGCGTGACGCACGTGATCGAGATCGCCAGCGGCGTCGCCGTCGTGGGCAAGGGCTACTGGGCGGCGAAATCGGGACGCGACGTGCTCGAGGTGGAATGGGACATTCCCAGGACCGCGTCCACGCTCTCCACCGAGAGGCTGCGCGCGGACTATCGCGATCTCGCGGGCAAGCCGGGCGGCGCCGTCGCGAAGAAAGCCGACAACCCCGAAGCGATCAAGGGCGCGGTCCGCACGATCAGCGCCGAATACGAATTCCCGTTCCTCGCGCATGCGGCGATGGAGCCGCTCAACTGCACGGTGGAGCTGCGTGCGGATGGCGCCGAGATCTGGGCGGGCACGCAGATGCCCGGGGTCGACCAGGCCGCGGCCGCGAAAGTGTTCGGCTTCAAGCCCGAGCAGGTGAAGGTGAACACGCTCACCGCGGGCGGCGGCTTCGGCCGGCGCGCGAACCCGAACTCCGACTGGATCATCGACGCGTGCGAGATCGCGAAGGGCGCGCAGGTGCCGGTGAAGCTCGTGTGGTCGCGCGAAGACGACATCCGCGGCGGCTACTACCGGCCGATGTACGTGCACCGGGCCGACATCGGCCTCGATGCGCAGGGCAACATCGTCGGCTGGAACCACGTGGTCGTCGGCCAATCCATCCTCACGGGCACGCCGTTCGAGGCGTTCGCGGTGAAGGACGGCGTCGACGGCACCTCGGTCGAGGGCGTGCCCGATACGAAGTACGACATTCCCAACCTCGCCGTCACGCTGCGCAGCGTCGGTCTCCCGGTGCCGCCGCTCTGGTGGCGCTCGGTAGGCCACACGCACACCGGCTTCGTGATGGAAACGCTCATCGACGAGATCGCCGCCGCTTCGAAGCAGGACCCGGTCGCATTCCGCCGCAAGCTGCTCGCCAAGGATCCGCGCTTCGTGAAGGTCCTCGACCTCGCCGCCGAGAAGGCCGGCTGGGGCTCGCCGTTGCCCGCGGGGCGCGCTCGCGGTGTCGCGATCGTCGAGTCCTTCGGCACCATCTGCGCGCAGGTGGCCGAGGTATCGCTCGAGAACGGTGCGCCCAAGGTGCATCGCGTGACGGCCGCGATCGACTGCGGGCCGGTCGTGAATCCCATGACGGTGGAGGCGCAGGTGCAAAGCGCGATCGCCTACGGCCTCGGCGCGGTGCTCTACAGCGAGCTCACGCTGAAGGACGGCGGCGTGCAGCAATCCAACTTCCACGACTATCGCGTCCTGCGCCTGAGCGACATGCCCCAGGTGTCGGTCTTCACGGTGCCCGGGGGAACGAAGGTCTCGGGGGTTGGCGAACCGGGTACGCCGCCCATCGGACCGGCCGTCGCGAATGCGTTAGCTGCGCTTACGGGCAAGCGCGCGCGCGTGCTTCCGCTCGCCAACATGAAGTGGGCCTAGAAGTTGCATGAGGGACAAGCCGGATGTGCCCGTGAACCAGCCTTGTCGGGCGCTGTCCTACGCAGAAGGGAGCACCCGGCATGTTGGGACAAAATTGGCAGAAGACTATTTTCAGGATCGTCTCGAACCCCGCGTTCGAAGCGATCGCGGCAGCGTTGATCATCGGCCTGGCGGTCTACGTCCTGGTGGACACGGATCCCCTGGTGAAATCGCCGCACCTGCCCGTCATTACGCAGCACTGAGCAGGTTCCTGCGCAGGCTGCTGCTGGGCGTCGCCGTCGTCATCGCCGGCGGGTGCGCCTACCTCGCCGAGAAACAGGGCGAGCTGATATTCCGGCCCGCCACGCAAGACTGGCGCGGCTACGCCCAGGGCACCTGGGCCTTCGAAGAGAAGTGGATTTCCGTCGGCCAGAACGGCGAGAAGCTGCACGCCTGGTGGCTTCCGGCTGCCGACAAGAACGCTCCGGCGCTTCTTTACCTCCACGGCGCGCGCTGGAACCTCTCCGGCAGCGCTCCGCGCATCGAACGCTGGCAGAAGCTCGGCTTCTCCGTCCTCGCGATCGACTACCGCGGCTTCGGCAAGAGCTCGCCCGCATCGCCCACGGAGCAGATGGCCACGGAGGACGCCGCCGCCGCGTGGGATGAGCTCGCGAAGCTGGCCCCGGGACGCCCGCGCGTGATCGTCGGCCACTCGCTGGGTGGTGCCATCGCCGTGGACCTCGCGCGCGATCGCACCGACGTCAACGGCCTGGTGCTCGAGGCCACGTTCACCTCGATCAAGGACATGATCGCCTCCACGAGCTGGAGCTACCTGCCCGTCGACCTCATCCTCACGCAACGCTTCGACACGCTCTCGAAGATCGCATCCGTGAAGGCGCCGGTTCTCATCACGCACGGGACCCGCGACCAGATCGTTCCGTTCGAGATGGGAGAGAAGCTCTTCGAAGCCACCACCTCGCCGAAGAGGTTCATCAAGGTCGAGGGTGGATCGCACCACAACCTCTCCTCGGTCGCCTTCGATCAATACAAGGCCGCGATGAAGGAGCTGTTCTCCTTCTGAAATAATTGGGGTCTGACCCCATTTATTTCCTCTAGTACCATTCCTCCATGCAATCCCTAGATCTCGACGTTCTCGAACGCGCTCTGGAGTGGAAGACTTCCGGGAAGCGCGTTTGGCTGGTGACGGTGGCCCAGACGTTTGGAGCCAGCCCGCGTCCGCCCGGCTCGCTGCTTGCCATTCGCGAGGACGGCATCCTCGTGGGTTCAGTCTCCGGCGGCTGCATCGAGGATGACCTCGTGTCGCGCCGCAACGAGTACACGGGCCGCAAGCCGGCCTTCGCGTCGTACGGCATCACCGCGGAAGAGGCTCGCCGCTTCGGCCTGCCGTGCGGCGGGCAGCTCGAGGTGATCATCGAAGCGGACGTGGCACCCGCGGACATTCGCGCGTTGCTCGATCGCATTCTTGCCGGCCGCATCGTGGCGCGGAGCGTGGATCTCGCGTCGGGGGCGTGGAGCTTCGCCGATGCGCAGCCCACCGATGAATGCGTGCGTGGTGAATCGCGCTTCACGAGCGTCCACGGCCCGCGCTGGCGGATGCTCATCATCGGAGCCTCGGAGATCGCCGTGTACCTGGCGCAGATCGCCGAGACGCTCGACTTCAGCGTCTCCGTGTGCGACCCGCGCGAGGAGTACCGCGGCGCCTGGCGTGTCGAGGGCACGCACTGGGTCGCGGGCATGCCGGACGATGCCGTGCTCGCCTTCCGTCCGGACGGGCATTCGATCATCCTCACCGTCTCGCACGATCCCAAGCTCGACGACATGGCGCTGCTCGAGGCGCTGAAGAGCGAAGCGTTCTACGTCGGTGCCGTGGGCTCGAAGCAGACGAGTGCGGAGCGGCGCAAGCGCCTCGCCGATTTCGACCTCTCCGCGGGGCAGATCGCGCGCCTTCGCGGCCCCGTGGGCCTCACCATCGGCTCGCGCACTCCTCCGGAGATCGCGGTGGCGATCCTCGCGGACCTCGTCGCGGCGCGCAACAACATCGCGCTGGAACGCGTCGTCGCGAGCGACAAGCGCCGCAGCGCCTGACGTGCCTTCATCGCGCAGGATTCGCGGGTTGCTCCTCGCGGGCGGTGCGGCCACGCGCTTCGGTTCCGCCAAGCTGCTGCATCCCTATCTCGGCTCGACCGTCGGCGCGGTGAGCGCGCGTAATCTCGTCGCGGGCGTGGGCAACGCGCTCGCGGTGGTGCGCGAAGGCGACGATGCCATCGCTTCCATGCTGCGCGAGGCCGGATGCGAGGTGCTGGTGACGGAGCGATCCCGCGAAGGCCTGGGCGCCAGCATCGCGGCCGGCGTCGCGGCATCTCGCGATGCATCGGGCTGGGTCCTCGCGCTGGCCGACATGCCGCGCATTCCCGCGGACGTATCGCGCACCATCGCGGCCAAGCTCGCATCCGGGGCGAAGGTCGTGGCGCCGATGCTTCCCACGGGCGAGCGCGGGCATCCCGTGGGATTTTCCAGCGCGCTTCTCGACGAGCTGCTGGCACTCACCGGCGAGGGCGGGGCGCGAACGGTCCTCGAGCGCTATCGCGGCGTGCTGTCGACGGTGGCCACGGCCGATCGCGGCGTGCTCTACGACATCGACCGGCCGGCGGATCTCTCGCCCGCGGAGCTTCGCCGCGCGACGAAGGCCGATGCGGACGCGATGAGTGCCCTGGCCCTGCGCTCGAAGGCGCATTGGGGCTACGGCGCGGCCACGATGGACGCGTGGCGCGGCGCACTGCATGTCGATCCGGAGTCGCTCTCGTCCCGGTACGGCTACGTGGCGACGGTGCGAGACGCAATGGTCGCGTTCTACGTGATCGAACCCGGCGAGGGCGCGTGGACGCTCGACGACCTGTGGGTCGATCCGGACTTCATGGGCCAGGGCATCGGCAGCTCGCTGATGCGCCACGCGCTGGCCACGGCCTGGGAGAACGGCGCGCACCTCGTGACGGTGGATGCCGACCCGAATGCGGAAGCGTTCTACGTGGCGTGCGGCGCGAAGCGCGTCGGGGAAGTGGCCGCGCCCATCGAAGGCGACGACGCACGCGTGCGCCCACAGCTCGAGTTCCGGCGCTAGGGCTTCTTCAGCTTCCTGGCCGAGCCCTTCGCGGGCAACTTCTCCGGCAACTTCTCCGGCCTCGGGTACTGCACGAGCTTGCTGATTTGTCGCTCGAACGTATCGCGCCGCATGAGGAGGCGCTCCTGGCGCTTCGTCACCAGCGGGAAGTGGCGCAGGGCCGCGAGCTTGTCGTGGACTTCCCAGCAATCCTTGCCATTCGTGACCCAGTGCCCCGGGTCGAAGCGCCGCATGTCGTACGCGATCGAGTAGCTGCGCAGGGTCTTGCGGCCGCGCTTGTCGAAGTACTCGTGGAAGTACGACATGGCGAGCTCGCGGATGGAGCGGTAGATCGGGTCGCGGAATCGCAGCGGCGCCCCGTTGGTCTTGGAGATCGCGCCCCAGCAGCGTCCGCGGCGGAACACCACGATCGCGTGCGGGTAGTCGGAGAGGTCGCAGTCGAGGTGGACCATCAGCGGCTTCTCGCCATGGATCCACAGCGCGGCCGCGGCGAGGAAGGCGCCTTCCATGCAATGCGCGCGCTTGTTCTTCAGGACCTCGCGCACGGAGTAGAGCGTCTCGCCGTCCAGCTCGTGGTTGCTGGGCGTCGCGTTGAGGAAGCGCTGGATCTTCTGGGGCGTGTCGAGCTTCGCCAGGCGGCCGTATTCGCCCTTCGTGAGGCCCAGGTCCTCGCACCGCGCGGTGCGCCGTGGCGCGCGCCGATTCATCCCTAACTCCTTGTGCGGGTTGCAAAAACTGCGCTGCCCCCGGAGGCGGGTGGCGGGTCCATCTTAGCGCGTCGGAGGCCTTGTTACCGCTCCGCGTTTGCCAGCGGCGCGGGGCTCCGGGATAGTTCGGGCGGTGATCCCGACCCTTGCCCTTTCTCTTGGCCTCTACGTGAGCATCGTCGCTTGGGGCGCGTGGCGGCTGCGGCGATTCCTACGCGCCCATCCGGTCATCGCCACGCCCGCGGACCTGGTCGCCTACCGTGCGCTCGCCGCGTCCAACATGATTGGCGCACTCGTACTGATGGCGCTCGTCGCCGTCATCGTGGCGTGGTTCGCCTTGTACGTCCTGAGTGACGGGCCAGGCTTCGCTTTCTTTCTCACCGTGGCGGGAGTCGTCCTCAGCGTGACGAGCGCGCTCTTCAAGCCGCTGGAGAATCGCGCGCGTTACATCGATTGCATGAACGCCGAGCTCTATGCGGAACAGCAGCACATCGCCGACGTCTGGTTTCGCCGGGTGTGGCCGAATTTCGACGGCCCGCGGAAGCCCCTGCCGGATGCCGCGGCCCGCATGGCGCACTGGCTCACGGTGGAACACGATGCTTCCGGAATCCACCTCCGCGCGTGGCCGCCCGGCAACGCGCCGTGGACCCAGGCGATCGCATGGACCGAGATCCGGCGCGTTTGCCTGCGAACCGTGGGCCCGCTGGGTTCGGATGAATTCCACCTGCATACTTCGCTGCGCGCCGCGCCCTTCGTCGTGCCAACCGAGGCGGGCGGAGCGGAGGAAACGTGGGGCGTGATCCTGGAGCGCCGTCTGTTCCCGGCCGAGCGCGCGATCGAGATGATGAGCAGTCCGGAGGAGAAGACCCAATGCTGGCCCGAGGAGGTAACCGCTTGAATGCGTTTCGTGCAGGACTGCTGGGAGTCGCCCTGTGCGTCGCGGGATTTGCCGTGGCGCAGGACTTTCCCACGCGCCCGATCAAGATCATCGTGCCGTTCTCGCCGGGCGGCGCGGTCGATGGCCCCACGCGCGTCGTGGCCAACGAGCTTTCGAAGCGCCTGAACCAGGGCGTGGTGGTCGAGAACCGGCCGGGCGCGGGCGCCACCATCGGATCGGAGGCGGTCGCGAAGGCACCGGCCGACGGCTACACGCTGCTGCTCGCGTCGCAGACCAACGCCATCAGCGCCACGCTCTACTCGAAGCTCAACTTCCAGCCCATCGACGACTTCGTGCCGATCTCGCTCATCGCGCGCGAGCCGGGCGTGCTCGTGGTCCACCCGTCGTTTCCCGCGAAGAACGTGGCGGAGCTGATCGCGATGGCGAAGGCCAAGCCCGGCGAGATCCATTACGCGTCCTCGGGCAACGGCAGCGGCCAGCACCTCTTCATGGCGCAATTCGCCTCGATGGCCGGGATCCAGCTCACGCACGTGCCGTACAAGGGCAGCGGGCAGGCCACCACGGATCTCCTGGGCGGCATGGTGCCGATCTCGATGCCCGGCCTGGCGGCGATGGTGCAGCACGTGAAGTCCGGCAAGCTGCGCGCGCTCGCGGTCACGGGCTCGAAGCGCTCGCCCGTGCTGCCCGATGTGCCGACATTCATCGAGGCCGGCGTGCCCGGGTTCGAGGCCTATGTGTGGTCGGGGCTGCTGGCACCGAAGGCGACGCCCGCGCCGGTGCTGGAGAAGCTCCGCCGCGAAACGGCCGCGGCCCTCGCGAGCCCGGAGGTGAAGGCATACATGGCCGCCAATGCGCTCGAGGGGTACCCCGACAGCACGCCGGCGCAGTTCGACGCGTACTTCCGCGAGGAGCGCGATCGCTGGGCAAGGATCATCAAGGAAACGGGAGCGAAAGTTGAGTGACGTGATCGGCAAGGAACACTGGACGACGAAGGGCGACGTTCGCCTCTTCATGTGGGAAAAATACGTGGGCTCGCCGGAGGGCAAGCCCGCGGCGCTGTTCGTGCACGGATCGTCGATGGCCTCGCAGCCGACGTTCGATCTCACCGTGCCCGGTCGTCCGCACTCCTCGGTGATGGACTGGTTCGCCGAGCACGGCTTCACGTGCTGGTCGGTGGACATGGAAGGCTACGGCCGCTCCGACAAGAAGCGCGACATCACCTGCGATATTCCCAATGGCGCGGATGACCTCGCCGCCGCGACGGACTACATCCTGAAGACGCGGGGGATCCAATCGTTCCTCGTGTACGGGATCTCCTCGGGGGCGCTGCGTGCCGCGCTCTTCGCGCAGAACCATCCGGACCGCGTGGCCCGCCTGGCGCTCGATGCGTTCGTCTGGACGGGCGAGGGCAGCCCCACGCTCGAGCAGCGCCGCAAGAAGCTGCCGCAGTTCCTCGCGTCGAAGCGCCGGCCCATCGACCGCGCGTTCGTGTATTCCATCTTCGAGCGCGACCATCCGGATTGCGCCGAGAAGCGCGTGGTGGATGCCTTTGCCGATGCCATCCTGTCGCTCGACGACTCGATGCCCAACGGCACCTACATCGACATGTGCTCGAAGCTGCCCATCGTCGACCCGGAGAAGATCACGGTGCCCACGATCGTGATGCGCGGCCAGTTCGACGGCATCGCGGGCTTCGAGGACCTCATGAAGTTCTTCGACAAGCTCCCCAATCCGGACAAGCAGTTCACCGTGATGTCCGGCATCTCGCATGCGAGCTTCCAGCAGAAGAACTACATGCTGGTCTACCACATCCTCCATTCCTGGTTCACGCAGCCCGACCCAGCGTACAAGGCGTGAAGAAAATAAATGGGGTCTGAATAAAGGGGTCAGACCACTTTATTCTCGCGTCCTGATCTCGAATAAAGTGGTCTGACCCCTTTATTCATCCGTCATTTCCAGAGCCGGTCGTCGAAGGTGAAGGGCGTCGGGTAGAAGAGGGTGACGCGGCGGGTGTCGGGGTGCTCGGGGTTGAGGAGCACGCACGATTCGCCGGGCACCAGGACCGAAGGCACGCGAAGCGCCACGCTCGTGCCGCCGCGCTGCCAGAGGCTGCCGACTTCCTGCGTGGACGTCGGCGTGACCGACGAACGCCAATCGCGCGGCAACTCCCGGGGCTGGAGTGTCCTCACGCATTCGTCGGGCACCTCCAGCTCGTAGGTGAGGAAGCCGATGCCGCGCTCCTCGCCGGAGAAATGCACGACGGTTTCGAGGGCGGCGAGGGCCAGCGATTCGGCGGCGTACACCATCGGAGTGCCGGGGCGGTTCCAGCGGCCGCCGTAGTGGCGCGCGCCGGTGCCGGTGAAGGCCTCGAGCGCGTGGCGGGCCTTCACGAGCCGGAACCCGCGCATCAGGTGAAGACGCCGTGCTCCAGGCGGCCGAGCAGCTGCTCGACTTCGCGGGCGCCCGCGTCGGTGGCCGCGAGGTCGAGCGGCTTCACTTCGCCCAGCGCGCGCTGCGGCGAGCGCAGCCACCGGACGGCCGCCGCTTCGTCTTCCAGCACGTCCGATGCGAGGGCGTAGATGCGGGCGAGGCGATAGAGCCTGTCGCCGGTGACGGGGTCCAGCGTGCGCGAGGCCGACAGGCGCGTGAGCGAGCGCGCGGAGAGACCGAGCAATTTCGCGAGCTCGTCGTTGCGCAGGCCCAGGTGGTCCTTCAGCAGGAAGGCGGCGCGGGAGGGGACGCCGGACTGGATGAGGCCATGCCAGTCGGAGGCGCTGCGCGGGGCGCGGGAGCCGAAGGTCTCGGGACCGCCGAGGACATGACTGAGGGCGTGGGCCATTTGGCGTTCCAGTTTACGCCAAATGGCGGCTCAGCGGGGACGGATGGCGCGGCCGGTGGCCGGGTCGACGTAGCCGCCCGGCACCTGCGGCAGCGCGCGCCCGGTAGCCGGATCGATCGCGACCTGTCCGCTGGGAACGAGCGTCCGGCCGGTCTGCGGGTCGATGAAGGGCGGAATCGCACGCGGTGCCGGGACGACGTGGGCCACCGGCGGGTCCGATTCCCGGGGCGCTCCGGTCACCGAGGCGCCGGTCGATGGCGGCGCCGGCGAGGGCATCGGAGGCGCGACCGCGAGCGGCGTGCGGGCCCTTCTCGGGGCCTCCTCGGCTTCGGACGCCGGCTTGGCGGCAGCGGGACTCCCCAGCAGGCGCTTCAATTCGGCGCGCGCGGTGTCGCGGGCGTCGAGAGTGGCCTTCGGGTCCGAGATCACCAGCTGCAGCTCGGTCATGCGCGAGCGGACCTCCGGCGAGGGCGGCCAGGTGGGAGCAGGCGAAGGGCCTGCGGCGATCGCGCAGGCGGCGTATCCCAGGACGAAAACCAGCATGCGCGCGGCGGCGTTCATGCGAGTGGGACAGGCGGGATTCGATGCCGTTCCGCGAAGGACGGCATCGAGGGGCTAGCTGGCCCGGCGCGGCGGGTATTTCTCGCCCGCTTCGACCTTCACCTTGAGGATGTTCTGCTCGGGGGGCAGCGGGCAGGTCGTGTATTCGCTGAACGCGCACGGCGGGTTATAGGCGCGATTGAGGTCCAGCTTGAAGGTCTTGTTGGGCTCGGGCTTCTTCTCGACGTACAGGAAGCGGCCCGGCTTGTAGGTCGATTTCCCGGCCGTGTCGTCGCGGAAGATCATGAAGAGGCCGTCGTCGTCGCCGACCACGTCGAGCTTCTGCACCTTGCCGCCGACCTTGAACTCCACGTAGCCGGGCGAGGGCTCGTCGGACACTTCGTCCAGGACGTTGACGATCGGCACGGTCTTGCCCGCCTTGTACGGGACGAACTTCGCGTCGACCCAGTAGGCATCGTTCACCGGATACCAGACGCGGCCCTCGAAGCCGGAGCGCACCTTGCTCTGGTTGTCGGCGAGGCGAAGGATGTAGCGGCCCTCGCGCTCGATCACGTGCATCGCGATGCGCCCCATGGCCACCCAGTCGCGCGTCTCGCCGGTGGTGCTCATGCGGCGCTCGGTGTATTCCATCCCGTCCTTGGTCATCACGACACCGGGCTCGAGCTTCACCATCACGGCGCCGGGCTCGACGTTGATCACGCCCATCTTCTCGGGACCGAGGCCGGCGGGAAACACGATGTCGTTCTTGTCACCCGTGCCGAAGGTGTTGGGGCCGGGCTTCATCACGTAGCGCCCGGCGAGTGTCAGCCAGCCGTTGTCGGCGCGCAGGCTCTTCTCGACCTTGGTCCGCCACGCTTCCACGGTCTTCACATGCTCCGGATCCGCCGCGACGGCGTTGGCGGCGAAGAGGGCGGCGAGCAGGATGGCGGCGTGCTTCATGACGAACTCCGGAAATGAATGGGGTCAGACTCCATTGGGGGCAGAAACATCAAGTTCAATGGAGTCTGACCCCATTCATTTTACGTCCAAAGCGGCGAGGACCCGGGTGGGCTCCATCTGTACCAGGCAGTTGGTGTGGCCCAGCGGGCAGACTCGCTTGAAGCAGGGGCTGCAGTCGAGGTGCAGCGAGATCACGCGGGCCTTCGCGGAGAGCGGCGGCGTGAAGCCGGGGCTGGAGGAGCCGAAGAGGGCCGCCATCGGCCGGTCGAGCGCCGCGGCGATGTGCATGAGGCCCGAGTCGTTGCTCACCACCTGCGAGGCGCACGACATCAGGTCGATCGCCTCGTCGAGCGAGGTGCGGCCCGCGAGGTCGACGCATGCGGCCTTCGTGCCGGCGACGATCTGCGCGGTGATCTCCTGGTCCTTGCCCGAGCCGAACAGCCACACCTGGAAGCCGCGATCGGCGAGCTCCGTGGCGAGCGTGGCGAAGTGCGCGGCGGGCCAGCGTTTCGCGGGGCCGTATTCCGCGCCGGGAGCGAACGCGACCACGGGCCGATCGAGCGAGAGGCCGAACTTCGCGAGCGTCGCGTCGCGTGCGACGGCATCGACGATGAGGCGCGGCTCGGGCAGCGGCTGGCGCAAGGCCTCGCCCTTCGGCTGCGCGAGCGCGGCGAAGCGCTCCACCATCAGCGGCACCGCATGCTCATCGAGGGGACGGCGGTCGTTGAGCAGGCCGATGCGCATCTCGCCCGAATAGCCGGTGCGAAGCGGAATGCCCGCGTGCCACGGCACCAGCGCCGACTTGAAGCTGTTGGGCAGGACGATCGCCTGGTCGTACTTGGGCAGCGTCTTCGCGAAGCGGCGGCGCTCGCCGAGTTGCAAGTCCCCATGGCCGAAGGGCAGCATGAGCGTCTCCGACACTTGCGGCATGCGGCGAAACACGGGGACGGCCCACGCGGGGCCGAGGACATCGATGCGCGCGGCGGGATCGCGCTCCTTCAGGCGGACGAGGAGGGGATGCGACATCACCGCATCCCCGACCCAGGCCGGCGCGACGACGAGGATGCGCACTGGATCCCCGACGCCTCGGGGACTGGCCGGCTCAGTGCCCGCCAGAGCGTGCACCGCCGGCCAGCTTGTACAGCGTGCCGCAGTACGGGCAGCGCGATTCGCCGGTCTTCTCGATCGGCATGAACACGCGCGGATGCGTGTTCCACAGCTTCTGCGAGGCCAGCGGGCAATGCAGCGGGAGATCCGAGGGCTGGATCTCCACGAACTTCTGGTTCAGCTCGGTGGGCAGGGCCATCGTCACACCTTGGCGAGCCAGTGGTGGTACTTCGGGTTGCGGCCGTTCACGACGTCGAAGAACGCCTTCTGGATCTTCTCGGTGACGGGGCCGCGCGAGCCGCTGCCGATCACGCGGCGGTCCAGCTCGCGGATGGGGGTCACTTCCGCGGCGGTGCCGGTGAAGAAGGCCTCGTCGCAGATGTAGATGTCGTCCCGCGTGAGGCGCGTCTTCTCGACCGGGATGCCCAGGTCGGAGGCGAGCGCCTGCACCGAGCGCCACGTGATGCCGTCCAGCGCCGTGGTGAGCTCGGGCGTGAAGATCTTCCCGTCCTTCACGATGTAGATGTTCTCGCCCGCGCCTTCGGCGACGAAGCCGTCGGTATCCAGCAGCAAGCCCTCGTCGTAGCCATGCTGCGTGGCTTCGAGGTTGGCGAGGATCGAGTTGGCGTACGTGGAGGAGACCTTCGCGCGCGCCATCGTGACGTTCACGTGGTGGCGGGCGTGCGAGGAGGTCTTCACGCGGATGCCCTTCGTGAGGCCTTCCTCGCCGAGGTAGGCGCCCCAGGGCCAGGCGGCGATGGCGACGTGCACCTTGGCGCCGATCGGCGAAACGCCCATCTTCTCGGAGCCGTAGAACGCGAGCGGGCGCAGGTAGCAGCTCTCCAGCTTGTTCACGCGGACGACCTCGCGCTGGGCATCCATGAGCTGCTGCTGCGTGAACGGGATGTCCATCAGGTAGATCTTGGCCGAGTTGAAGAGGCGCTTGGTGTGCTCCTCCAGCCGGAAGATGGCGGTGCCGATCTCCGTCTTGTAGGCGCGAACGCCTTCGAAAACGGCGAGGCCGTAGTGCAGCGAGTGCGTGAGGACGTGGGTGGTCGCGTCGCGCCAGGGGACCAATTTTCCGTCGTACCAGATCTGGCCGTCGCGGTCTGCCATCGACATGTTCTTCTGCTCCGATTGCCTTGGTGAGCCCCAAATTTTACACGGTCCGGGAGGCGGGGTCGCCTTCGGGGGCCCAAAGCCGCGTGGGACGTTACTGCGTCGTTACTGTAGGACAGGGGTCGTCGCCCTTGGGTTGTGTGCCATAATCGATCGCACACAAAGAGTCACATAAGAAAACGGCTTCTGAGCCTCGAATGCACCAGGAACCCGTTTCGCACGCACCCCTTGCCCCGATGAGCGCGGCGAACCCAGCCGGCGCCAATCTTTCCGCGTCGCCGATGACGCCGGAAGAGAAGCTCTCGGGCGACATGCTGATGCTGACCTCGGGCTTCATGATGTGCGCGGCCGCGCTCTGGCTCGCCGTCTACTGGAGCCTCGGCCACCAGTACTCCACCGCGATTCCCCTCATCTTCCAGGGCCTGTCGGCCGCCACGGTGCTGCTCTACTGGCGCACGCGCAAGCTCATGCTCTTCGCGTTCGTGCAGCTGGGCCTGATCCTCTTCGCGCCCTTCGCGATGCAATGGGCCATCGGCAACTTCGTGAGCTCCTCGGGCGTGAGCCTCTGGGGCCTGATGGCGCCGGTGGGCGCGGTTACCGTGCTCGGCACGCGCCAGTCCGTGCCGTGGTTCTTCGCCTGGCTCTTCATGACGGTGATGGCGGGCGTGTTCGACTTCCTGTTGGCCGGCAACGTGCCGACGCGCGTCGACATGGCCACGGTGGCGGTGTTCTTCGTGCTCAACTTCGCCGCCATCTCGGTGATGATCTACTCGCTGCTCTGGTACTTCGCTTCCGAGAAGCAGAAGTTGCGAGCCCAGGTCGATGCCCAGCATGCCGAGTTGAAGCTCGAGAAGGACCGCAGCGAGAAGCTGCTGCTGAACATCCTGCCGCCCGCGATCGCCGAGCGCCTGAAGCGAAACGAGATGAACATCGCGCAGGGCCACGCGGACGTCACCGTGATGTTCGCGGACATCGTCGGCTTCACGCGCATGACCGAGGAGCTCTCGCCGGTCGAGACGGTGAAGATCCTGAACGACGTGTTCTCGATGTTCGACGAGATCGCCGACAAGCACCGCGTCGAGAAGATCAAGACCATCGGCGACGCGTACATGGCCTGCGCGGGCCTCGATGCCGGCGCCAACATCCACTACGCGGATGCCGTGGGCTCCATGGCGCTCGAGATGCAGGACAAGGTCCGCGAATACCGCGAGCGCACCGGCGAGCGGATCGAGATCCGCGTCGGCATCGGCACCGGGCCCGTGGTCGCCGGCGTGATCGGCAAGCGCAAGTTCATCTACGACATGTGGGGCGACACGGTGAACGTCGCCTTCCGCATGGCCGCCGACGCCTACTCGGGCGCGATCCAGGTGGACCTCATGACGTACCGGCGGCTCCACAACCGCTTCCGCTTCGACGAGGCGCACGAGGTCGAGATCAAGGGGAAGGGCCGCATGCAGGTCTTCCACCTGATGGGGCGGCAGTAGCCGCAACGCTCCGCTGGAAGTGCCCCTTGAACCACGGAGGCACGGAGACACGGAGGGCCACGGAGGAAATCTTGAACTTGCAGTTGCGGCCACCGTGCATCACGACGATCGCACTACTTCCCGTTCATTCAAGTATTCCTCCGTGGCCCTCCGTGTCTCCGTGCCTCCGTGGTTCAAGGGGTCCCGAATACAGCTCGCCAGAGCTCCTCAACGGCTTCGCGTTCGACCTTCAACTCGCCGTCCTGCACGATTACTTTTTCCTCGTCGTTGAGCGCCGCGGCGTGGGTTCGACGGCGTAGCGCGAGGTAGGCCTCCGCCGCCGCGTTCGCGACGGCCGCGTCGATCAGCCCGAGCTCTCCCGCCCAGCGCAGCAACTGGTGGTTGCCTTTGTCCTCGCGCAGCTTCGGGTGTGCCGGGCCGTGCAGCAGGACGATCGCTTGCACCCCGAATTCGAGGTCGACGATGCCGCCGGGCACGTGCTTCAGCTCGTGGGACTTGCGGTGCTCGTCGCGCATCTTGGCGCGCATCGAGACGATGTCGGCGAGCAGCTTCGATCGGTCGCGGGGAATGGCGAGCAGTTCGTCGCGAAGCGCCTCGAAGCGCTTGCCGAGCGCGGGATCGCCGGCGGAAAAGCGCGTGCGCGTGAGCGCCTGGTGCTCCCAGGTCCACGCGCGATGCAGCTGGTAGTCGCGGAATGCGGGCAGCGAGCTCACGAAGAGGCCCTTGGCGCCGTCGGGCCGCAGGCGAAGATCGACTTCGTAGAGCACGCCCGCGGGTGTGAGCGCCGTGAGCCACGCGTTCACGCGCTGCGCGATGCGGGCGAGCTTCTCCGCGTCCTCGGCGCGCGATTCGTCGTAGAGGAACACGATGTCCAGGTCCGAGCCGTAGCCAAGCTCCTTGCCGCCCAGCTTGCCGTAGCCCACCACGATGAAGCCCGGCAGGCCCCCGCGCGCGAAGCCGAGGCTCGCGGACGCCTCCGCGAGCGTCGCGTCGAGCACGAGGTCGGCGAGCGCGGAGAGCTCGTCCGAGAGCGCCATCACCGGCAGCTCCCCTTCGAGGTCGGCGATGGTGAGGCGCAGCACGTGTCGTTGCTTGAAGTGGCGCAGCAGATCGAGGATGCGCTCCGTGTCGCCCGCGGCCTGGGCGATCGCGTCGTGGAGCCACTTGCGCTCGGCCTTCCAGTCGGTGGCGGTGAAGCTCGCGGCGCTGCGCGTGAGCTCGTCCAGCAGGATCGGATGGCGCGCGAGCAGGCGGGCGGCCCAGCGGCTGCGCGCCATGAGATGCGCCGCACGGGCGAGCACCTGCGGAAACTCGACCAGCAACGCGAGATAGGCCTCGCGCCGGTCGATGGCCTCGATCAGCTCGAGCAACCGGATCGCGGTGGCCGAGGATTCCGGCTCGCGCGCGGCGGCGGCCACGATCTTCGGCAGCAGCGCCTCGACACGCGTGCGGCACGCGGCGGAGAGTCCCTGGTAGCGCCGAGCGCGCGTGAACTCCAGCAGCCGCGCGGCGAGCGCCGCGGGTGAATCGATGCCCGCATGGCCCAGCTCCTCGGCCAGGCCCTCGGCATCGGGGGTCCCTTGCGGATCGTTCAGGCGAGCGCCGAGCCGGACCGCGGCGCCCGATTCGACGGGCCGCTCGAAGAGCGACGTGAACGTCTCCTGGATGCGCGCGCGATGGGTGTCGAGCTCGGCCCGCAGCGCCTCGAAATCGGGCTGGTCCATCGACTCGGCAATCGCCGCCTGGTGCTCCGGCGCCTCGGGCAGGGCCTGCGTCTGCTGGTCGTCGTAGTACTGCAGCCGGTGCTCGAGCTTGCGCAGGTACGCATACGCGGTACCGAGCGCGGTACCGCGCGCGGTATCGAGCAGGCCCAGGGCGATGAGGCGCGCGAGAGCCTCCCGCGTCGAGGTCGTCTGCAGCGAGAGCTCGCGGCCGCCGCGAACCATCTGCTGGAGCTGCACGGCGAATTCCGATTCGCGAATGCCGCCCGCGCCGACCTTGATGTCGTTCGACTTGCCGCGCTGCGCCGCCGCTTCCGAGATGCGACCGTGCAGGTCGCGCAGGGACTCCAACATGCCGTAGTCGAGGTAGCGCCGGTAGACGAACGGGCGCACGAGGGCGGCGAGCGCTTCGCTTTCCCCGGAGATCACGCGCGCCTTCAGCCACGCATAGCGCTCCCACGGCCGCGCCTGCCCGACGAAGTACGCCTCGAGCGACGCGAGCGACGTGACCAGCGGCCCCGAATCGCCATAGGGGCGCAGCCGCATGTCGACGCGGAACACCTGGCCCTCGTCCGTGACTTCCGCGAGCAATGCGATCAGCCGCTTGCCGGCCGCGGCGAAGAACTCGTGGTACGAGACGCTGCGCGGGCCCGGCGTCTCGCCTTCCTCGGCGTAGAGGAAGATCAGGTCCACGTCCGAGGACACGTTCAGCTCACCGCCGCCCAACTTGCCCAGGCCGGCGACGATGAGCCGCATCGGGCATCCCGTTGCATCGACGGGCTCGCCGTGCACGGCCACGGTGGCGCGGTGCGCTTCCGCAGCCGCGTAGGCGATCGTCGTGTCGGCGAGCGCGCTCATCGTCGCGAGCACCTCGTCCAGCGACGCGAGGCCGTTCAGGTCGCGGTGGGCCAGGACGAGCATGACCTCCTGGCGAAGGCGGCGAAGCGCGCTGGCCGGAGCGATGTCGAGCGCGAGGGCGGCCTCCATCTCGGCCCGGGAATAGGACTCCGCGACATGCCTTTCGACGACGGCCTCGAGCTCCGGCCGGGCGGTCAGGAGGCGGTCGCAGTAGCGGGAGAGGCGGCGGGTGCGTTCCAGGGCCGCGGCGAGGGGCAGCGCGGCGGGGGATGCGGGCATTGAATTGCGCGATTCCGGCGAGCGGGAGCCGTACAATACCGTGAAAATCCCGCCACCCCCGCGCTTCCGAGGCCCCAGCATCCAGAACTTCACCCGCTTTTGCTACCGCGCTCTCGCGGGTGCGGGCCTCCTGCTCGTGGTCGTTTTCGCAGCCGGCGTCCTCTGGCTGCGGTACGTGACGCTCCCCAACGTCGAAAGCTGGCGTCCCCAGCTGATCGCCTCGATCGAGTCCGCTTCCGGCATGGCCGTGGACGTGCGCCGCCTCGAAGGTGGGTGGGAAGGCTTGCGCCCACGCCTCTCGATGGAGGGCTTCGCGCTCAACGACCGCAAGGGCCGGGCCGCGCTCGCGTTCGACCGCGCGCAGGTGACGCTCTCGTGGTGGGCGCTGCTGCTGGGCGAGGTGCGCTTCCACGACATCGCCTTCGAGCGGCCGGAGCTGGTCCTGCGCCGCGGCACCGACGGGCTCATCTACCTTGCCGACAAGCCCCTCACGCAGGCGGGCCCCGGCGACGGCCAGTTCTCGCGCTGGCTGCTCGAGCAGCCCAACCTGCAGATCCACAACGCGACGCTCCTCTGGCGCGACGAGAAGATGGGCGCTCCGGAGGTGAAGCTCTCCAACGTGGAGATCGCCGTGCGCCGCAAGGGCAAGCGCCACCTGGTCGCGCTCACCGCGACGCCGCCCGCCCACCTCGCGCGAGCCATCGACGCGAGGGGCGAGCTCCACATCGAGCGCCAGGGCGATCACTGGATGGCCACGGGCCGTCTCTATGGCGAGGGAACCGACGCCGACCTCGCGGCGCTCCGCACACACGTCCCCGTGCCCGAGACGATGCGCAGTGGCTTCGGCAGCGTGCGTGTGTGGGCGGACATCGCGGCCGAAGGCGTGCGCGAGATCACCGCGGACGTGACGCTGCGAGACGTCCGGGGCCAGCTCGCTGCCGACGTGCCGCAGATCGACCTTGCGCACGTCTCGGGGCGCGTCATGTATCGCTACGAGCCGGGCGGTTTCTATCTCGGCACGGAGAACCTGCGCTTTCGCACCGCCTCCGGCCTCGACGCGAAGCCGGCCGCTTTTTCATTCCTGAAGCGCGCGGCGAAGGGCGAGACTCCGCGCGGCGAAGTCCACGCCGACGGGATCGACCTTCGCATCGCCGCCACGCTCGTCGACTACTTCCCGATCCCCAAGGACGTGAAGACCGGCATCGCGCAGTACGCGCCGCGTGGCGTGATCACCAAGGCGGCGTTCATCTGGACAGGCGCCACGCCGGCCCAGGCCACGTCCTTCGAGCTGCGCGGCCGCTTCGAGAATCTCGCGATCGCCGCGGCCGATGGCCATCCCGGTGCGAGCGGCCTCTCCGGCGTGGTCGATGGCAACGAGAGAGGCGGCACGCTGCGGCTCGCATCCAGGAACGCCACGCTCGAGATCGCTTCGTTCTTCCGGGCTCCGCTCACGTTCGAGGCACTCGATGCCGACGCGAGCTGGAAGCGCGAGGGCGCGAAGCTCGAAGTGACGGTCGGCGATTTCCATTTCGCCAACCCGGATACCGAGGGCCGCGCGAAGGCCGTGTGGCGCTCGATCCCCGGCTCGAGCGTGCGCTCGCCCGGGCACCTCGAGATGAAGGGGACGCTCTCCCGCGCCAACGCGAAAGCCATCGCGAACTACTTTCCCGCGCGCTTCGCGGTGACGCAGAAGTGGCTCGACAACGCGATCCAGGGCGGCGAGGTGAAGCGCGCCACCTTCGAGGTGAATGGCGACCTGTGGCACTTCCCGTTCCGCGACAACAAGGAGGGCCGCTTCCTCGTGGAGGCGCAGCTCGCCGACGGCCGCCTCAAGTACCACCCGGACTGGCCCGAGGTGACGGGCATCGATGCGGCGCTGCACTTCGAAGGCCAGCACATGGAGATCCGCTCGAGCTCGGCGTCGATCTTCGCCTCGCGCATGAAGGACACCACGGTTGCGATCGACGACTTCGGCGCGCAGCCGCCGGTCGTCGTGTTCACCACGCAGATCGATACGGCCGGCGCCGACACCGTGCGCTTCCTGCGCGAGAGCCCGCTCGTGAACGGTCCCGGCGCGTTCACGAAGGCGGTGCAGGTCGAAGGCCCCGCGCGCCTGGGACTCAAGCTCACCTATCCGCTCTACGGCACGGAGCCGGCGCGCGTCGCGGGCGACTTCCAGTTCGCCGGCGCCACCGCGACCGTCGGCAAGTCGCTCACGATGTCGGGCATCAAGGGCAAGCTCCTGTTCACGGAGCGAGGCGTGCGCGCGCCCGAGCTCACCGGCACGATGTTCGGCCAGCCCACGATGCTGCGCATCGCCTCGCAGCCCGACGGCGTCCTGACGACCCTCGAAGGGCGCATCGCCTCGAACGTGATGGGGGCCTTCGTGCCGGAACCGATCGCCGCGCGCCTGGACGGCACGATCGACTGGAAAGCCCGCGTGAATTCCACGGCCGAGGGCACCGACCTCGCGCTCGAATCGGACCTGAAGGGCCTCGCCTCGACGCTGCCCGCGCCGTTCGCCAAGACGCCCGACGATGTGAAGCCGCTCGCCATCACCATCCAGCGCATGGGCACGCGCGAGGAATTCACCTCGGCCTCGCTGGGAGACGCGGCGCGCGGGCGTTTCGCGACGCGCGGGGCTCCGGGCGCGGAGCACTGGCAGGCCGCGTTGCTCTTCGGCACGACGGTCGACACGCCGCCGATGAAGGACGGCATCTGGCTCTACGGAGACCTGCCGCGCCTCGACGTCGATGCATGGCTCGCCGTCTTCGCGGCGAAGGGGCCGCAGTCGCCAGCCGCGGTGGATACCGGGCCGGCCCTGCGCGGCTTCGACCTTCGCCTGCGCGAGGTCGTGTTCACCCAGCGCCAGTTCCGCGACCTGGCGGTGAGCCTCGAGCGGACCGGCACCGAGTGGAAGGGGCACCTCGAGGGTCCGCAGATCTCGGGCGACATTTCATGGAATCCCGCCGGCAAGGGGCGCGTGGCCGCACGCCTCGACCGCTTCCTGCTGCGCCCCACGGAGCGACCCGAAGGCGCGAGCGCGCCACCGCAAGCCCCGCAGGACGGCGCCGCGGAGCTGCCGGCGCTCGACATCGTCGCCGAGCGCTTCGAGTTCAAGAGCACGCCGATGGGCCGCCTCGAGCTGAAGGCCGTGCACGCCGGCGACGAATGGCGCATCGAGAAGCTCGACATCACCAACGGGCAATCGAAGTTCCACTCCACGGGCGCGTGGCGTCCGACCGGCAACGGCTCGATCACCACGCTCGACCTCAAGGTGGACGCGGGGAACCTGAACGCGCTCTTCGCGCAGTTCGGCTACGGCGACTACGTGAAGGGCGGCCGCGCCACGCTCGAGGGCAAGCTCGCCTGGCCGGGCTTCCCCTACGACTTCGAGGTCGGCAAGCTCTCGGGCAACTTCCGGCTGGACGCGCGCGACGGCCAGTTCGCCAAGATCGAGCCGGGCGCAGGCAAGCTCCTGGGGCTCCTCTCGCTGCAGTCGATCCCGCGGCGCGTCACGTTCGACTTCAAGGACGTCTTCGCCGAGGGCTTCGCCTTCGGGAGCATCACCTCGAACGTGCGCCTGGCGCGCGGCATCCTGCTCACCGACGACCTCGAGATCAACGGCCCCGCGGCCTTCGTGAGCATGTCGGGCGAGGTGTCGCTGCCGCAGGAGACGCAGAGGCTGACGCTGCGCGTGGTGCCGGAGGTCGGCGAGAGCGTGGCGCTCGCCGCCACGCTGATCGGCACCCCGGTGCTGGGCTTGAGCACGCTGGTCGTCTCGAAGCTACTGCAGAATCCGCTCGGCAAGGTCGTCGCCTACGAGTACCAGGTGACGGGCTCGTGGGATAATCCTTCCGTGACGCGCGTATCGGCCCCGCCCCCGAAGGCCGCCGCGGCCGCACCGAGCCCGACGCCCACTCCATGATCATCACCAAGAACTCGACGACGCCCGAAGCGCTTCGCGAGACCTTCAACATCACGCAGTCGATGTTCCGCGTGGCCGCGATCCAAATGGCCTCGGGACCGAACGTGGCCGCCAACCTGCAGGAGGCCGCGCGCCTGATCGAGCTCGCCGCCGCCTCCGGGGCGCGCATCGTGGCCCTGCCGGAGTACTTCGGCATCATGGGCATGAAGGACACGGACAAGGTGGACGCCCGCGAGAAGGACGGCGAAGGCCCGATCCAGTCGTTCCTGTCGGCCGAGGCGAAGCGCCACCAGATCTGGCTCGTCGGCGGCTCCGTTCCGCTGGACTGCGGCTCGACCACCAAGGTCAACAATTCCTGCCTGATCTACGACCAGGACGGAAAGCGCGTCGCCCGCTACGACAAGATCCACCTCTTCGGCTTCGACATGGGCCAGGAACGCTATACCGAGGAACGAACCATCCAGCCGGGGAACCGAGTCGTCACGGTGGAGTCTCCCTATGGACGGATCGGCGTTTCGGTGTGCTACGACCTGCGGTTCCCGGAGCTCTACCGGGCCATGGGCGAGGTCGATTTGATCCTCGTCCCCTCGGCCTTCACGGAAACGACGGGCAAGGCGCACTGGGACACGCTGGTGCGAGCGCGCGCCATCGAGAACCTCGCCTACGTGATCGCCCCCGCGCAGGGCGGCTACCACGTGAACGGGCGCGAGACGCATGGCCACACGATGATCGTGGATCCGTGGGGCGTCGTGCTGGACAGGCTGCCCCGGGGTTCCGGGGTTGTGGTTGCCGGAGTGAACCCCACCTATCAAGCCAAGATCCGTCGTTCCCTGCCCGCGTTGACGCACAAGACGGTGAGGAGTTGGTAAGGCAAATGCAACCGCCGATCCCCGCCGATTTCTCGCAGATGGCCGCCGATAGAGCAGGCGAACTGTACTGCAAGATTTCATCCGCGGAGATCGGCTTGTGTTATCGGCGGGGATCTGCGGTTGCGCCTTTGTATTCAAGGAAGCCATGACGAAGCCAGGACCGAGCACTCTCGACATCGCGAAAGCGACTCTCCTCGCCCCCAGCGGGCTCGACGAGTCGTCGCTGCAATCCGTGTTCGGCACCATCCTCGCCCACAAGGCGGACGACGCGGACCTCTACTTCCAGTACAACCGCTCCGAGGGCTGGACGCTCGAAGAGGGCGAGGTGAAGAACGGCAGCTACTCGATCGACCAGGGCGTGGGTGTGCGCGTCGTGAGCGGCGAGAAGACGGCCTTCGCCTACGCCGACGACATCACCGCCGAGGCGCTCGATTCCGCCGCGAAAGTCACGCGCGCGATCGCCGCCGCGGGCGGCTCGCAAGCCGTCGCGGCGCCGAAGGTGCGCGAAGGCCGCGGCCTCTACGCGCCGATCGACCCGGTCTCCAGCCTCGACGACGCGCAGAAGGTCCGCATCCTGGAGACGGTGGAGCGCATGGCGCGCGCGCAGGATCCGCGCGTGAAGCAGGTGATCGGCCGCCTCTCCGGCGAATACGACGTGGTGCTGGTCGCGCGCTCCGATGGCACGCTGGCCGGCGACGTGCGCCCCCTGGTGCACATCTCGGTCTCGGTGATCGTGGAGCACGAAGGACGGCGCGAGCAGGGCAATGCCGGCGGCGGCGGGCGCTTCGGCTACGGATATTTCACCGACGAGGTGCTGCGCGGCATCGCGGAGGAAGGGGTCAAGCAGGCGCTCGTGAACCTGCAGGCGCGCCCGGCTCCCGCGGGCGTGATGAGCGTGGTGCTCGGCCCCGGCTGGCCCGGCATCCTGCTGCACGAGGCGATCGGCCACGGCCTCGAGGGCGACTTCAACCGCAAGGGAACGTCGGCCTTCAGCGGCCGCATCGGCGAGCGTGTCGCCGCGAAGGGCGTGACCGTCATCGACGACGGCACCATGCCCGACCGCCGCGGCTCGCTCTCCATCGACGACGAAGGCAACACGCCGGGCAGGAACGTCCTCATCGAGGACGGCATCCTCCGCGGCTACATGCAGGACAGCCTCAACGCGCGCCTCATGGGCGTGGAGCCGACGGGCAACGGGCGGCGCGAGTCGTACGCGAGCCTGCCCATGCCGCGCATGACCAACACGTACATGCTCTCCGGCGACAAGGACCCGGCGGAAATCCTCGCCTCGCTCGACCGCGGCATCTACTGCGTGAACTTCGGCGGCGGCGAGGTCGACATCACCAGCGGCAAGTTCGTGTTCTCGGCCTCCGAGGCGTGGTGGGTCGAGAACGGCAAGATGCAGTACCCGGTGAAGGGCGCGACGCTGATCGGCAACGGCCCGGAAGCGCTCACGAAGGTGGCGCTGATCGGCAACGACCTCGCGCTCGACCCCGGCATCGGCATGTGCGGGAAGGAAGGCCAGTCGGTGCCTGTGGGCGTGGGGCAGCCCACGTTGCGTATCGAGGGCCTGACGGTCGGAGGAACGGCGTAAGAAAATCCGGTATCGCGCGACCGACGTAGTAACTGCGTCATGTCACTACAACCCGCGTGTATCCGTCATTCCCGCGAAAGCGGGAATCCAGAACAAGGAGCCAGAATGCAACGCCGTCAATTCGTCATCGCCCTGACCGGCCTCTTCGCCGCCCACCGCATCGCCGAGGCTGCCGTGAATCCCACCGATCCGATCAAGATCGAGAAGCTGGTGCTTTCCGACGCCGAATGGAAGAAGCGCCTCGCGCCCGAGGCCTACCAGGTGCTGCGGCACGAAGGCACCGAGCGCGCCGGCACGAGCCCGCTCAACGCGGAGAAGCGCAAGGGCTACTTCGCCTGCGCGGGCTGCGATCTTCCGCTGTTCCTCTCCGAGACCAAGTACGAGAGCGGCACCGGCTGGCCCAGCTTCTACAACTTCATCCCCGGGCGGATGGAGACGAAGACCGATTTCAAGCTGATCCTGCCGCGCACCGAGTACCACTGCGCGCGCTGCGAGGGCCACCAGGGCCACGTCTTCGACGACGGTCCCAAGCCCACGGGCAAGCGCTACTGCAACAACGGCGTCGCCCTCAAGTTCGTGCCGGCCTAGCGCCGGCATGACGGGCCGCGTAGCGCTTTCATTCCTGCTCGCGCTCGCCGCGAGCGGCTGCGTCTTCCGCGAGGTCCGGGAGCAGCAGGAGGAGCTCGACGCCTACTGCATCGTCACCGGGACGCTCTCCGCGCAGAGCGAAGTGCAGGGCCCCTTCATCGTGACGCTCTCCCGGGCCGCGGCCGGGGCCGGCCCCGCCTGGAACGGCATCGACCACTTCGTGCTCGAAGGCCCGGGACGCTGGGGCTTCATCGCGCCCGCGGGTACGTACCGCGTCTCGGCCTTCGAAGACGCCAACCGCGATTTTCGCTACCAACCCGGCGAGCCCTTCGTGGCGCCCGGTGCGTTCTCGCCGGTCACGTGCAAGCCGGGGACGCGCGTTGCGGAGCTCACGCTTCGCGTGCCCGAGCGAACGGCGGGCCGCCTCGACGAAACGCTCGACCTCGCGAGCCTCACGCCGCGCGACTCGACGAGCCAGGTCAACGCGACGCTGGGCCAGCTCACGGCGGCGGGCCAGGTGACGACGCTCGCCGACCCGCGCTTCAGCGAGGACACGGCGCGAAGCGGGCTGTGGCGACCGTTCGACTTCCTCATGGACGGCAACGCAGGCGTCTACATGCTCGGCCCGCACGACCCCCGGAAGACACCGGTGCTGTTCGTGCACGGCATCAACGGCACGCCGGCCAGCTTCTCGTACCTGATCGAGCACCTCGACCGCGCCCGCTTCGAGCCCTGGGTCTACTACTACCCGTCCGGAGCCCACCTCGAGCGCCTGGCCGAGCATCTCGAGCAGACGGTGGCCAAGATGCAGCTGCGCTACGGCGTGAAGCACTTCGCGGTCGTCGCCCACAGCATGGGGGGCCTCGTCGCGCGCGGCTTCATACAGCGCCATGTGCAGCGCGCGCGAGCGGGCGAGATCCTCACCTTCGTCACGATCTCCACGCCCTTCGCGGGCCATGCCGCGGCGGAGCTCGGCGTGAAGACCGCCCCCACGGTGGTTCGCGTGTGGGAGGACATGGCGCCGGGCAGCGCATATCTGCGCAGCCTGTACGCGGCCGCCTTGCCGAACGACCCGCCGCACCACCTGCTGTTCACGTTCGAGCGGAAGAGCACGTCGTTCGGCCCGTCGGACGACGGCGGCGTCACCGTCGCGAGCCAGCTCGCGCCCGCCGTGCAACGCAACGCCGTCCGCCTCTACGGATTCGACGACACGCACATGGGCGTGCTGCGCGACGCGGAGGTCTCCGCGCTCCTCAATCGCCTGTTGAGCCAGGCAGCGGGCCCGGCACGATGACCTCGGCGCGGCCGAGGCTGCGCCACAGTCCCATCGGGAACATGCCCTTGCGAAGCAGGTGCCCGGCCACCATGCGCACGATGAGCAGGATGTCGAGCACCGGCCGGAAGTGGCTGGCGCGGGCGGCCTTGGGATAGATCCCGGGGATCGGCACCGCTACCGCGCGGGTGCCGCGATGCGCGGCGCGGATCAGCACCTCGCTCTCGAAGACGAAGCCCACGCCGTGGAAGTGCGCGCGCTCCAACTGCTCCAGCAGGCGCGCCGGGTAGATGCGGAAGCCCGTCTGCGTATCGGCGATCGGGTAGCCCGCGGCCCACGAGATCCAGAAGCGCGCGAAGCAGTTCGCGTAGTAGCGGCGCGCGGGGAAGTTCGAGCGGTCGTGCAGGCGCGAGCCGACGACGATGCTCTCCGGATGCTGCCGGTAGGCCTCGATCAGGCGCGGGATGTCCTCGGCGCGGTGCTGCCCGTCGCCGTCGAGGGTCACGACGAGGTCGGCGCCCAGCTCGAGCGCGCGCGCGAACCCGGTCCACAGGGTGTCGGCCTTGCCGCGGTTCTTCTCGTGGCGCAGGACCAGGACGTCCAGTCCCTCGAGCTTCGCGGCGGTGCCGTCGCGCGAGCCGTCGTCCACGACGATCACGGTCTCGGCGAGCGCGCGCGCTTGCGAGGCAACCTCGCGGATGGTGGCGGCTTCATCGTAGGCCGGGATGACGACAACGATCTTCAAGCGGTTTCCTTCGCGTACATGAGAGTGGTTCGCCCAGTGAGGAGGACACGCGTCGGGCACGCGAGTTCGAAATGGTAGATGGCGCCGGCCGGATCCGCGTGGACGAGCGTGGCGCGCACGACCAGCTCGCCCTCGATGCCGTCCAGGTGCTCGCAGAAGGGCTGCACGTCGCGCGCCAGGGCGAGGTAGCCGCGCCGCGGGGCGCCACCCCCCAGCAGCGAGCCGTGCAGGGCGGCAGCCTGTGCCGCGTACTCGAGGCCGGCCCACACGGGCAGGCCCTCCGGCTCGCGCAGCGGGTTGTGCGGGTCGAGGTGGGTGCGCGTTCCGCAGGAGAGCGCTTGCGCATCCCACTCGATCACGCGGTCGAGCAGCACCATCCGGCCGGTGTGCGGGATGCGCGCGGCGATGGCTTCGCGGTCTAGCACCGGATCTCCAGGGCCTGGCCGGGTGCGAAAGGCACGCGCACCGTGCCGTGCGGGGAAGCGAAGGCTCCGAGGGCGGCGAGGCCCCGCGCGCTCGGGTTCGCGTGCCACGACGCGGGGATCCACGCCGGCCATTCATTCTCGACGTCGGCCTGGACGATCTCGAGGCTCGCGCTGGCGACGGCGTCGATGCGGTCGGGAGCCAGCACCATCGCTACCGCGGTGGGGTCGACCATCGCGCACACGGCCTGCAGCGGCATCGGCATCGGGCTGTCGTAGCAGACGAAGAGCACGGGACGCTGCGCGGCCTGTGCCTGCAACGCGGCGCACACCAGGCCGTTCGCGAACGACCAGCGGCCGCGGCAGACACTCGTGCCCGAGAGCTTGGCACCCATCGCGATGCTGAGGTAGCCGAGCGGAGCGTTGTGCACGGAGTTGTGGAAGACGGTGGGCGAAATCTCGCGCGTGGTCGCGAGCACCTCGCAGAGCTGGTGCGTGATCTCGCCCGCGGCTTCCGCGGCGGCGAACACCATCTCCATCTCCGCGGCCGGGATCGCGGAGGCGTCGATCGCCTGCTCGGCCACGGCGATGGCGAGGCGCGCGGTGGGACTGCTGCGCCGGCGCTCGGCGGCGGGCAGGCAGCGCGGCACGGGCGGGGTGAGCGGCGCCATTTCGAGCGCGCGCTCTCCACGCACCACGGGTTGCGCCGCTTCCCAGCCGGGGAGGCCGGGGGCGAGCACGCCGATCGATCGCACGTGGACGCGCATCACGAGGCCCTCCCGAAGACGAGGGCGCAGTTGTTGCCGCCGAATCCGAAGCTGTTGCTCATCACGCGCTGCAGCTTCGCTTCGGCTCCCGTGGGCTCGAAGCGGCAGCGCGTCGCTTCGTCCACCGAACGTGTCGTGGGACTGCCGGGGCGGAAGCCGGCCTCGAGTGCGAGGAGCGAGATGACCGCCTCGGTGATGCCCGCCGCTCCCAGCGTGTGTCCGGTCACGCCCTTGGTCGACGAGCACGGCACGCGATCGCCGAAGAGGTCGTGCACGGCGCGGCCCTCGGCGAGGTCGTTGGCGGGCGAAGCCGTGCCGTGGAGGTTCACGTAGTCGATGGCGTTGGCATCCAGCGATGCGGCCTCGAGCGCACCGATCATGGCGAGGCGCGCGCCCGCACCCTCGGGATGCGGCGTGGACATGTGGTGCGCGTCGCAGGTCTCGCCGTAGCCGAGCAACTGGAGGGCCGCCTCGCTATCTTCCAGGAGCGCGAACCCGCCGGCTTCACCGATCGTGAGGCCCTTGCGCGCCGCGTCGTAGGGCCGGCACACATCCTCGGAGACGAGCTGCAGCGCGTTGAATCCGTAGAGCGTCGTCTGGCAGAGCGTGTCGACGCCGCCCACGACCGCGGCATCGACGAGCCCTGCGCGCAGGTAACGCTCGGCGGCGGCGAAGACCTTCGCGGAGGACGAGCACGCGGTGGAGATCGTAAGGCTCGGTCCCGACACGCCGAGGAAGCGCCGCACCAGCTCCGTCGTCGCGTCCATGTTGTGGCACGTGTCGTAGCGGAAATCCGCGGGCAGCGAGCCGTCGGGGTTGCGATGGGCGTAGGCGATCTCGGTGGAGCGGATGCCGGAAGTGGTCGTGCCGAGGAATACGCCGACGCGATGGGCGCCGACCCGCTGGACCGCGCGTGCGACGGCGTCGCGGAAGCCGTCCTGCTCGAGCGCCAGCAGGGCGAGGCGTGTGTTGGCGCAGTCGTAGTCGCGCAGTGCTTCGGGCAGCGCGATGCGCGCCGCGCCGGGAACCTGGCCCACCCAGCATGCGATCGGCGCCCAGTCGAGCGTGTTGGGCACGAGGCCGGTTCGGCCTTCGCGCAAGGCGGCGAGCGTTGCGGCATTGCCGATGCCCGCGGGGTTCGTCGTCGTGAAGGCGGTGACGGCGAGCGGCTTCATGGCGCGACGGTCCGTGCCGTGGAGATACGCGGCGCGCCGAGCCATGCGGCGGCGAGGGCGAGCGACAGGAGCGCGCCCAGGGCCACCGTGACACCGATCGCGCGTAGCACCGGCGTGGTGGAGAACGCGAGCACGCCGAAGGTGATCACGGTGGTCGCCACGCACAGGGCCAACGCCTGGCGCGTGCGCTCGCGCTGCTCGTCGTTCGTGCCGGCATTCTCGAGGAACAACGCGTAGTTGAGGCCGATACCGAGCACGAGCAGCAGCGCCACGAGATGGAAGACCGAGATGCGAGTGCCCAACGCCACAAGGACCGCGGCCGCGAGCACGAGGGCCGCGAGGCACGGAGCCATGACCCGCCCGGCGCGCACGAACGAGCGCAATCCCACGACGAGCAGCAGCGCGATCAGCGCCGCACCGATCGCCACCTGGCGCAGCGACTCCCGGAGGTAGTTGTCCACCATGCCGGTCGAGATCGCCTTCAGGTCCACCAAGCGCGTCGTTCCGTTCGTGGCCTTCGCGAGGGTGCTTTCGAACGCGCGGGCATCGCGGACTCCGGCAAGGGTCGTGAGGGCGAGCCACTGGCCGTCCGCCTGGACGACGAGTGCTTCGAGCTTGGCGGCGAGCGGCGTGCCGGCGTAGTCGGCGCGCGTCACCGGCGCACGGGTCTTCGCGGCGCGCACATCGTCGAGGAAGGGTGTGAACGCGTCGGGACGGAAGGGCAAGCCCCGAAGCGCCGTCGCGAGGTTGGCGGCGAGCGCTGCAGGCTCGGGCAGCGCCGCGCGCCTCGCATCCTGCGTGGCGGTGGAGGGCAGGAGCGTCGCGGGCGAGTCATAGCCGCGCAACGCTCCGTTGGACTTTTCGCGATCGAGGACGGGCAGCAGGGATTCGGCGCGCGCCAGGGCCTCGGCTTCGGTCGCGCCGCTCGTGGCCGCAAGCAGGCCCACGTCGGGTGCGCCCATCTCGGCTCGCAACTGGGCATCGCGCGCGCGCATGTCCTGCGAGATCGGGCTCAGGTTTGCGAGATCGCGCTCCCACCATGCGGGATGCGTCGCGGCGAGGCCTGCGATCGCCGCGAGTGTCGCCACGCCGGCCAGCAGGCGCGTGCGGCGCGTGGCGGAGAAGCGGATGCGGGGCAGCGGCAGCGCGTGCACCACCGGCGTGTGGCCCGCCGCCATCCAGGGTACGAGCCAGCGCGCCGCGGCGCCCGCGACGACGATCCCGACCATCGTCAGGACGCCGAGCTGCGCCAGGCCCTGGAAGCCGGAGAAGGCGAGGGCGAGCGCGCTGGCGACGGTGGTGAGGACGCCGAGCGCGAGCGTGCGGCTGATGCGTTGGAGCGCTCCCGGATCGCCGCTCGATTGCACGAGGACATAGTTGGGATAGTCGACGGCTTCTCCGACGAGCGTCGCGCCGAAGCCGAGCGTGATCGCGTGCACCGAGCCGAAGCCCGCCTGCACGGCGAGCACGCCGGCGGCGATGCCGAGCGCCACGGGTGTCGCGACCAGCAGCACGGCGCGCGGCGATCGATAGACGTACGCAAGGAGCGCCAGCACCGCGACGACGGAGATGCCCCCGAGCCACTGGGCGTCGCGCTCGATCACTTGATGCGACTGCGCCGCGAACGCACCGGGGCCGGTGATCAGGGCGGGGCGGCCCTTCAAACCGAGCGGTCGCACGGCTTCTTCCACCCGCGCGACGGCCGCCGCCTGGGCGACGCTGTCATAGCCGGGCGCGCGCGTTTGCGCGACGAGCAGCGCGCGTCGTCCCTTGGTGTCGAACCACACGCCGTGCAAGAGCGCAGGTTGCGAGGCCGGGACCAGGAGCCGCGTGAGGGCGGCGAGCTCGCCCGTGGGATCGCGGGGAAGCAGCGCGCGCGTCGCTCCTCCGAGTGGCGAGGAGAAATCGTCGAGGCGCTTCTCGAGCGTCTCGTGCAGCGCCGCCGCGGTGAACGCTTCGGGCTTCACCTGCGGGCTGAGCGCGTAGCGGCGCGCCATCAGCAGCTCGACCAGCCCCGGCGACGCCAGCGTGCCGCCGTTGGACACGAAGGTGAACTCGGGCGAGCTCGCGAGGACCGTGGCGAGCTTGCGGCTCGCGTTCGCAAGGTGGACGTCCACGTCGCCCTGGAGGGCGATCAGCATCGTGCGCGACACGAGCCCATCGCGGAGCTGCGCCACCAGCAGCCGTTGCTCCGCGGTCGTCGTCGCCGGCAGGAAGGCCGTGAAGTCGCTCTGCACGTGCACCGTCTTCGCGAGCGCGAAGGCGAGCAGTGCGAACAAGGCGGCGACGATGGCCAGGCGCATGGTCAGGGAATCTCCAGCAGCGTGCGGTCGCCCGAGGACTCGAAGGTCTCGATGCGCGAGACCTGCCCCTGGCGCCCGGCGACGACCACGCGTTCGACGTAGCCCTTGATCGCGTCGTCGGAGGGCGTGAGCTCGAGCGTCCACGCTTCTTCGGTGCCGCTCGCCTTCAGCTTGAAGTAGCGCTGCAACTGGGCCGCGTCGCCCGAGAGCACGCCGCGCAGGCTCGCCGCGATGGCCGCGAGCGCCGGCTGCGACGAGAGCGCGATGCGCTGCTCCTTGCCGCCGCGCTCGATCACCACCGCGTCGGCGAGGATCCGATAGCGTTCGCTGCGCGGCTTGGTCACCTGCTTCTCGAGGAGATCGGGACGCTTGTAGCGAAGCGTGCCGGCGCTGTCCACGCTCGCCACCAACAACGGCGAGAACTTGCGTTCCGTGTACGGCTTGGTGACCTCGTTCGTCGCCGCGAGGAGCTTCATGAGGCCGGGCACGTCGAGGGCCGCGGCGGGAAGCGCGGCGGCGGCGAGCGCGAATGCGAGGAGCCATCGTCTCATCGCGACGCCGCCCAGTAGTCGTAGAAATTGAACCAGTTCAGCGGCGCCTCGCGGGCGCGCACCTCCAGGCCTTCCACGTAGCGCTGCACCCAGGGCATCACGCCCTCGCAGGGCGCGCCGCGCGTGCGCTCGATGCGCTCGGCGAGCGGGGCGAAGCTCACCCGGTAGCGGTTGCCGCCGAGGAAGAGCGCGTAGGCCGTGACGACGGGCGCTCCGGTGATCGCGGCGAGCTGGTAGGGCGCGAGGGAGAAGACCGCGGGATGGCCGAGGAACGGAAGCTCGCACTTCGCCTCGTCGCCGTAGACGCGGTCGACCAGCAAGCCGACGATCTCGCCCCGCTCGAGGCACTCCTTCACCGCCATCATGGCGCCGGGCGTGCCGAGCGCGATCACGCGGTAGGGCAGGCCGCCGCGCTGCTCGGCGAGGATGCGCTGGATGTTCGCGCCCGCATCCACGTTCATCACCACGTTGACGGGCAGGCCGCGGCCGTCGCTGCCGACCACGCCCATCAGCTCGAAGCTCCCAAGGTGCGAACCGAAGAGCAGGCACCCGCGCCCGTGCGAGAGCTTCTCGCGAAGGATGTCCTCGCCCTCGACCTCGATCGCGAGGCGGTCGGCGTGGCCGGTGAAGAGGTAGATGCGGTCGAGCAGCGTGGTGCCGAAGCAGGCGAGGTGGGCGAGCGCGTCGCGAAGCCGCGCGGGCTTGCCGCGGGCGCGCGTGAGGAACTGGCGCGAGGCCGCGCGGGCCTCGGGCGCGGTCGCGAGGAAATAGACGCACGTGGTCGCCATCACGGCGCGGCTGAACGTGCGGCCGCCGTGCACGGCGATGGCCACGAAGGCGCGCATGGCCCAGCGCGAGCCTCGCTCGCGGCGCTCGCGCCATACGGTGCTCATGCGCGGGTCCTTTCCATGCGAATCCCGGCGTTCATTCGAGCCTCCAGGATCCGCTGGCCACGAGCGTTTCGCCGCGTTTCACGTCGAAGGTGACGCGCGAGCCCTCGCGCTTCGCATCGACGACGGCGGTCTCGCCCGGCGCGAGCGTTGCGTGGAAGCGCGCCGTCGCAAGCGCGCCCGGACGCTGGCCGAAGCGGGCGCGAAGCACGCGGGCTACCCGCGCGACGATGAGCGCGCCGGGAACGATCGGTTGTCCCGGGAAGTGCCCCGCGAGCGCCGGATGGTCGGCGGGCACGGTGAAGCGCTCGGGCGAGTGCGACGCTTCGAGCAGTGCTGCGAGCGACGAACGCGAGAGCTTGCCGTTGGCAGTACGCGGCAGGCTCGCCACGCGCACCAGCGGCCGCGGCATGAAGACCGCATCGACCTCCTGGCGCAGGCGCTCCAGCACCGCCTCGGGCTCGATCGTCCCGGAGACGTAGAACGCGGCGAGGCGCCGGACATCGCCCGCGGGCGATTCGGGCGCGAACCACGCGCCGTCGTCCACGCCTTCGATCTCCTGCAGGCGGCGGTCGAGCGCGGAGAGCGACTCGCGCTTGCCGGCGACTTTCACCAGGTCGGCGGCGCGGCCCTTCCAGAGGAAACGTCCGTCGGGCCCGAATTCCAGGAGGTCGCCGAGGCGCACGGGCACGCCGATGCGTTCGCCCTCGACACGAACCGCCTCGGGCTCGGCATGCAGCGTGAGTCCCGCGAGCGGAGTCCATCGCGGCTCGACCGCGGTGCGGCGTAGCGCCACGGCACCCGTTTCCGTCGATCCGTAGATCTCGTGCACGGGCGTATTCCAGCGTTCCTCGGCGGCGCGCGCGGTGGCGGGAAGCAGGCTCATCGTCGAGGAGACGATGCCCGCGGGCCGGGCCTCCCCGGCGCTCGAGGCGAGCGAGGTGCGGAGGTGAACCGGCGTGGTCATCCACCAGTACGCGTACGGACTGCCATGCAGGACATCCTCGACATCCGCCGGGAGCAGCGGACGATGCGCATGCACCGGCACCCCGGCCCAGAACGGCAGCACGACGGTCGCTTCGAGGCCGTACATGTGTTGGGGCGCCACGCTTCCGACGACGGCGATCGGCGCCGTGTCGTTCCATCCGAGCGCTTGCGCCCACGCCTCGGCGCCGCTCCAGAGCTGGGCCCAGGTCTTGGCGTGCGCCACCGGCTCGCCCGTGCTGCCCGAGGTGAAGAGGATGGCCGCGGGAAGGTGCGCATCGATGTCGGGGATCTCGGCGCTGTGCACGTCGAGCGCGAGATAGGGACGGACGTCGAGCCATGCCGGCGGAGCGTCGGCGGGCGGCGGGTCCCCGAGGACGATGGCGCCCGGATGGCGCGCGAGGAGCCGTTCCCAGTCGCCGCGCGCATGGCCCGGCGGCAGCAACGAGACGCGGCCGCCCGAGAGCGCCGCGGCGAAGGCCACGAGGAACGCGTGGCGCGACTCGCAGAGATTGATCACCGGGACGCCCTCGGGGAGCGCCGCGGCGAGGGCGCGCGCCTGGCCGAGGAAGCGCTCCACGCTGACCGGCACGCGCGTGTCGAGCAGGAACGGAGCGTCGAGGCTGCGGCAGCGCAGCAAAGGCAGGGTGGCCGGCCGGGAGCCGAGCGCCGCTTCCTTCATCACGCCCACGATGTTGAGGAAGAGGCGAAGCGGCGATGCGTGTTCATGGTGGGCAAAGCGGTCGCGGCGATACAGGTATTCGCCGAAGAACAGCACGGCGGGAACGGCGATCGCCAGGCCCTGCGTCCACCGGGCCCACGCCGGGAACGGCAGCGTGAACGCGAGCTCGAGCCCGACGGCGAAGAGCGCCATGAATGACGCCGACCAGATCGCGGTCAGCGTGCGCGTGTAGGCCACGAGCTCCGCGGGCAGGCGCGGATGCTCGCGCATCGCCACGCGCGTGACGAGCGGCACCTGTCCCTGCCCCAGGGTCAAGCCGAAGAACACGGCCATGAACGCGAAGCCCGCGAGCGGCGGCAGGTACGCCACGCCCGGCAAGCCCGTGTCGAGGCGCACGCCCGCCAGGGACGCAGCCACGTAGGCGGCCCCCAGCGCGAGCAGGGTCCAGCGGAGGAGCGTTCGGGGTGCGGAGGTGCGGGGAGAGGCGCCGGACTCAGGCCCGGCGGTTCTTCTGGACATGCTCGCTCAGGCTGCGCAGGGACGCGAAGATCGTCCGGTTGTCCGGATCGTCGGAGCGCAGCTTGATGCCGTACTTCTGCTCGATCGCCATCGAGATCTCGAGCATGTCGAGCGAATCGAGGCCCAGGCCCTCGTCGAAGAGGGGCTGCACGGGGTCGATCTGCTCCGCCGCGATGCCTTCGAGGTGGAGGGTTTCGACGAGGAGTCGGGCGATTTCTCGCTCGTGGTCGATGGTGTGGTCCATGGTGCGGTTGCCGTTCGCAGCGGCGGGGCCGGAGGGCCCCGCCCGTGAGTCTAGTTGAGCGCCGAGACTTTGGCGTTGATGTCGCGCTGGAGGTTCTGGATCCAGCCGTTGTAGTTCTTGTGGATGCTGCCGTTGGCTTCGTTCAAGTTTGTGCTGGACTTGTAGACGATGCTGTAGGACTTCTCCGAATACGGGATCTCGACGACGGCCGTGTGCGAACGCAGGGCCAGCTTGCCCTCCAGCACGCCGGGCTTCACGTCGGTCATGACCCAGCCCAGGCCGGCACCGGCTTGCAGGATGGCGCCACGCACGGCCGCGGCCGTGGGGGCCTTGCCGCTCGCGGTGGAGACGGGGGCGTTCTGGACGTTATTGATGGCAACGGTGCCACATGCGATGACGCCGACCGCAAGGCCGACCATGGCGACGGTGCGCAGGAACATGGTGATTCTCCCTTGGTTGTTGGACGCGCCTGGAGTGTCCCAAGCTGGCGCGCATTTTATCACCTGGAACGGCTTTACCTGATCACTCCGGTGACCTTCGCCGTATCCTTCAGCGCCGTCCACATCCAGCAGTATTCGTCGGCATGGTCCGCCGTGAACTTCGCCTTGGCCGCCTTGCGGCTGTTGGCCTTGAACGGGTAGAAGGCGGCGTCGCCCTTGTGATAGTGAACATTGAAGTCGACGATCACGTTCGAGGCCCATTCGAAGCGGCGCGACTGGCCCTTGGCGAGCTTCACGCAATGCTCGTGGACCTTGCCGGGCTCGAGCGTGAAATCGAGGGGGGTTTCCTTCTTCGCAGCCGTATCCTGCGCGGCCGCGGGAAGCGCCGTCAGTGCGGTAGCGAACATGGCCAAAGCGAGGGTTTTCATGGTGTTGGGGAGTATAGGCGTTGTGCTAACATCCCAGCCATGCATCGCGCCGTGTCCTACTTTTTCTGGTACTGGTTTCCCAAGCCGAAGGCGGCCGGGAGCAACTGACGCGTACCTGCAGCAACGACGCGAACCCCGAAACCGCCAGCCGAGCCTGGCGGTTTTGTTTTTTGGTGAACGGGATGATGAATCGATGACGCAACACCGCACCGACGACGTCCGCATCGAGCAGGGTGACGAGCTCCTGGCGCCCATGCAGGTGATGCGCCAGCTGCCCGCGACCGATCGCTCCGAGGAGACGACCTTCGAGGGCCGCCGCAGCGTCCACGACATCCTGCGGGGCGCGGACGATCGCCTGCTGGTGGTCGTGGGGCCGTGCTCGATCCACGACCCGGCCGCCGCGATCGAATACGCCACGCGCCTGAAGGCCGAACGCGACCGCCTCAAGGCCGACCTCGCGATCGTGATGCGCGTGTACTTCGAGAAGCCGCGCACCACCGTCGGCTGGAAGGGCCTCATCAACGATCCGCACCTGGACGAGACGTTCGACATGAACGAGGGGCTGCGCCTCGCGCGGAAGCTCCTGCTCGACATCAACCTCCTGGGCGTTCCCTGCGGCACCGAGTTCCTGGACCTGATCTCGCCGCAGTACATCGCGGACCTCATCGCGTGGGGCGCGATCGGGGCGCGCACCACGGAATCGCAATCGCATCGCCAGCTCGCCTCGGGACTCTCGGCGCCGGTGGGCTTCAAGAACGGCACCGACGGCAACATCCGCATCGCCGTGGATGCGATCAAGGCCGCCTCGGCGCGCCACCATTTCATTTCGGTCACGAAGTCCGGGCATGTCGCCGTGTTCAAGACCGCGGGCAACGAGGACTGCCACGTGATCCTGCGCGGCGGCAAGGCGCCCAACTACGACGCCGCGAGTGTGGATGCCGCGTGCAAGGAGCTGGCCTCGGCCGGGCTCGCGCAGCACCTCATGATCGATTTCTCGCACGCCAATTCCTCGAAGCAGTACCAAAAGCAGGTGGACGTCGCGGGTGATGTGGCGAAGCAGATGGCGGGTGGCGAGGACCGCGTGGTCGGCGTGATGGTGGAAAGCCACCTGAACCCGGGACGGCAGGACCTCGTGCCGGGCAAACCCTTGGAATACGGTGTGTCGATCACCGATGCGTGCATCGGCTGGGCGGACACGGTGAAGGTGCTGGATACGTTGGCGGATGCGGTGCGCAAGCGGCGCGTCGCGAAAGGGGAGTGACATGAAGGTGGTTGGAAATTCCGGGGGTCAGGTTCCCGAACGGCAAGCAAAACCGGGGAACCTGACCCCCATAGGCCGCACGGATGACCTTCGGATCGGGGCCATACGAGCGCTCATCGCGCCGCAGCTGCTCACCGAAGAGATGCCGGTGGATTCGGCGGCGCTCGCCACGGTGGCCAACGCACGGCAGGCTATCCACCGCGTGTTGCACGGCGCTGACGACCGGCTTCTTGCCATCGTGGGCCCGTGCTCGATCCACGATTCGGATGCCGCGCTGGAGTACGCGAAGCGCCTGCGCGCCGCCGCCGCGAAGCACGAGCACGACCTGCTCGTCGTGATGCGCGTGTATTTCGAGAAGCCGCGCACCACCGTCGGCTGGAAGGGCTACATCAACGACCCCCACCAGGACGGCAGCTTCGCGATCAACGAGGGGCTGCGGCTCGCACGCAAGCTCCTGCTCGAGATCAACCGCATGGGCATGCCCGCCGGCAGCGAGTTCCTGGACCTCCTGTCGCCGCAGTACATCTCGGACCTCATCGCCTGGGGCGCTATCGGAGCGCGGACGACCGAGTCGCAATCGCACCGGCAGCTGGCTTCCGGCCTGTCGTGCCCGGTCGGCTTCAAGAACGGCACCGACGGGTCGGTCAAGATCGCGGTGGATGCGTTGCGGGCCGCCGCCGCTCCACATGCGTTCATGGGGATGACGAAGACCGGCCAGGCCGCGATCTTCGAGACCATGGGCAACGAGGATTGCCACGTGATCCTGCGCGGCGGCAAGGCGCCCAACTACGATGCGGCGAGCGTGGATGCGGCGGCGAAGGAGCTCGCCTCGGCGGGGCTGGCACCGCGCGTGATGGTCGATTTCTCCCACGCCAACTCGTCGAAGCAATACCAGAAGCAGATCGACGTCGGTGCCGATGTCGCGCAGCAGCTGTCGGCCGGCGACGAGCGCATCGTGGGCGTCATGGTCGAAAGCCATTTGAATCCCGGGCGACAGGACCTCGTGCCGGGCAAGCCGCTGGAGTACGGCGTGTCGATCACCGACGCTTGCATCGGCTGGGAGGACACCGAGAAGCTGCTCGGCGTGCTCGCGGACGGCGTGCGGCAGCGCCGGCTCGCGAACCGCGAGCAGTAGATGAAGGCACTCGCGATCGCGTTGGCCGTCTTCCTGGCCGGCTGCTCGACAACGGTCAATCGCCTGTATGACGGCGACCTTCCCAATTCGCAGGTGGCGATCCTGGTCTCGGGCGGCAGCAGCCACCCGGAGATCAAGGAGGCGCTGTACGCGAACCTCGTCACCGTCGACGGAGAGCAGTGCTCTTCCATCTCCGCCGTCATGCCGGGCAAGCGCGGGTCGTGCACCGGCATCATGCTCGTCCGTGCGGGACCGATCGCCCTCACCGGACGGATCGAGACGCGAAAGACCATGGCGGGCGATCTCTACAAGTGGCGCGAGGGCACGTTCGAATCGACGGATACGATCGAGGGTGGACACCTCTCCATCTTCGAGGTGGTCCCGCAGGGGAAGGGCGTCGCCGTCGCGATCCGCAAGGTGTGCCGCTCCGCCGATCTCGTCACGCTGGCGGCGCGAATGAAGGCGATCTGGCCGCAGCTGCAAGCCAAGGTTGCCGCGCATCACGTGGCGCACGCGCCGGTATTCGAATGTGAAAGCGCCCTGACATGAAGAACGACGAATTCCGCATCCTCGGACGCCGCCCCGGCAACGAGGAGTCCCTGCGCTTCGAGTACAACGGCGTCACGTTCGACCAGGATTGCTTCCACGTGGTTGCGGGGCTCAACGCCGTCGATACCCGCGAGTTCACCGAGCAGACGTTCCGCGCGCTGAAGGAGCACGGCCAGGTATGCGCGCGCATGGGCGCGTACAAGCCGCGCACCAGCCCGTACTCGTTCCAGGGCTACGGCAAGCAGTGCCTGCCCTACGTGTTCGAGCTGGCGGGCAAGTACGGCATCCGCGTGATCTCGATGGAAGTCACGCGGGACGAGCATCTCGACGAGATCCGCGAGGCGCTCAAGCAGACCGGCAATCCCACCGGCGTCATGCTGCAGATCGGAACGCGCAACACCCAGAACTTCGAGCTGCTCAAGTCCGTGGGCAGCCAGAACGAGTTTCCGATCCTGCTGAAGCGTGGCTTCGGCATCACGCTGCACGAGTCGCTGCTGGCGGCCGAGTACGTCGCCTCGGCCGGCAATCGCAACATCGTCTTCTGCCTGCGCGGTATGAAGACGAACTTCGGCGATCCGCACCGCAACCTGATCGACTTCGGCCACGTGCCGGTGGTGAAGCGCTTGACGCGCATGCCCGTATGCGTGGACCCGTCGCATTCGGTCGGCACGCGCGATGTCGCACCCGACGGGCTCACGGATGTCTTCCATGTCGCGGCGCAGGGCGTGATCGCGGGCGCGAATCTCGTGCTCACCGACGTGCATCCCCAGCCGAAGAACGCGCTCGTGGATGCGGCGCAGGCGCTCACGCTGGAAGAGCTGCCGCACTTCCTGGACGACTGCGCGCTCGTTCGCGAGGCGTATGTGGCGCGCTGCACCCGGGCCCGGGGTCGCGAGGTCTCGTCCGGCTGACGTAGACTACGCCGGGTCGAAATTCCGGAGCTTCCATGCGCTCGCTCTTCCCGAGGTTGCTGTCCGGATGGCTCGCCGGCATCGCCGCCAGTGCGGCTGCGCAGGTGATCCCGCTACCGCCCGTCCCGATTGGCGGGACTTTCCGCGCGATCGTCTCGCTCTCGACTGAAGCGGGACCGGTCCCGGCGGGCGTCGGCATCTTGCTCAGCGTCCCCACCGGGTGCGGCAGCTTCAACGGGCAGCCCACCGGCTTCGCGACCACCGACGGCCGCGGCCAGTTCTCGTTCGATTTCCGGGCGGGCGTGAAGCCGGGTCCCTGCCGCATCGAAGGGCGCAACGGTGGCACCGTCGGTGTCGCGGAGACGGAGATCTTCGTCCCCGCCGACCTCGCCATCACGCCCGACTACACCACGCGCGAAGTGGACGTGAACGGCAGCACGCTGATCACCTTGACCGTTTCGGGCGCGGGCATGCCGCTGCAGGGGATTCCCGTCGCGGTCGATCCGCCTCCGGCCACCGGCGCCTCGGCGACGCTGTCGCCTCCCACGCCGACGGATTCGAAGGGCAAGTCGTTGCTGCTCGTCCGCCCGAACGGCACGCCGGGCATCTACGAGATCGTCGCGCGGTACGGCAACGCGAAACGCATGCTGCGGATTGCCCAATACCCGCCCTCGCCGGTGCCGGCACTTGCGCGCGCCCGCGACGTCGAGGGCACGGTCTATGGGCCGCCTCGCATGTCGATCGTCTCGGGGCCGGCGTCTTGCGCCCTGCCATCCGTCTATCTCTGGCCCGATGTGTTCGTGCGTCCCGCGGGCATCGGCGCGTTCCCGCTGGGGCTGGTCGAGACAAGCGTCAAAGGCTGCCCGGGTGTCGCAGTGCGGCTTCAACTCGACTATTCCGACCCCCTTCCCGCCGATGGCGTGATGTACATGCACACGTCATTCAACGGAAACGAAGTTCCAGCTCCGTGGACCGTGCTGCCTGCGGTGGTGAGCGGCAACTCGGTGTCCTTCACGTTCACGGCCGACGACGCGTCCGAGCAGCGGCAGCGCCGGTTAGGTGTGGGCCGGCCGGGAGCGCCGGCGACGCTCCCCTTGCCCGCGCCGCCGCGAGTGGGGGACATGTGGTGGTCGGGCGTCGCGGAGAATGGTTGGGGCATGACGCTCTCGCAGAGCGCCGAGGGCAAGTTGTTCACGGTGGTCTACGGGTATGACGACGCCGGGCGATCGACCTGGTGGGTGAGCTCGAGTGGCACGTGGAACGACGCGCGCACGAAGTTCGACGGCTATTTCCATGTTCCCTACGGCACGCCATGGCATGCCTATGACCCGTCGCTGACGGTCATTGGCCGCTCGGTGGGCTCGGCACGGCTGGAATTCAAGGACGCGAACACCGCGACGTTCCGCTACACCTTCAACGGAATCCCGGGCGAGAAGGCGTTGCAGCGCCAGGTATTCGGGCCGGTCGAAGCATCTCCGCAGCCGAACGTGGGCGGGATGTGGTGGGGCGGTGCGGCGCAATCGGGATGGGGTGTCGCGATCGTGCAGCAGCACGCCACGCTCTTCTCGGTCTGGTACACGTACGACGATTCCAACCGCCCCACCTGGTACATGATGCCCGGCGGGCGCTGGAGCTCGAGCCAGACGTACGAGGGCCGCTTGTACCGCACGCAGGGATCGCCGTGGCTCGGACGTCCCTACGATCCGTCGAGGCTGCAGGTCATCGACGTCGGGACCTACAAGCTTACGTTCGATGGAACCGGCGCCCGGTTCGATTTCACGATCGATGGGCGGTCCGGATCGCACATCCTGTCGCGACTGCCGTTCTAGTGCGGGCCCTGGCCTGGCCGCGGCGGATCGCGGCGCTGCTGCTGGGCGTCGCCTTCGCGACGACGTCGGTGGCACAAGTGCGCGACGACCTCGGCCGTTCCATCGCTCCGGTCGGCACGGGCAAGCGCATCGTCGCGCTCTCGCCCTTCATCACCGAGGCGGTCTATGCGGCAGGTGCGGGTGCCGAGCTCGTGGGCGTGAGCGAGTACAGCGACTATCCCGAAGCCGCGAAACGGCTGCCGCCGGTCTCCGGCGCGCTCGGCGTCGAGTGGGAGAAGCTCGCCGCGCTGAAGCCCGACCTCGCCTTCGCGTGGAAGGACACGCTGCGCGACAACGACCTCGAGCGCTTCGCGCAGCTTCGCATCCCCGTGTTCGTGCTCTCGGGCCGGCGCCTCGACGACGTCCCGCGGACGTTGCGCGCGGTGGCCATGATGACCGGCCGCCCGCCGCCAGCCGCGGCGATGTCCTTTGAGCTGCGCATGACGAAGGTGCGTGTGGCCAACGCGAAGAAGCCGCGCGTGACGGTGCTCCTGGAAATCCAGCACCGGCCGCTGATGACGATCGCCGGCCCCCACTTCATGAACGACACCCTCGCGGCGTGCGGCGCGGACAACGTCTTCGCCAACCTCCCGGGCGTGGCGCCCGAGGTCTCGTGGGAGCAACTGATGGCGCGCGACCCGCAGGCCATCGTCGGCGCAGGTGCCCTGGAGAACGAGAAGGACTTCCGCGATCGATGGAAAGATCACCCGACGCTTCGCGCGGTGAAGACCGGCGCGCTCATCTACGTGAACGGCGATCACTTCTACCGGCCGACGGCGCGCCTCGCGGAAGGAGTCGAGTCGCTGTGCTCGAAGGTCGACGAGGTCCGGAAGTGATTCAGCAATTACTGATTACGCGGTGCGGGCGATGGGGCCGGAGCAGATGACCGGACCGGAAGGCCCCTCGGGGTTCTTCGAGCCACCGGTGGGCTCCCGCGAGATGGCGAAGGCCACGGTCCCGGCGAGCTTCTCGTCGAGGTTCGGGAGCTGCACCTCGGAATCCTTGTTGTAGGCGACGATGCCGAGCGAGCGCGGCTTGCCGTCCTTCGGGATGGCCCACAGCTCGAGGTCCTGGTTGGGCATCTCGGCCCAGGGCTTCACCATTTTCACCATCAGCTTGCCGGCGTGGCGCTCGATCACCATGCGGGGATCGGCCTCGGGCGTGGCGAGCACCGCGACCATCGAAGCCCGGTCGGGCGCGGCCGGCGAGCGCGGGAACATGACGATCAGCGCGACCAGGGCCACGGCCATCGCCGTGCCGAGACCGCGCCAGAAACCGAGGCTCGAGAAGAAACCGGTCGGCGCCTGCGCAGCGCGCGGCGTGATGCGGGCCTCGATGGCGCGCCAGACGCGCTCCGGCGGCTCGACGGGCTGCACGAACGCGCAGAGCGGCGTGAGCCAATCCTCCCAGCCGCGCACGACATTGGCGAGCGCGCGGTCTTCCCGCATCAGCGCTTCGAAGCGTTGGCGGGCGCGGCCGCGCAGCGTCCCGAGGACGTATTCGGCGGCGAGGGCGTTTTGAGCGGTGGCGGAGAGATGGCGCATGTCAGTGCCGTCCATCCGCGGTGCCGTGGCGCACGAGGCAGTCCTTCAGCTTCATGAGGCCGCGGCGGATATGGGTCTTCACGGTGCCCAGGGGCTTGCGCATGTGCGAGGCGAGCTCGGAGTGCGACAGGCCGTGGAAGAACGCGAGCGCGATCGACTGGCGCTGGTCGGCCTCCAGCTCCTTCAGGCACTCGTGCACGGAATGCATGTCCTGCCCCGCGTCGAATTCCTTCGACGGAGAGGCGGATTCGTCCACGAGGTTCAAGGCCATGACCTCGTCGACGTCCTCGGTCTCGTGGGCGCCCCGGCGGAGCACGTCCAGGCTGCGGTTGCGGACGATCGCGGTCATCCACGTCGTGGGCGCGCTCTTGGCCTGAGCGTAGTCCGACGCGTGATTCCAGATGGCCACGAAACTGTCTTGCAAGACTTCCTCCGCCAGTTGTCTCTCCCGGACTATACGAAGCGAGACCGCAAACAGTTTCGAATGCGTGGCGCGATAGACCTCCTCGAAGGCGCGGCGGTCGCCGAGGGCGGCGCGGGCGAGGAGGGCGGCGAGGTGTGCGTGCGTTTCAGTCGTCATTTTCCGCGGGGCTTCCAGGCGGGCTCGGCAACGCCATCGGCACGGTTGACCGTGCGGGCGGCGACGAAGAGGAGGTCGGAGAGTCGGTTCAGGTAACGAAGGCTTACCGGTGAGACCGTTTCGTTGCGCGCCAGGGCCACGAGGGAACGCTCGGCGCGGCGACAAACAGTCCGCGCCATGTGGCAGGCCGCCGCGGCACGCGAACCGCCGGGCAGCACGAATTCTTTCAAAGGGGGAAGCGATGCATTCAACGCCGACACATCGGCGTCCAGCTTCGCGACGTGCGCTTCCTCCATCGCGATGCGGCCGGGAATCGAGATCTCGCCGCCCAGGTCGAAGAGGTCGTTCTGCGCCGCGAGCAGCGCGGACCGGACTTCAGTCGGCAAGGGCTCGGCCAGCGCGACGCCGAGGGCGCTGTTCAGCTCGTCGATGTCGCCGAGGGCCGCGATGCGCGGCGCATCCTTCGGCACGCGCGAGCCGTCGCCGAGGCCGGTCGTGCCGTTGTCCCCGGTGCGAGTCACGATCTTGGAGAGGCGGAATCCCATGGCGGGTGATTCTATCTTGGTACGACCTCGGGCGAGGGTTTGTCCTCTTGCGAGGGTTTGCCCTCTACAAGGCCTGTGGGCCCACGGGGCGCGGGTGCGCACGCAGATGCCCACCCTTGGCAAGAGGAAAGCCGCCCGGAGGCGGCTCTCAGTAGGCGGGGTTACGCAGATGAACGCAGATAAATTCACTTGGACTGAATGGATGGCGCTGGAGATGGTGAGTACTGGACGACAAGAAATGGCATCACCCAGGGGTTTTATCTGCGTTCATCTGCGAACCCCTGCCTACTGAGAGCCGCCTCCGGGCGGCTTTCTTCCTTCCAAGGGTGGGCATCTGCGTGCACGCCAGTGCCCCGTGGGCCGACAGGCCTTGTGGAGCAAACCGAATTACGTTCAATGGAGTCTGACCCCATTGGTATAATCGCTACGTGAAAACGAGCTTTTTGGATTTCGAGCAACCCATCGCGGAGCTCGAGCAGAAGATCGAGGAGCTGCGCTTCGTGCAGGACGACTCCGCCGTGGACATCTCCGCGGAGATCGACCGCCTGTCGAAGAAGAGCCGCGACCTCACCAAGGACATCTACGCCAAGCTCACCGCGTGGCAGGTGTCCAAGGTGGCGCGCCATGCGCAGCGGCCCTATACCCTCGACTACATCAACCTGATGTGCACCGACTTCGACGAGATGCACGGCGACCGCGGCTTCGCGGACGACCCGGCGATTGTCGGCGGCCTCGCGCGCTTCAACGGGCAGAGCGTGATGGTGCTGGGCCACCAGAAGGGCCGCGACACCAACGAGAAGATCTTCCGCAACTTCGGCATGCCGCGCCCCGAGGGGTATCGCAAGGCGCTGCGCCTGATGAAGCTGGCTGAAAAATTCGCCATCCCGCTGCTCACGTTCGTCGATACGCCCGGCGCCTATCCCGGCATCGGCGCCGAGGAGCGCGGCCAGTCCGAAGCGATCGGCAGGAACCTCTATGTGCTGGCGGGCCTGCGCGTGCCGGTGGTCGTGTCGATCATCGGCGAGGGCGGCTCGGGCGGCGCGCTCGCGATCGCCGTGGGCGACGTCACGCTGATGATGCAGTACTCCACGTATTCGGTGATCTCGCCGGAAGGCTGCGCGGCCATCCTGTGGAAGAGCCCGGAGAACGCGGGCGAAGCGGCCGAAGCGCTCGCCATCACCTCGGGGCGCCTGAAGACGATGGGCCTCGTGGACAAGGTCATCACCGAGCCGCTGGGCGGCGCGCATCGTGACCCGGTGGAATCCGCGAAGAGCCTGAAGAAGGCGATCGCCGAAAGCCTGAAGGGCTTGCAGGACCTCTCCACCGACGATCTCCTCGAGCGCCGCCAGGACCGGCTGGTGAACTATGGCAAGTTCAAGGAACTCGCCGAGTGAGGCGCTGCTCCGCAGCCTGAGGGCCCACGTCGCGCCGGGCACGCCGGTGTGCGCCGGCCTCTCGGGCGGCCTCGACTCCGTCGTCCTGCTGCACCTCCTCGCGACCCAGCGCGAAGCCCATGGCTTCGAGCTCTCCGCGCTCCACGTCCATCACGGCCTCTCCCCCAACGCCGACCGGTGGGCCAGTGCCTGCGAGCAACTCTGCGAGACATTGCGCGTGCCGCTCTCGATCGAACGCGTCCACGTCGAGCGTGATTCGGGAACGGGGCTCGAGGCCGCGGCGCGCGAGGCGCGCTATGGCGCCTATGCGCGAGCAAGCGCTTCCGTGATCGCGCTCGCGCATCACCTCGACGACCAGGCTGAGACGGTCCTCCTGCAGCTCCTGCGCGGCACGGGCCTGCGTGGCGCGGCGGGCATGCCGGAATGGCGCGCTCTTCCTGGGACGACCGCCTCGCTGTGGAGACCGCTGCTGTCCGTGACGCGCTCCGAGCTCGAGTCGTACGCGAAGACGCAGGGCCTCACGTGGATCGAGGACGAGTCCAATGCCTCCACTGCATTCGACCGGAACTTCCTGCGCCTCCAGGTCGCGCCGCTGCTCGAGGGCCGCTT